>MWLD01000054.1 GCA_002018045.1 Candidatus Synechococcus spongiarum LMB bulk15M
TGTCTGCCGGCGTCACTGGCGCGTCTACAGGGGCAGGCGAAGCAGGAAGGGAGGACGATGGTGGCTCCGGCGCTCCGGACCGGTCTTCTTCTCCGGATACCGGTGGGCTTCCGGACAACGGTGGTGCTGGAGCCAGGTGTGTCTCAAGCAGCCGGGCGGCCCGGCGGCGGGCTCGGTCTTCAGCCACCTCGGCGGTGGTGGCCTCACCAAACGCCATGGCCAACACCTGCCCCCCCTCCTCGCAACTGGCTTCCACCACCCGTGCCCCCAACTCGGCATGAACAAGCCGTACCCGCCAGGTCGTTGTGGTGGTGCTGGAGGTCACGGGACGGTTCAACAGGATGGTTCCATTCTGTAACGGTCCCCAAGGCGCTGCTCAACCTGCCAGGGAGATCCCCGTCAGGAGCGCTGGCCAGACCGTTAACCCGTGCGCCGCTTGCGTAGCTCCGCCAGAACGTCTACAGGATCCGTCTTGCCCGTGGCCGCCTGTAAGGCGGGGGTATGGCAGCGCAGGAAAGGGTTCACCTGCAGTTCCGTCTCCAGACGTGACGGGATGGTTGGCAGTTGGGCCTGGCGCAGTTGCTCTACGTGTCGGGCAAAGGAGTGCAGGAACGGGTTGTGGGGATCCTGATCAAGAGCAAAGGCCACGTTCCTGGCGGTGTACTCATGGGCACACCAGATGCGTGTGTCAGCAGGCAGAGCCGCCAGGCGCTGCAATGAACCGAGCATCTGGGCCGGTGTCCCTTCAAACAGGCGGCCGCATCCGCAGGAGAAGAGGGTGTCTCCACACAACAGTTCAGGCGGTTGCCTCTGGCCGTTCACGACACAGGCCGGTAAGACGTAGACAACGTGGTTCGCGGTGTGGCCCGGCGTGGCCAGCACCTCCACGGAACGACCCAGCAGCAGAAAACCGTCCCCGTCTGTCACGGGACGGGAGAGGGGCGGTAGGCGGTGCCGATCCTTGCGGTTGCCCACCACCATGGCCCGAGGCCAGCGTCGCAGCAGCTCCCTGGTTCCGTCAACGTGATCCCGGTGGTGATGGGTGTACAGCACCGCCACCAACTCCATCTCCCCATGCTCCAAAGCCGTGATCACCGGTTCGGCGTCTCCTGGATCCACCACAGCGGCTTGCCGTTGTCGGGGGTGCTCCAACAGAGGAATCAGGTTATCCTGCAGGGCAGGAAGCCGACGAATGCGCAAACCGGTCACCATTGACTCTCAGCGTTATCCTATTGCCTCAAATCCCGGGGAAATACCGGAAAGCCTCAAAAACGGTTCCTTTTGTATGATTGCCGCATTCCGATCCAAATACATGGAACCGGTTTTCTATCAGGCAAGCAACCAGGAGCAGAAAGAAAATAACGACTGTTTTCTCCTGGTTCATGGCATTCAACGGCGCTGCAATCGGGATATAGTCATGTCATTGGTTTCAGTGTCCGCCTGTGATCCGGGCTTCACGATCCAGCCCCGGAGTTCAGACCTCCATGCCCCCCGCACCTCATCCGGATTTCTCCATGACCTCCAGAGAAGACCGTACTCCACTCCACGAAACCCGCAGAGTGGAGGTGGCCTATTTACTGTGGATTCCCTCCCTGTTGTGGGTGGCGGGCCTGCACCGGTTCTATACGGGACGCTGGAAAACAGGGCTACTCTGGCTGTTCACAGGCGGGCTTTGTGGGGTGGGCAGTTTGATTGACCTGTTTCTGATCCCTGCACAGGTGCAATCGTTTAAACAGTTACCCTTGGCGCATGGCAACCAGCCGCCGCCGACCCTGGATCAGTCCATTCTGGCCCTGGCCCGACGGCGCGGTGTGCGAGGGTTCACGTTCAACGACGCCGTGCTCGAGCTGGGGACCTCTCCCAAGCAGATCCGCCCCGAGCTGGAGCACCTGATGCAGGAAGATTGCCTCCACGTCACCAACGACGCGGAGGGGCGGATCATTTATCGGGAGCCTTGATCAGGCTTCCGTCTCGATGCGGTTCAGCAGTTCCAGTTGTTCGTCGTAGAAGGTTTTCAACTGATCCCAGGACTTCACGCTCTGGCCGTAGCCGTAGTAGCTACGTCCCGAACGGGTGGGCAGGGAGGCCCATTCCGGAGCCAGTTGATGCAGGGCTTCACGGGTGAGGACGCCCCTGTTGATGTTGGCCTCTTCCCCGCTGCTGAGACGGTTGAGAATCAGCCAGCGGGCCACCTGGTCTTGCCGGAGGGGGGAGAAATCTTCAATGCCCAGCCAGCCTGCAACCCGGTTCCAGGTTGTCCCCATGAACTGGTAGGCGCCAGCAGCCTCGCTGTCGAGGCCGCTGTGCTTCACCACAACAAACTCCGGGTGTTTGGAAAAGGGATCGGAACCAGGGAACTGCTCGGAAATCAGACGACCCCCGTACAGCACCTGATAGCCAGCCTCTGCTCCACCTCTCCAGGTGCCTTCCGCAAAACGGATGGTGCGCAGCAGCGCTTCCATTCCGTTGCTGATGTCATGGAGGTGGCGGGTGGGGAGAGAGGCGGCTGCGTTGTTGGCTACGGCCACCGGTTGGGAATGATGGGGTGCTGCCGGAGAAGGGGAAAAGGAAAAAGCCGGGGCAAACAGCGACGTGGAGGTCAGGGTGACAGTCCCGAAGATCGACAAGGTCAGGCCTCGGGGAGGCGCACACAAGCCCATAGAACGCAAAGGTGAGGACACAGGCCAGCAGCTTGACCGATTTTTTCTACAACGAATCGTAAAATGTTCGGTTCGAGAAGCGCACCCTATTGACGTCGAGGCGTTAGCCCCAGGGCCGTACGTACCCGCTCCAGAGAAGCTTGAGCCACCGTCTCCGCCCGCTGTCGTCCCTGGCGCAACACACCGTCCAGGGTGCTGGGGTCGGCCATGAGTTCCCCATAGCGTTGCTGAATGGGACGCAGGGCATCAACCACCACCTCACCGAGAAGTCCCTTGAATTGTCCCCACCCCATCCGGCCACACTCCTCGGCAGCCGCAGCGCGACTCCCGACACCGAGAAGGGCATAGAGCGCCAGGAGATTATCCGCTTCCGGTCGCTCCGGATCGTCAAAGGTGAGACCTGCGACCGCATCGGTCCTGGCCCGCTTGATCTTTTTCCGCACCAGCTCGGGGGCGTCCAGCAGGTTGATGCGGCTGTTGTCGTTGGGATCACTCTTGCTCATCTTCTTACGTCCGTCCGTCAGACTCATCACCCGTGCGCCCTCGGGAACAATCAAGGGCTCCGGCACGTTGAGAACGGTCTCCCCATGGGCGGCAAACTGGCCGTTCAGCCGCTGCTGGGCAATGTTGCGGGCCAGTTCCAGATGCTGTTTCTGATCGTCGCCAACGGGTACCAGGTCGGCGTTGTACAGAAGAATGTCCGCAGCCATGAGCACCGGATAGTCCAGGAGACCCACGGAGGTCTGGCTGCCCTGTTTGTGGGCCTTTTCCTTGAACTGGATCATCCGCTCCAGCCAGTTGAGAGGGGTGATGCAGTTGAGCAGCCAGCAGAGTTCACTGTGGGCTGGCACATGGCTTTGCACAAAAACCGTGGCCCGTTGAGGGTCGATCCCGCAGGCCAGGTAGAGGGCCGCAGTTTGTCGGGTCTGACGCGCCAACAGGGCCGGATCGTGGGGAACGGTGATGGCGTGCAAATCCACCACGCAGAAAAAAGCGTCGTGCCGATGCTGCAACTCCACCCAGTTGCGAATCGCACCCAGCCAATTGCCCAGGTGCAGGGAACCCGTGGGCTGCACACCGGAGAGAACCCGCTGGCGGCCCATCACGTCTCTGCCAACCCGGGGGAGTCCGTGGCGGAAGCAGTGAAAACGTCTGCTTCCGCAGCTTCGGCAGGTCCGGGCGGCTGATCCTCGTTCGGAAGCTCGGCTTGCTGCCTGGCGGGTCGGGCCAGGGGATCGGGACGCACCGCTGGCGTCCGGGGTTTCGGCTGGCGCCCTCCACGTTGTGGCAGTTGGTCGGCAACGCTCGCTTCGCCCAGTTGACCTTGCTCCACCATTTGCGCCATGGTCCGCAAGCAGAATCCCAACGCAGCCACCGTGGAGCGCAACTGAAAACGCTCCTGAATCAACTGGGCCGCACGCAACTCGTTGTCGCTTAAACGAATGCGCAGACCCCCCTGCTCCCGACTCGAAGAGCGGCTCGACCGCTCGCCGGACACACGCCGCGCACCACGGCGGCGCTCAATACCGGGAGGGAGGTCCTGCAATTGCTCGTGCAACTCCGGAACGAAGCCTTCGTTGATCGATGGATCGCCATCGCCGGCTCTATGCATGGGAGGTCCGTGCCGAAAACAGGCCGCTACAATCTTAGGGAAGATTACCATTGGGGTCCATGTCCATGTGCGCGGATCGGCCCATGAGATGACAACACGCCGGCCTCCTCTTCTTTTTCTTTTCTCCCTGACGGTGGCCGTCACCCTCGTGGGACTCCCGGGCTGCACAACCGCCAGCCCGTCGCGACAGCAGGACGCCACAGGCCCCCCCAAAGTGCTGGCCAGCTTCACCGTCCTGGCGGATCTGGCCCGGGCCGTGGCAGGAGACCACCTACAGGTGACATCCCTCGTCAAGCCGGGTGCCGAAGTTCACAGCTACGAACCCACACCCAGTGACCTGCGGCAGGCTGCCGGGGCTGTGCTGATTGTGGATAACGGTCTCGATATGGAGAGTTGGCGGGAGCGTTTCTATACAAATTTGCCGGACCGTATCCCGCGGGTGACTCTCACCCAAGGCATTGAACCCCTGTCCATCCGTGACGCGGCAGTTGCCGGTCGTCCCAATCCCCATGCCTGGATGTCTCCACGGCTGGCCATGGTGTACGTAGAGAATCTGCGCCAAGCCTTCACGGAAACTGCACCGGAACACGCAGGATCCTTCGCTGCCAATGCTGCAGCCTACAACCGGCAACTGCTGCAACTGGATGAAGAGTTGCGGCAGACCATTGCCCGCTTACCCCGGAAACGCCGTCTGCTGGTGACCTGTGAAGGAGCCTTCAGTTACCTGGCCCGGGACTATGGCCTGGAAGAAGCCTATCTCTGGCCGGTGAACGGCGATTCCGATGTCACGGCGCAACGGCTGGCGAAGGTCATTCGCCTCGTGAAGGAGCGCCAACTGCCGGCCGTGTTTTGCGAAAGTACGGTGAACAGTGCCGCCCAGGAGGAGGTGGCCGCTGCCACCGGCGCCCGGCTGGCGGGTGTGTTCTACGTGGACTCCCTGTCCGGACCCCAGGGACCTGCCCCTACGCTTCTGGAGTTGCAACGTCACAACATCCGCACCCTGATGAACGGCCTCCTGCAAGATCTCCAACCGGCGCCCATCCAGGCGACTCCCTGAAGCGCCCGTCAATCCATCCGCCATGGATATCCCATGACCACCACTGCCGCCGCCACGGAACCACCGCACATTGCAGTGGAACACCTGAGCGTGAGCTACGCCGGAGTGGTGGCCCTCTCCAATGCCAGCTTGCGGCTCGACCGGGGCACCATTTGCGGTCTGGTGGGCATGAACGGCGCGGGGAAGTCCACTTTGTTCAAGGCCTTGATGGGCTTTGTGCGCCCTTCTACGGGAACCGTTCGCATCAACGGCCAGTCCGTAGCCCAGGCTCAGCGTCGTCAGTCCGTGGCCTACGTTCCCCAGGCGGAAAGCGTGGACTGGGATTTTCCTCTCAGTGTCACCGACGTGGTCATGATGGGACGCTACGGATCCATGGGACCCCTGCGCAATCCCCGGCGCCGTGACCATGAGGCCGTGCGCCACAGCCTGGAACTGGTCGAACTCTGGAACCTCAGACAGCGGCAGATTGGCGAACTCTCCGGCGGTCAACGCAAGCGCGCCTTCCTCGCCAGAGCCCTGGCCCAAGGGGCTTCCGTGCTTCTGCTGGACGAACCCTTCAACGGCGTCGACGTGCGCACGGAAAAATTGATGGCCCAGTTGTTCATGGCCTTTCGTCGTGAACGACGCACCCTGCTGATTTCTACCCATGACATGGACCATGTCACCGGCTTTTGTGACCAGGTGGTGCTGATCAATAAAACCGTATTGGCCTATGGGGAAACCGGCGAGGTGTTCACACGGGAAAACCTGGCGCTCACCTTTGGCGGCTGCCCCCGGTATGAAGAGGGGTGGAGTTGATGGATCCCGTCGGTTGGTTCATGGAGCCGCTCCACCATGTCTTCATGGTCAAGGCACTGCTCATCAGCACCGTGGTGGGAGGGGTCTGTGCTTTGCTTTCCTGCTTCATGACCCTCAAGGGCTGGGCCTTGATGGGAGATGCCGTCTCCCATGCCGTGCTGCCCGGCGTGGTCATTGCCTATGCCCTGGGGTTGCCCCTCGCTGTGGGCGCCTTTGTCTTCGGTGTGGGCTCCGTGGCAGTGATCGGTCTCGTCAAACAGAACACCCGGGTCAAGGAAGACACGGTGATCGGTCTGGTGTTTACGGGATTCTTTGCCCTGGGCCTGATTCTGGTGTCCAAGGTGCGCAGCAGTCTGGATCTGATGCACATCCTCTTTGGCAACGTGCTGGGCATTCGTCCCCAGGACTTCCAGCAAACCCTCGTGATCTCCGCATTGGTACTGGTGGTGCTGCTGGTGTTTCGGCGGGATCTGGTGCTGTTCTGCTTTGACCCCACCCACGCCCGGTCCATCGGCATTTCCACGGGTTTTCTCTACTACCTGCTGTTGTCCAGTCTGTCCCTGGCGGCAGTGGCGGGGCTGCAAACAGTCGGCATCATTCTCGTAGTGGCCATGCTGGTCACCCCCGGCGCCACCGCCTATCTGCTAACGGACTCCTTCGGCACCATGACTGTGCTTGCAGTGACATCGGGCATCTTCTCCAGCCTTCTGGGGGCCTATCTGAGCTACTGGTCCGATGCGTCGCCAGCGGGCTGCATCGTGGTGGTGCAAACCCTGCTGTTTGTCATGGCCATGGTCTTTGCGCCGAAGCATGGGCTCTTGCAACGAGCCTTCAACAACCAGCCGCCCCAATGACCGGCGCCCCATGGCCGGGACCGCAAGTCCTTCTCAAGCTTTAAGAAGCGTGAACCGTTGTGGCCTGAAGGTTCGAACTCCTTAGCCTGAATCTGCTGCCCCTGTGGCAGCTTTTCCTACACTTCTACCGCACTCATGACAACCGTCATTCGTAGCAGTGGCTCGGTTGGCAATTGGCAACGGTTCTGCCAATGGGTGACCAGCACCGACAACCGCATCTATGTGGGTTGGTTCGGCGTGCTGATGATCCCCACCCTGCTGACTGCCGCCACCTGTT
>MWLD01000015.1 GCA_002018045.1 Candidatus Synechococcus spongiarum LMB bulk15M
GGGCCAGGCGGAAAGCGCGAGTTCCGGGGCGCCCTGGTGTTGTTCGAGGTTCCCGGAAACGAAACCGGAATCGCCTCCACGGGTTCCCACGCGGCTTTTTATCCCTTGTTATCCTCCGGCAAACGGCCCGGATCCACCCCCAGTTCCGGGGCAGGCGCGTCGTTGTGGGCAACGGCCTCCGCCAGTAGAGGCGCCAGGACCGGCGCCAAGGCAAAGGCCCCCCGAAAGCCCCCGAACAGCCAGAGGTTCCGAATACCGGGACAGGGACCAACCCATGGCCGACCGTCAGGGCTGTAGCTGACGGGGCAGTGACGCACCGCAGCCTGTTGCCGCCGGGCCGCTGCGGCCAGCCCTGGAGACAGTTCAGCCAGGGCGCGGCGAAGAAGGGCCTCCGCCACGGACGGTTGCCAGGGTCCCGGGATCGGCAACGGGGTGGGGCGATGCGGAGAACAGGCAGGCCCGCTCCGGTGTTGAAGACAGGTGACCTGACCAACCATCAGGCCCCCACCCCATGGCGCCAGGCCGGGATCCACCACCAGGTCCGCCCCGCCATGGCGCTCGATCCGCTCCCGCCTGCCCAACAGGGGCATCAGGACGACCTCCGGACACGGCTGTGGTTGCCGCAGGGGCAGCACACTGGCCCAGCTATAGGGGAACCACCGGAACGCCTCCGGTAGAGGCAACAAGCTGGCCATGGCGGCGCCCGTAGCCAGCACCACCCCATCGGACTTCAGCATGGCGCCGTTCGTGAGACGGACCCCGATGCACTCTCCATGGCGCACCAGCAGACGGTCCACCGCCCCTGACGAGCACCGCACTCCCCGGGACGGCAAAAGCCTTGCCATGGCCTGGTGGTAGCGGTGGTTGTCAATGCGTCCGTAGGGGAGCCGTACGGCCCCGGCACAGGTCAACCCCAGGGCTTGCAGTTCCCCTCTGCAAAAGGCCGCACGGCCCCGGCGCTCCGGTGTGGTTCCTTCGGGGAGGCTGGCCATCAGCGCCTCCACGCCAGCCTCCACGGCAGTGTTGTCGTCCGCTGCAGACCAGTGGAGCAGCAGCGCGGCCGGCCGCAGGCCCAGATCCCCATGACACTCCTGCAACTGCTGCCAGCGCACCAGTCCCTGGCCCGACAGTGCCTTACCACCGTCTCCAACCCCCATCCACCAGGGAACGCCGCCGTAGCTGTACCCCGTGGCGGCGGGGATGGGTTGTGGGTGGGCCGATCCTGTCAGCAGGGTCACGCCAAGACGGTGCCGGCTGAGGGCCAGGGCCGCCAGGGTGCCGCAAAGCCCACCACCAGCCACAAGGATGTCCATGACCCTTGATTATGGCGCTGTCCCGTATGGCGCGCAGGACTTTATTATGTTCAAAGTCCCTGACGGGACATCCGCCCCGTTGCTCGATCGCCATGGCGCTGCCCCACGAGCTTCTGACGAGCACACTGTTGCGGGCCAGGGTTCAGGACGATCAGGGAGCGGACCATGGCGTGGGGCATCAGGTATGGATGCATCCACCGACCCATCGGGTGTTGGGCTGGGCCAGTCGCCCCACCAGCTTCGGACCCACCCGCTCCGTGTGGCGCCTCAACCAGTTGCGCCACTTGCAGGGGGACGTGGCGGTGGTCGGCGAGACCCCGTCCCGGACCCAGCAGAGCACCCTGGATTTGCTGCCCACCCTCATGGGCGCCCATCTCTACAGCCATGACGGTCTTGCCCTGGGACGTGTGGTTGATGCTTTGGTGAGTCCCCATACCGGCGCCGTTGGCCACTATTGGGTGGCCCGCAGTGATCCCCGTCTACCGGGCGCCAGCCGTTGGCGTTTACAGCCGAACGTCATTCTGGATCAGCAGCCGGGTCGGGTGGTGGCTGCTGTGGGCAGCCTGGACGACCTACCCCTGGTGCGGGCTGGTCTGCGCACCCAGGCGCTACAGACCGGTCAACGGTGGCGGGAGCGACTCCAGGAGACCACCGTTCAGGCAGGTCACCGTCTGGAAGACTGGCTCCACAACACCCCCTTGCCCCAGGACCACGGGAACCGAGGCGCCAAGCGGCGGCCCCGTGCCGATTCCCCGGACGGTGACCGGGGACCCGGGCAGGAGGTCTGGGATGCCTGGGAACACCCTCCCCACCGCCAGCCTTCCCCCCGTCAGGACAGCGAGAGCTACACTTCCGATCAGGAGCCCTGGCTTTGAAAACCGGTTGGTTGCGTTCTTTATCTTGCTTGTCTTCCAGCAATCTTGCGCGCCACGATATATCTTCGAATATCCTGATTACAGGCTTCAACGATTTGGAAACCCTGCTCCCCAATGAGCCGCTCCAGCTCGGTGACGCTGCGCATTGCTATAAACGGCGCCTGGCCCAGACGTTGCATGATTGGTAGGACAACTTGCATGAGACGATAACTGAATGGACCAAGCCCTTGCGGCTTGCAGGGAGTTTTGGAAATCAGAAGGCCACCCGGCTTCAGACGTTCGTTTGCCCGCTCCAGGACGCCTGGAAGATCGTCAAGAAGATGGAAGAGATTGTGGGCAAGAAGGACGTCGTAAGGTCCGCTCACTGCCTCTGCCGTTGCTCCGTCAACAAGGAAATCGATGTTGTGTACCCCCTGTTCCGCGGCCTTTGCCTGGCCGATCTTTATCATCTCGGTGGACAGATCGGTGGCCGTGACGTGGGCAACCGACGATGCGAGCAGGAGGGCGGTGGATCCCGTCCCGGCGCCGATTTCAAGAACCTTGTCCTGCGGCTTCAGATAGGAGCGCGTGCGCTGTAGCGTGAATTCGTAGGATGCCGTATCCCTGATGGCTGAAGCGGCATAGCGCTTGGCAATGCCGTCCCAGAACGCGGCGGATTCCTTCATCAAAAATCCCTCCATGCTGATTGCAAGCTGAAGTCTAGAGAGCCGAAGCAGCCGGATGTTTTCCCGCAAGCTCCGAAATGTCCAGGTCCCATCCGTCAGACTCGGCAGCATCGGGCCTCTTCTCTGTTGCGATCCATGCCCCTGTCCCCACAGCCACCCTGCTCGCCGTCCGAGATCCGGCAGGAAGGTCTGAGCCCAACCGAGTACGACCGGATTGTTCAACGGCTGGGTCGCCATCCCAACCGCACGGAACTGGGCATGTTTGGCGTGATGTGGTCGGAGCACTGCTGCTACAAGAACTCCCGCCCCCTGCTGAAGCAATTTCCCACCAGCGGCCCGCGCATCCTGGTAGGACCCGGAGAAAACGCTGGCGTGGTGGACCTGGGGAATAACCAGAAGCTGGTCTTCAAAATCGAGAGCCACAACCATCCTTCGGCCATTGAACCCTTCCAGGGGGCGGCCACGGGTGTAGGGGGCATCTTGCGGGACGTGTTCACCATGGGCGCCCGGCCCGTTGCGCTGCTCAACGCTCTGCGCTTCGGTCCAATGGAGGATTCCCGCAACGGCTCTTTGCTGGAGGGCGTAGTGGCTGGCATTGCCCACTACGGCAACTGCGTGGGCGTGCCCACCGTGGCCGGCGAAGTGGCTTTTGATTCCTCCTACAGCGGCAATCCCCTGGTGAATGCCATGGCAGTGGGTTTATTGGAGACCGACGCCGTTGTCACGGCAGCAGCCTGCGGCGTGGGCAACCCGGTGCTCTACGTGGGCAGCACCACGGGACGGGACGGCACGGGCGGCGCCAGCTTCGCCAGTGCCGAACTGTCGGATCAATCTCCGGAGGACCGGCCAGCGGTGCAGGTGGGGAATCCGTTTTTCGAGAAATGCCTGATTGAGGCCTGCCTGGAGGCTTTCCGGAGTGGTGACGTGATTGCCGCGCAGGACATGGGGGCCGCTGGCCTCACCTGTAGCTGTGCCGAGATGGCTGCCGCCGGTGGGGTAGGCATCGTTCTGGATCTGGACCGTGTTCCGGCTCGGGAGCAAGGCATGACCGCCTACGAGTACCTGCTCTCCGAGTCGCAGGAACGCATGCTCCTGGTGGTGCGGGCGGGGCGCGAAGACGCAGTGATGGCCCATTTTCACCGCTGGGGACTCCACGGGGCAGTTGTGGGACGTGTGGTGGAGGAACCCGTAGTGCGCATCCTGCACCGTGGGGAGGTGGCGGCTTGTGTGCCGGCAGTGGCCTTGGCCCATGACACCCCCGTGATTCACCGCACCCTGCCGGAAGAAGCCCCCGCGGCACTGCGCTCGGCCTGGTCCTGGCGACCGGAGCAGCTTCCCCCTGCCTCTGCCGCCGGCATCCGGACACCCCGGGGGCAACGCAACTGGCTGCAGGTGCTGGAGATGATGTTGGATGATCCCACCATCGCCAGCAAGCGTTGGATCTGGCAGCAATACGACCACCAGGTCCAGGGCAACACCGTTCTGGGTCCTGGCGCTGCTGATGCCGCAGTGATTCGCTTGCGCCCGCAGTGTGGTCCCGAGGCCTTGGCCACCACTCGCCGGGCGCTGGCACTTACCGTAGACTGCAACAATCGCTGGGTGGCCCTGGATCCGCAGGAGGGGGGCAAGGCAGCAGTGGCGGAAGCGGCTCGGAACCTGAGCTGTGTAGGGGCCGAGCCCCTGGCGGTCACCGATAACCTCAACTTTCCCTCCCCGGAAACCCCCGAGGGCTACTGGTCCCTGGCCAAAGCCTGCCAGGGGGTGGCGGAAGCCTGCCGCGCCTTGGGCACTCCGGTCACCGGCGGCAATGTTTCTCTCTACAACGAAACCCGCCAGTCGGATGGCGCTCCTTGTCCCATCCAGCCCACCCCGGTCATTGGCATGGTGGGGCTCGTTGAGGACCACCGGACAACCGTGGCCATGGGCTGGCCGGCCGCGGGTCAGCAGATCTGGCTACTGGGGGTGCCTCTTGCCGTTGTGGACGAGCGGGTTTCCCTGGCTGGCAGCAGCTATCTGGCCATCGTTCATGGGCTTGCCACAGGCCGCCCCCCACGGCAGGACCTGGCGCTGGAGGCGGCCCTTCAGCGTCTGCTGCGGTCCCTGATCCGCTCCGGTGTGGTCACCGCAGCCCACGATGCGGCAGCGGGTGGCTGGCTGGTGGCCTTGGCGGAGAGTTGTCTCAAGGGTCAACGCGGCGCCTCTATACACCTGCCCGAGACCACGGACCTGCGACCGGACGTCCTGCTTTTTGCCGAAGGAGGCGCGCGGGTGCTGGTGAGCTTGCCTCCCCACCAAAGTGACACGTTGCAACAAGCTGCCAGCAGCGCGGCCGTACCCTGCCAACACCTGGGTGTGGTGACAGCGGATCCCACCCTGCAGGTGTGGGTGGGACCTGGAACATGGCTGACAGCGGATTTGGCGCACCTGGAACGAATTGACGAGCAGGCCATTCCTCGTCGCATCAAAAGCCGGTCCTCGGGACACCGGAATCCCCTTATCAACCAGAATGGAGACATCCCCTGAGTTCATTGACATCCTCCTCGCCGTAAACAAGGGGGATTTTCTTTCTTCAGGTTGCCCGTATTACTCCCTGATCAAGACGGGTTCCTGCTTCATAGCCAGGTACCAGCAAGCTGGACGTACCCTCGGCTCCACAAGCGTTTAGCCTCTCCGCCTGTCCGACGGCGAGGATATTTTTGCGGCATTGATATCACGGTCGTGCGCGGCGCCGCAAGCCGAGCAGGTCCAACGACGGATAGAGAGAGGTTTCTTGCCGTCGCGATGTCCGCAACTGGAGCACCTTTGGGAAGTTGGTTCCCAGCGGGAGACCACTACGACCTCGCGGCCATAGAGCACCGCCTTGTACTCCAGGAGAGTCTTGAACATCCGCCATCCAGAGTCGGAGATACTCTTGGCAAGACGACGGTTCTTCAGCATTCCCGACACATTCAGATCCTCAAGCGCAACCGTTTGGTTCTCACGGATGTACTTGGTGCTGAGTTTGTGGAAGAGATCCAACCTTTGATTGGCTACCTTTTCCTGGGCACGCGCCACGAGAAGCCTTGCCTTCTGTCGGTTACTGGAACCCTTCGCCTTTCGGCTCAGGCTCCCTTGTAACCTCCCGATCGTTCTGAGCGCAGAGCGCAGGAACTTGGGAGGGGCTATCTTTTCGCCGTCGCTTCCGACGGCGAGGGATGCCAAGCCCAAATCGAGGCCGACTTCCTTGGGAGTCCAGGGGAGTTTGACCTCCTTGACCTCTACAACGAAGCTGGCATAGTAGCGGCCCGAGCACTCCTTGACAAGGGTGACGCTCGTTGGGGGAGAGGGCAAGGGGCGTGACCATTTCAGCTTGAGTTCTCCAATCTTCGGGAAGCGGACTCCCCTGTCCGTCGGATAAAACTCCTTACCGCAAACACCCATACTCTGACGACGGTTTCTCCGACTCTTGAAACGAGGTGCATGGGACCCTGCCTTTGCCTTCCCACCAGTTCTTGAACGCCTGGCTCAGGTCTCTGACGGATTGTTGAAGCATCGTATGGGATGGCTCAGCAAGCCAACTCCTCTCTTTGGTCCGCTTTGCCTGAGTAATGCAACGCTTCATTAACTCTCCCGCATCGAATGGCTTGTTCTCTTCCTCGTACAGTTTCCTATTCAGGGTCAACGCATCGTTCCACACCACACGAGCACAGCCAAATGCCTTGGCTAGAAGGGTCTTCTGCCCTGGCTCGGGTAACAGCGGTAACGGTAGCGTATTAGCATGAAGCTAGTATAGCACTTTTCCTGTCATGTGTGAGTCCGTCCTGAGAAACGGTCGTCACAGTATGTCACGACTGGTTGTTCACCTGGTCTTTGCGACCAGGTACCGCAAGAGAATCCTGGAGAGCAAGCACTTGGCAAGGATGCACTCCGTCTGCATCCGTGTCGCCGAGAAGAGCGGCTTTCAGTTGCTGGAGTTCAACGGAGAACCGGACCATGCCACCTCCTGATTGAGCACTCGCCCGCAACGCCTGTGTCTCAGCTCGTTAGCCAAATCAAGGGTGTCACCAGTCGAGTACTCAGGAAGGAATTCGGATTTCAAGGGGAACACCTTTGCAGTCCCGGTTACTTTGCCTCCAGCACAGGAGGCGCAAGTATTGAGACCTTGCGGGAGTACATCCAGAGTCAGGACGACCCTGATTAGAGGACGGGCTGCGCACGGCTATGTTGGTCCCTATCCCCCTCCGCCCTAAAGCACGGAGCACCTCACCTCCATTTTGGTGGATACACCTCCTCCTCAGCGTCTCCCCAGGCGCCGCAGAAACCACCTCTTGAAGGAAAAACCACG
>MWLD01000069.1 GCA_002018045.1 Candidatus Synechococcus spongiarum LMB bulk15M
TGGACCTCTGGACCTCTGGACCTCTGGACCTCTGGACCTCTGGACCGATTATACTCTGCTCCTTCTCGTACTCCTTCCTGGTTACGAAAGACACGTTTTTAACATTCTTTTCACTGGCCGCCAAATCTCTCCTCCATCCATCCACGCCCCATGGGACATCTTGGGCAAGATGCACCAGCTTCGGATCCAGCTTGTTCATGGAGTTCATAGGCTCTTGAGGACAAGGAACACGCCCTTAGATCATAAGCCGGAGTTAATCTTCCGTCAAGCCTTCTTCTCACTTCTTACCGATACGGGCCTAGCCAGGCGGAAAGCGCAAGTTTTGGGGCTCCCTATGGCGACAATGCCGGGTTGCGACTGCTGCCTTGAGGCCAGGTTAACGGAGGACCACCCGTCCGACAAGCCGGGACAAATCGGAATTGGCGGCACCCGCTAGGGTTTGGCCATGGCCATTGTTCCCAGCCCCTCCGGGAAAACGTCCCCGACTCCGTCCCGCAACCATGGCGCAGCGTCCCGTCCTCCAGGTTCTCCCCATGGTCCGCAGCGGCGCGCAGAGGCCACGGCAGAGGAGCAAGGCCATGCAGACGAAGCCCTGCGCCCGCGTCGCCTGGGGGACTACATCGGTCAGACCGCTCTCAAGCAGGTGTTGCACATTGCCCTGGAGGCGGCGCGGCATCGCCGGGAACCCCTGGATCATCTCCTGCTCTACGGGCCACCCGGTCTGGGCAAAACCACCATGGCCATGGTGTTGGCGGCAGAGTTGACGGCCCGTTGCCGGATCACCAGCGCCCCGGCGCTGGAGCGCCCTCGCGACATCGTCGGTCTGCTCATGGCCATGGAGCAGGGGGACGTGCTCTTCATTGACGAGATCCACCGTCTGCCCCGCATGGCCGAGGAGATCCTCTACCCCGCCATGGAAGATTTCCGCCTGGATCTCTCCGTGGGCAAGGGAACCACAGCCCGGGCCCGCAGCATTGCTCTGCCGCGTTTCACCCTGGTGGGCGCCACCACAAAGGCAGGCTCCGTCAGTTCACCTCTGCGGGACCGTTTTGGCATGGTCCATCGCCTGGAGTTTTACACCGGAGCCGAGCTGCAGCAAATCGTGGAGCGCTCGGCCCAACTCCTGCAGATGGGGGTGGAGCGCTCCGGTGCTCAAGCTGTTGCCAGCCGTTGTCGCGGCACACCCCGTATCGCCAATCGTCTGCTGCGCCGTGTGCGGGACTACGCCCTGGTGAAAGCCTGTCCCGCCATTGACGACCAGGTGGTGGCGGATGCCCTGACCATGCACCGCATCGATCCCCTGGGTCTCGATCCCAGCGACCATCGCCTGCTCCTGACCATTGCCCGGCAATTCGAAGGGGGACCCGTGGGCCTCACCACCCTGGCCGCAGTTCTGGGTGAGGATGCCGATACCATCGAAACCGTGCTGGAACCCTACCTTCTCCAGATCGGTTTCTTGCAGCGCACACCCCGTGGCCGCCGCCTGGCGCTCCCGGCCTACAAGCACCTTGGCTTGTGCCCGGCGCCCACGGCCGATCAAGCGTCGGGCGGGCAACTGCCTCTCCTCTAGGGGCCTCCAGCCAACAAAACCCTGCGCTTGTATTGACGGGACGTCCTTCTCTGCTGCTCTACACTGGCCAGTATGCGCACCACTCCCTTGACGGGCCGTTTATCGCCATGGCTTGTCATGGCTTTGATCCTGCTCTTCGGTTGCTGGTCCCCGGGTCCGGCTTTGGGGAATTCCCTGGCCGCCGACCCGGACCCGGTGAAGGCGGAGGCTACTGCCCTCTACAACCTGGGTGCAGTGCAAGGGGCGCGGGGCAACTGGCAGGGGGCGCGCTGTAGCTACGGTGCTGCTGCCCGGATCCAACCCGATTTGATCCTGGCCCGATCCAGTCGGGCGTTGGCCGCCATGGAGTTGGGCGAGTTGGCTGTTGCGGAGGAAACGCTCCGCCGACTGATTCGCCGTCATCCCCTTTTTGCCGATGCCCGCGCTGCTCTCACGGCACTGCTCTGGCGTCGTGGTCTGCAGGGAGAGGCGGAGAGTCACTGGGCCGCCAGTGCCGGGCTGGACGATCGCTACGCTGATGCCCGATGGTTGCTGGCAACGCGCCAATGGCCCCCGGGACCAGTGCAGGATCTTCAACAATTCCTGGCGTCGCGGACGTCCTGATGGGCATGACCAGCTTGCTTGCCCTCGAAGAGCTTCGCCGGCAGGTGCAGGACCTGCAACCGGACCTGGTAAAAATTCGCCGCCACATCCATGCCCATCCGGAGTTGAGTGGTCAGGAACAACAAACCGCCGCCTTTGTGGCCGGCGCCTTGTATCAGTTGGGCTTCGATGTACGGGAAGGGGTTGGCGGCGCCGGTGTTGTGGCGGAGCTTGGCGGTGGTCCCGGTCCCTGCATCGGCCTGCGGGTGGATATGGATGCCTTGCCCATCGAGGAGCGCACCGGATTGCCCTTTGCATCCCGTCGTCAAGGCTTGATGCATGCCTGTGGCCACGACATCCACACCACGGTGGGGATTGGGGTGGCCCACCTGATGGCCCCCCTCGCCCGCCGGTTACCGGGCACGTTGCGGCTCCTGTTCCAGCCGGCCGAGGAGATCGCCCAGGGGGCAAGCTGGATGGTCAGGGCCGGGGCCGTTGAGGGGTTGGACGCACTGTTCGGAGTTCACGTGCATCCTCCACTGGCGGTTGGCAAGGTGGGGGTTCGTGCAGGAACCTTCACGGCCACAGCGGATGAGTTGATTGTCGAGATTCTGGGGGAAAGTGGCCATGGGGCCCGTCCCCATGAAGCCCTGGACGCCATCTGGATTGCCAGCCAGGTGGTCACCGGACTCCAGGAGGCGGTCAGCCGCCGCATGGATCCCCTGCACCCTGTGGTCATCAGCTTCGGTCAGGTTCAAGGGGGCTGTGCCTTCAACGTCATTGCCGACCGTGTCTTGCTGAAGGGCACGGTGCGCTGCCTGCACCCGGACACCCACCAGTTGCTCTCCAGTTGGATCGAGGGGGTCGTTCAGGGAATTGTGGGGATCCATGGCGCACGGTCCCATGTGAGTCTCCGCGCCATCACACCGTCCGTGTTCAACGACGTAAACCAGACCCGCTGCCTGGAAAAAGCGGCTCGCGCCGTTCTGGGGGACGACAACGTGGAATATCTTGCCCAACCCTCCCTGGGCGCGGAAGACTTTGCCGAGATGCTCAAGCACGTACCCGGCTGCATGTTCCGCCTTGGCGTGGCCGGTCCCGAGGGCTGCTATCCCCTCCACCACGGTTGCTTCAACCCTGACGAGGGCGCCATTGCGACGGGGGTGGAAGTGCTCGCTTTCACCTTGCTGCAACGTTTTGACAGACCCGTGGATTCCGTCTCACCCTGATTGTGAACACACCTCCCCCTCATCCCTTCTCGCGGCTGGTCACCCTGGCGGCACCGGCCATGGCGTGCCTGGGTTTGCTGGCCAGCCTGCAACGAACCGACAGCGAAAAGCTGCAAACCATCCCCATGGTGGTGATTGGCGCCGGGCTCACCATGGCGGCCTGTGTGCAATGGATCTATCACCGCTACCGGATCCTGCGGGCACTGCGCCGGCGAAAATACCTGCACAACCACAGGCCTTGAGTGTGGCTAACCTCGCCCGTCTGCACGCTCGGCGCGAAACACCCCGAAACGCAGCAGCCCACGCCGCCACGCCCAGGCCATGAGAAGAATGGTGGGCACTTCCCGAAGACCCTGGAGCACCGCTGACGGACCCAGGGAGAGCACAGCCCACGGTCGCCTGAAACCTTCCCGGATGGCCTCCGGCCATGCCGGGAACGTGGCCCGGCTCCAATCCGCGGTGTGCAGGTTGACGCAGCCATAGGGGCTGGCTTGCAGGTGCTCCTGGACAGCTTCCATGCTGGCAAAGGCGGCATGACCCCACTGCTCCAGCAGAACGTTCAAAACCATCTGCTCCGGACGACGCAATGGTTGGTGGCGGGGATCCCGCTGATTCCAATCCGCCATCACCAATTGGCCACCTGGTTGCAGGAGGCGCAGGAGTTCGTTGGCGAAGCGCTGCTTGTCGGCAATGTGGGGCGCCGCTTCCACGGTCCAGATCGCGTCGAAAGATCTGTCTTCCATGGGCATGGCCAGGGCGTCCATCACGGCAAAGCGGCAGGAGAGGTGGGCCGGTGTCAATGCACGGGCACGGTCGATTTGCCGGCTGCTGACGCTGATGCCCAGTACGTCGAAGCCGTAATCCCGGGCCAGGATCCGTGCACTGCCCCCAATGCCGCAACCCACGTCCAGGAGGCGACTGCCGGCAGGCAACCTGTGAAGACCGGCCCAGTGGACCATTTCATGGACCAGTCTCGCTTTGCTGGCCCGGAAATCCTGGGGCTGGGGAGGATCACCGTAGTAGCCGAGGTGGATGTGGTCTCCCCAAAGGCGCTCCAGAAGACCGTCACGGGTCCAGTTGTCGTAATTGGCGGCAACACTTCGTGGGGATTGATAGGGACGCTTGCCGGCAAGATAGGCAAGGAACGTCAGGACCAGAGCAACGCTGATCAGGAGCGGGAACCAGGGCATGAACGGTCCTCTAGTTTCTGGTTCCCTGTTCCAGATCCTTGAGCACTGTTCGTGCAGCCAGTTGTCGGCGCGCTTTATCCAGCAGCGCATACTCCTGTTGTAGACGTTCGGCTGTATCCGTTATCTCCAGGAGATGCTGCTGGACTGCCGTTGCATGATCCAGACGGGAGGCAAGCCAGAACGACACCTCCTCGGGACCGAACGGAATATCCTCGGGCAGGCGAAAACTTTTACCGGAGAGCTTGGCAGAAAGCTTGACAACGTCACCAAGGGCGCTATGCACGTTCCGGACAAGGTCCGTGAGATCCGCTTTGGGCGGAGCGTCTTCGAGCCAACTGACGAGACCAATGCAGAAGGGGGTGTCCCGGACCCGATTCAAGACGCGGAAACGTTGCTGTCCCCTGGTCACAATGGCGCTGCGGTCACCCTCCATGGAGTGGTGCTGGAGGATTTCCGTACAACAGCCCACAGTGTTTGGCTCACCGGTCTCGGGATCGCAACTGATCACGCCAAAGCGCTGATCGGTCTCCAGAACCGTCTTCAGCATGATTCGGTAGCGGTACTCGAAAATGTGAAGGGGGAGCACTTCACGGGGGAACAGCACGACTCCGGACAGCAAGAACAGGGGAAGCTCCCTAACCGCCAGTGGCGTAGTCATGGCTATAGGGCAGCAAGTGGTTTGACCCTAGACAGCTAGGGTTTGATGTGTGGTGGCCTAAAGTTTGACCTCGATGTCCACCCCACTGGGCAGGTTGAGCTTCATGAGGGCGTCGATCGTCTTTGACGAGGGGTTGTAAATATCGATCAGCCGCCGGTGGGTGCGGGTTTCGAAGTGCTCCCGCGAGTCCTTGTCCACATGGGGAGAACGCAATACACAGTAGATCTTCCGCTTGGTGGGCAGAGAGATGGGCCCAATGGCCGTGGCTGCCGTGCGGTCCGCGGTGTCGATGATCTTCTCGCAGGAGATATCCAGCATCCGTCGATCAAAGGCTTTGAGGCGAATACGAATCTTCTGCTGCGCAAGAGTTCTGGTCATTGCAAGGGTTCAAGGGTGGAGGCGTAGGCCATGAGGAGGTTGAGTTGTCAAGTTGCAAGAGCGGCAAGGAGGGCTGATCCGGTTGATGCGGTCAACAGCCCTCTCCGGGTTGGATGATTGTCTCAGGCGAGGATCCTGGATACCACGCCAGCGCCAATGGTGCGACCTCCTTCGCGAATGGCAAAGCGCATGCCCTTCTCGATGGCCACAGGCACAATCAACTCACCGGTCATCTTGATGCGATCACCAGGCATCACCATTTCCGCTTTGGATCCATCGTCAGCGGTGAACTGGGTGATCTGGCCCGTCACGTCCGTGGTGCGGATGTAGAACTGGGGACGGTAGCCAGCGAAGAAGGGCGTGTGGCGGCCGCCTTCTTCCTTGGTCAGCACATAAACCTCCCCTTCGAACCTGGTATGGGGGGTGATGGAACCGGGCTTGACAAGAACCATGCCGCGCTCCACTTCGTCTTTCTGAATGCCGCGCAGGAGCAGGCCGACGTTGTCCCCGGCCATGCCCTCGTCCAACAGCTTACGGAACATTTCCACGCCGGTGACCGTGGTCTTGCGGGTGTCCTTCAAGCCAACGATTTCCACTTCTTCGTTGACCTTGACCACACCACGCTCAATGCGGCCTGTGGCCACGGTGCCGCGCCCCGTGATGGAGAACACGTCCTCGACGGCCATCAGGAAAGGCTTGTCCACTTCCCGCTCCGGCTCGGGGATGCTTTCGTCCACGGCATCCATGAGGTCCAGGATGCCATCAACCCATGGATCCTTGCCACGCTCACCCGTGGCGCCACCCTGGACGGCTTCCAGCGCTTTCAAGCCGGATCCCGTCACCACCGGGATGTCGTCGCCAGGAAATTCGTACTTGCTGAGGAGTTCCCGGATTTCCAATTCTACCAACTCCAGCAGTTCTTCATCGTCAACCATGTCTTTCTTGTTGACGAAGACCACCAGCGCGGGAACCCCCACCTGCTTGGCCAGGAGAATGTGCTCCCGGGTCTGAGCCATGGGGCCGTCCGTGCCTGCCACCACCAGGATGGCGCCGTCCATCTGGGCGGCTCCCGTGATCATGTTCTTGACGTAGTCCGCATGACCGGGGCAGTCCACATGGGCATAGTGACGGTTCTCCGTCTCATACTCCACGTGGGCCGTGTTAATGGTGATGCCACGCTCCTTCTCTTCGGGAGCGCCGTCAATGTCGTCGTAGGCCTGGGCTTTGGCGCTACCACGAGCCGCCAGGACGTTGGTGATTGCAGCAGTCAGCGTAGTTTTGCCGTGGTCAACATGGCCGACGGTGCCGATGTTGACGTGGGGCTTGTTCCGCTCGAACTTCTCGCGTGCCATTGATGGAAAGAATCGGGGAGGTTTTCAGTTGAGGGATGGAGATCAGGACTTGCCCTGATTCTTGGCGATAATCGCCTCAGCGACGTTGCGAGGAGCTTCCTCGTAGTTGCTGAATTCCATCGAGAATAGACCCCGACCCTGTGTCATGGATCGGAGTTCTGTAGCGTAGCCAAACATCTCGGAGAGGGGCACCTTGGCGGTGACTTTGCCGATGCCGTCTTCTATGGTCTGGCCTTCCACCATACCACGACGAGACGACAGGTCGCCAATGACGGAACCGAGGAAATCGTCCGGGATCTCCACGTCCACTTTCATCATGGGCTCCAGCAGCGCCGGACTGCATTTGTTCACTGCATCCTTGAACGCCATGGAACCGGCAATCTGGAAGGCCATTTCGGAGGAGTCCACATCGTGGAACGACCCGTCCACCAGCGTGCATTTCACGTCGATCATGGGATAGCCCGCCAGTACACCGGATGCACAGGTCTCCGCCATGCCTTTTTGAGCCGGGTTGATGTATTCCTTGGGAACAACCCCACCGACAATCTTGCTCTCGAAGGCAAAACCCGAATTGGGTTCTCCCGGCTCCATCTCGATGACGACATGGCCGTACTGGCCCTTACCGCCGGACTGGCGCACGAATTTGCCTTCGCCACGGGCCCTGGCGCGAATGGTTTCCCGGTAGGCCACCTGGGGAGCCCCTACGGTGGCTTCCACTTTGAACTCCCGCAGCATGCGGTCCACCAGGATTTCCAGATGGAGTTCACCCATGCCGGCGATCACCGTCTGGTTGGTTTCGGGATCCGTGCTGACCCGGAAGGTTGGGTCTTCTTCGGACAGAGACTGGAGAGCCTTGGAGAGTTTTTCCATATCTCCTTTGGTTTTGGGCTCCACGGCCACGGAGATCACAGGATCGGGAACAAAAAGGGTTTCCAGGACGATGGGTTTCTCCTGGACGCAAAGGGTATCCCCTGTGGTGGTGTCCTTGAGTCCCACAACGGCTCCCAGATCTCCCGCCCGCAGCTCATCCACCTCTTCCCGCTCGTCGGCCTTGAGCACCACCAGGCGAGAAATGCGCTCTTTCTTGCCCTTGGTGGAGTTGAGCACATAGCTGCCCTTGCTCAGGATACCGGAATAGATGCGCAAAAAGGTGAGCTTGCCATAGGGATCGGCCATCACCTTGAAGGCCAGGGCACTGAAAGGTTCTTCATCGTCCGAGGCGCGCACGGTTGTCTCGCCGCTGTCCAGCACACCTTGAATGGGGGGGACGTCTATGGGCGCCGGCAAGTAATCCACGACCGCATCCAGCAGCAACTGGACCCCCTTGTTCTTGAAGGCGGAACCGCAGAGCATGGGCACCAGGCCATGGTGGAGAACCCCGTCACGGATGCCACGGACGAGTTCCTCCCGGCTGAGTTCGCCGTTCTCCAGAAACGCTTCCAGGAGCTCCTCGCTGGACTCCGCCACCGCCTCCATCATCACGCTGCGCCAGGTTGCCGCCTGATCGGCCATGGAATTGGGGATGGGTGCTTCAACGATGTTCTTCCCCAGGTCGTCCTTATAGAGGTAGGCCGTATTGCGCACCAGATCCACAATGCCGCTCAGGTCCCCTTCTGCGCCGATGGGCAGTTGGATGGGGAAGGCATTGGCCCGTAGGCGGGATTTGATTTGCTCATGGACACTCAGGAAGTCGGCGCCGGTGCGGTCCATCTTGTTGACAAAGACCATGCGGGGCACCTGGTAGCGGTCCGCCTGGCGCCAGACTGTTTCCGACTGCGGTTGAACGCCGCCCACGGCACAGAACACGGCAATCACTCCATCCAGAACCCGCATGGAGCGCTCCACCTCAATGGTGAAGTCCACATGGCCGGGGGTGTCGATGATGTTGATGCGGTGGTCTCGCCAACTGGTGGAGATGGCGGCGGCAGTGATGGTGATGCCCCGTTCTTTCTCCTGGGCCATCCAATCCGTTGCGGCAGCGCCGTCGTGGACCTCTCCCAACTTGTGAACCACGCCGGAATAGAACAGGATCCGCTCCGTGGTGGTTGTCTTGCCGGCATCGATGTGGGCGGCAATGCCAATGTTGCGAACGTGGTCCAGGGAGACATTGCGGGACACGGAAAACCTCCGAAGTGTGTGCTTCTTACCGCGGGCGGGGGCAACTCTACAGACAAAATCCTCCGCTTGGCGTTGCCCCCGCCCGCGGTATTCGGAGGACAACGCCAGGGGTACGGCAGTCAGTAGCGGTAGTGGGCAAAGGCTTTGTTGGCTTCCGCCATCTTGTGGGTTTCTTCCCGCTTGCGGACGGCGCTGCCGGTTTCGTTGGCGGCATCCATCAACTCCCCTGCCAGCTTCTGTGACATGGAGCGACCGGAGCGGGCCCGAGAGTAGTTCACCAACCAGCGCAGGGCCATGGCTGTGCCCCGCTCCGGTCGCACCTCCATGGGGACCTGATAGGTGGCGCCGCCCACGCGCCGAGCGCGCACTTCCACAAGGGGGGTGATATTACAAACGGCAGCCTCGAACAGGGTAACGGGATCGCTGCCGGTACGCTCACTCACCAGATCCAGGGCTTCGTACAGAATCCTCTGCGCCGTGGACTTCTTGCCGCTTTTCATGAGTCTGGCCACCAGCATGGCAGCCAGACGGTTATTGAAACGTGGGTCAGGCGTAACGGGACGCTTCTCGGCACTATTGCGGCGGGACATGGGACGGAGAGAGAGTGAAAAAGTTCAGTGGGAAGGTGGACAACAACGGGGAGGCAGGCATCGGGTCGGATCACTCCCTGGGCTGTTTTGCTCCGTACTTGGAGCGGGATTGGCGACGGTCCTTGACCCCTGCCGTATCCAGGGTGCCGCGAATGATGTGGTAACGCACACCCGGTAGATCCTTGACCCGTCCCCCGCGAATCAGCACTACGGAGTGTTCTTGCAGGTTATGGCCCTCGCCGCCGATGTAGGCTGTCACCTCGAAGCCCGAGGTGAGACGCACCCGCGCCACCTTCCGCAGGGCGGAGTTGGGCTTTTTGGGTGTGGACGTGTACACCCGGGTACACACCCCACGACGCCCGGGGCACGACCGCAGTGCGGGGGATTTGGTCTTGTCTCTCAGCCGAGAGCGCTCCGTACGGATGAGTTGTTGGATCGTGGGCATTGAGGCCTGGCGATAAACCGCTGCGTGGTTGCACAATCTACAACTTTACCGCATTACTGCCCTGGACCAGCGTCCCCGGATGGACGGCTGAAGGAAACGCCACAGGTGCAAAACTGCACATCCTTGGGACCACGAAGGATAAAGCCGCCGCCGCGCAGGTCATGGTGATGGTCCAGATGCATGGATTCCAGTTGGTTGGCCGTATCCTGGCGCGCCCAAAGGGTCATGCCGTCCGTTCGCGCCATGGGCTCGCCCACAACGACACCGGCACGGATGATCAATACCCGGCTCTGGCATCTACCGGGTTGCAGTTCCAGACTGGCAACCCCTGGGCGGGACGTGAGAGCGGCCTGGCGGCTGAGTTCCGCAGCGGCCTGCGGGGTGATCCGGAACGGGGCGTGTCTGGCCATGGTGATTGCTCGGTTGCTGCTCTATGAACCATTCTCGCCTGGCGGCTGTCGAACCATTACACCCAAGCCGTTATGGACGCGGGAATCCACACCCCGTCCACGCACAGCCGTGACACCCCGGAATACCAAGGTGGTGGAACTGCCCCCATCGAGATTGAGGGCATCCTCCATGCCCAACTGCTGGACCAACCGGGCGGTTTCCTTGAGGTCGGGTCCGGAATTGCCAAGACCTTGAACCGTGAGGAGCCACAGTTGATCTTTCCCCCAGGCCACCACACTGCGTGGCGCCTTCTGCCTTTGGAATTGGCTGCTGAAGCGCTCCAGGCCCACATTCAGCACTATCCGACCGCCTTGCAGGAGCAGGGGACCTGCCCCCAGAACGTGGGGCTGCCGTCCAAAAACCCCTGGGGTCAGCCGTTGATCGAGTTCAACGTAATCACCAAGGCGCAGCGGCAGAGTGGCGCCATAGCGAGCCACCAGTAGCCAGCTTTCGGGCGCAAGCGCAACACCGCCGTCAAGCTGGAAGGAGGCAAAGTGGCGCACCACCCGGTTGCCTTGCACTAAAATCCCGGTCTCGCCTTGGGTTAAGGGCAGATAGTGACGGCCCCAACGGTGGGTATAGCGCGCCACCCCTTTCTGCACGTAGCCACTGTTCAGATGACTGATGGGGAAGAAACCTCCGGGTCCTGTCACCGTTTCCTGCATCACCAACCGCCCGAACACGGGACGCTCTCCTGATCCCCATCCAATCGCTCCCCGACCCAGAATTGGCCCGGAAAGCCATTGGCCTTCCCGCTTGATGGCGCCCAGCGGAAGCTTGCGAATGCGGTTGAAATAGCCTCCGTTGATGGCCAGCTCCGCTTGCCAGCCGTTGGCCAGAGCGCGGAGAGGATTGAGCCCGTCCATGCCAGCGGAGCTGGTTAAGGGCAGCATGGTGACGGCTGGATTGGTGACGTCCAGGGCCACGCTGTGGAGACGAAACTTCCTCGCATCGAGAGCCATGACCCTGGTGGTCAATTGGAACTGCTCGAGGGGAGGGAGAACATCCTGTTTTGTTGGTCCTGGAATCCGAAGAGCGAGAAAGTCTTCATAGGACAGATCCAGAACGAGGCGCTCCGGACGACCGAGGGTGAGGATCCGACGATCAGGGCCGAGGCCTGCCGTGTTCAACCGCAGCAGACCAGGTGTCCACTGGTGAGGAATGCCGAGGGTCTCCATCTCCCGCAGGTGCAGATCCCGGGAGCGCATCTCCACCAGTAACACCCCATCCTGGAGACGAAAAGGAGCCGGGCCCAGGAAGTCCAGCACAATCCGTACCCGTTCAGCGGATTGCCATAGCCGCACGTTGATCAGTTGTGGTGGTGGAACCTGGAGATTCAGCCGAGAAGCAACGGGTCTGAACCGCCAGCGAAAGCGCTGCACCAGGGGCGTAATGTCCAGAGCGGGCACTCCTTCCAAAGAAGAAGGGGTCTCCTCAAGAGGAACAACGTGACCAAACCAGACCAGTTGCCGGCCGCCTGGTCCGGGACTGACCTTGGCCCCCAACCGATGGATCAGGACGTCGGTCGGTACAAAAAGGCGTTGGCTGGAGCCCGACTCGCCTTCAAGACGCCATGGAGCCTGTAGCGCAGCGCCGTTCAGCACAACGGTGTCCCCGGTGACGACCGGAGAGCCGGTCTGCCCAGCTTGCGGCTGCTGCAGGGGTGGCAGCGTGGCCGGGAGCGACTCGGTCCGAAACAGCTCGGTGTGCTCAGCGGGAAGCGGTGACGGAGCCGCCGTGGCCGTTGGGCTCTGTCCTCCATGAGCCGGAGCAAACAGGCCAAACGGCAAAGAACTTAAAAGGCTCAGCGCTGCAAATCGTCCAACAGCAGCAGGCATTGACCGGACAACCGAAATCGAAGACGCCGTCATTTCCGTCTTCGGGGCTAGCCTGGAATCCTACAGCCCAGCCATTGTTAATGTCCACACCGTTCCGCTCTTCCGCCTCGCCTCACCGGGATTCTGCAGGACCGGGCTGGCTGGAACGGGAGCGAGACGGTTGTGGCGTTGGTTTTCTGGCCCGGCTGGACGGCCGGGCCAGCCACTGGCTCTTGCAGCAAGCCCTGCGCGGCCTGGCTTGCATGGAACACCGGGGCGGCTGTGGCGGCGACCGGGACTCCGGAGACGGAGCAGGTGTGCTCTGTGCCATTCCCTGGCCGCTGCTGAGGAGGCTCTGGCCTGCGGTGGCGGCGCTGCCGGATGGGGACATTCCCGCCTTGGGCATGGCTTTTCTGCCCAAGGACGACGATGCGCGCTCCACGACGCGCCGCCTTTGCGAGGAGCAGGCTGCCCAACTGGGACTCCGCAGTCATGGGTGGCGCGTGGTGCCCGTTGATCGGGAGGTTCTGGGTCCCATGGCAGCCGACAGTTGTCCGGTGATCGAGCAGTGGCTTCTCTCCATGGATCAGCGCCATGGGGATCAGGAGGAGTTGGAACGCTTGCTGTTTCGTTGCCGTCGCCGCATTGGCGCCCAACTGGGTGAGGTATTGGGGACGGCGTTGAGTCGCCATGTCTCCTTTGCCTCCTTGAGCACCCGTACGGTTGTCTACAAGGGCATGGTGCGCTCCGAGATACTGCCGGTCTTCTATCGGGACCTGCAAGACGAGCGCTTTGCCGTTCCTTACGCAGTGTATCACCGGCGCTTCAGCACCAACACCTTGCCCCGCTGGCCGCTGGCCCAGCCCATGCGCCTGTTGGGCCATAACGGCGAAATCAACACCCTGCTGGGCAACATCAACTGGGCACTGGCTTCCCAGGACGGCCTCAAGCGGGTCTGGGGGGCCGCCGCGTCGGATTTGCATCCCGTAGTGAATCCCGCCTTCAGCGATTCCGCCAACCTGGACGGGATGCTGGAGTTGATGGTGCGCAGCGGTCGCCCCATCATCGAAAGCCTCATGACCTTGGTGCCGGAAGCGTTTCAGCGGCAACCGGAGCTTGAGGGTCGCCAGCAACTGCAGGACTTCTATACCTATTGGGCCGGCATTCAGGAAGCCTGGGACGGACCTGCTCTGCTGGCGTTCACCGACGGGCGCTGGATTGGAGCCTGTCTTGATCGCAACGGACTGCGCCCGGCGCGCTACTGCGTCACCCGGGACGGCCTGGTGGTCATGGGGACCGAGACCGGTGTGGTGGAACTGGATGAGGCCGCCGTTGTGGAGAAAGGCCGCCTGGGTCCTGGTCAGATGCTGGCCGTTGATCTGGAGAAGGGCCGCCTGCTGCGCAACTGGGAGGTCAAGGAAGAAGCTGCCAGCCACTATCCCTACGACCAATGGCTGCAACTGCGTCAACAGCTTGCTCCGGAAGCGTGGTGTACGGAGCCGCAGTTCGGTACCTTGGAGCTGCTGCAATTGCAGACCGCTGTCGGCTTCACCGCCGAGGATCTGGACCTCATCATCGAGGACATGGCCGGCAAGCGAAAGGAGCCCACCTTCTGCATGGGTGACGACGTTCCCCTGGCTGTTCTCTCCGGCAAGCCTCACCTGCTGTACGACTACTTCAAGCAGCGGTTTGCCCAGGTCACCAATCCCCCCATTGATCCCCTGCGGGAAGAGCTGGTGATGAGCCTTGCGGTTCACTTGGGGGCCCGTGGATCGGCACTGGAACCGTCGGTCGATGGAGCGCGCCGCCTGGACCTCCCCTCGCCGTTGCTCAACGAGGCGGAGTTGCGTCAATTGCGCGCATCCGACCGGAACTGCCAACACCTCGGCACCCTGTTTCCCGTTGCCAACGGTCCGGGCGGTTTGCAGGAGGCAGTGCAGCAACTCTGCCGGCAAGCGGAGCAAGCGGTGCGCCGCGGTGCAGAGATTCTCATCTTCTCGGACCGTCGGGACGGTGGTCCGGACCCCATGCGCAGCATCGTTCCGCCGCTGCTGGCCACGGGTGCTGTCCACCACCATCTGATTCGCGCAGGCTTGCGACTGCGGACGTCCCTGGTTGTGGAGACGGCACAGTGCTGGACCACGCATCACCTGGCTTGTCTGATCGGATATGGCGCCAGCGCCGTTTGTCCGTGGCTCACGTGGGAGACCACACGCCACTGGCGCAACCATCCCCGCACCGTCAAGCTCATTGAGCGCGGCAAGCTGCCCGCCATGGACGCTGCCCAGGCCCAAGCCAACGTGCGCTATGCGCTGGAGGCGGGCCTGCGGAAAATCCTCTCGAAAATCGGCATCTCCTTGCTGTCCAGTTATCACGGCGCCCAGATCTTCGAAGCCGTGGGTGTTGGGGCCGATTTGATTGCCACGGCCTTCCGTGGCACCACCAGCCGTGTGGCGGGTCTGAGCTTTGCAGAATTGGCGAGTGAGACCCTGGCCTTCCACAGCAAGGCCTTCCCGGAGTTGAGCCGCAGCAAGTTGGAGTTCATGGGCTTTGTGCAATACCGCACCGGGGCCGAATATCACCTCAACAGTCCGGATATGGCCAAGGTGCTCCACAAGGCCATTGCCCAGGGACCCGACTACGACCACTTCACCACGTACCAGCAACTGCTGGAGCAGCGCCCCGCCACCACCCTGCGGGATCTTCTGGAGTTCCGTGTTGCACCGTCCCCAACCCCCCTGGAGGAGGTGGAAAGCGTTACCGCCATCTGCCGGCGCTTCTGTACCGGTGGCATGAGCCTGGGCGCCCTCTCCCGCGAGGCCCATGAAACCCTGGCCATTGCCCTCAACCGCATTGGCGGCAAGAGCAACAGTGGGGAAGGCGGGGAAGATCCGGTGCGCTATGGCGTGCTCAACGACGTGGACGAGGCGGGTCACTCTCCCACCCTGCCCCACCTGCGGGGCCTGCGCCCTGGCGATACCGCCTGCTCCGCCATCAAACAGGTGGCGTCCGGGCGCTTTGGCGTCACTCCGGCCTATCTGCGCTCCGGCCAGCAATTGGAAATCAAGGTGGCGCAAGGGGCAAAACCCGGAGAAGGGGGTCAGCTTCCTGGAACCAAAGTGGACGTCTACATTGCCGGGTTACGCAACAGCAAGCCCGGGGTGCCCCTCATCTCGCCCCCGCCCCACCACGACATCTATTCCATCGAGGATCTGGCCCAACTCATTCACGACCTCCACCAAGTTCATCCTGCTGCGAAGGTGTCGGTCAAGCTGGTGGCGGAGATTGGCATTGGCACCATTGCTGCCGGGGTTGCCAAGGCCAATGCCGATGTGATTCAGATCTCCGGCCATGACGGCGGCACCGGCGCCTCACCCCTCAGCTCCATCAAGCATGCCGGTGTTCCCTGGGAACTGGGCCTGGCGGAGGTGCATCGATGCTTGCTGGACAACGGTTTGCGCCAGCGGGTGATCCTGCGGGCTGACGGTGGCCTGAAAACCGGATGGGACGTGGTGATTGCTGCCTTGCTGGGCGCTGAGGAGTTTGGATTCGGCTCGGTGGCCATGATCGCCGAGGGTTGCATCATGGCCCGGGTGTGTCACACCAATACTTGCCCCGTTGGCGTGGCCACCCAGAAAGAAGCCCTGCGGCGTCGGTTCGTGGGGCTGCCCGAGCACGTGGTCAACTTCTTCCTCTATGTGGCCCAAGAGGTGCGCCAGCTCATCAGCCGCCTGGGCCTGCGGTCCATGGACGATCTGATTGGCCGTGTGGATCTGCTGGCAGTCCGCAACGTCACCCTGCACAAAACCCGCGGGGTGGACATGAGCAGCTTGCTGAAACCCATGCCCCATGCCCATGACCGCAGTTGGCTGGCACATGATGCCGAAGCCCACGGCAACGGACCCATCCTGTTGGATGAGCTGTTGACGGACCCCACCCTGCAGCAGGCCGTGGCCCAGCATGGTTCCATGGCCGTGGATCTGGAGATTGCCAACACGGATCGCAGCGTGGGGGCACGCCTGGCTGGTTTGATTGCGGCACGGCATGGGAACCGGGGATTTGGCGGTCAGTTGCAGTTACGTTTCCTTGGCTGTGCGGGACAGAGCTTTGGCGCTTTTTGCATCCAGGGCCTGGAGATGGTCCTCCATGGTGAAGCCAACGATTATGTGGGCAAGGGCATGAACGGCGGACGCCTGGTGATCGTGCCCCCCGGAAATTCCAGCCTGCAAGCGGGCAATCACGTGATCCTGGGCAACACCTGCCTTTATGGAGCCACGGGGGGACAACTGTTTGCCCATGGCCGGGCCGGTGAGCGCTTTGGGGTGCGCAACAGTGGCGCCCAGGCCGTGGTAGAGGGCGCCGGGGATCACTGCTGCGAGTACATGACCGGTGGGGTAATTGTGGTGCTGGGTCCCACGGGACGCAACGTGGCCGCCGGGATGACGGGCGGGGTGGCCTACTTGCTCCAACAGGACGCCACCACAGCCGTGCGCATCAACAGGGACACCGTGAAGCTGCGCAGCTTGGCGGAATCCACGGCGTTGGCGAGCCAGCTCAAGACTCTCCTGAACGCTCATCTTGTGGCCACAGGCAGTCCCAGGGCGGGAGAGATTCTGGCGCAGTGGGCTGAGCGGCAATCCCGTTTCATCGCTCTGGTTCCCCCTGCCGAGGAGGAAGGCTTGGGATTATCCCCGGATTCTTTCCAGGCTGGCGCGATCGTTGCCGATGCCCATGTCCGAGGCTGATAAGCTGATGCTCCCCACAGACCTCTGCCTGGATTTTTCTTGCCCATGATGTTGTCTCTCACCATGGATCAACCATGATTGAAACCTCTGGCGTGATTGAACGTGAACAAGGCAACGGCTTTTACATGGTGACCCTTGACAAGCCGGAAGGACACCAATGCCTCTGCCGCGCTGCCGGCAAGCTCACCAAGTTCCGCATCAAGCTCCTGGCTGGGGATAAGGTGACCGTAGAGATCAGCCCCTATGACCTCACCCGTGGCCGCATTACCTATCGGGAGCGCAACATGGGTGCGCCGCGCTCCGGAGGAGGGCACCGCCCTGGCGGCCGACGCCGTTAATCACCGAGGGCCAGCACCTTCTCCAGTTCAGCGCGGATCATCCGCCGCTGCTTGACGCCACGCCACTGGTAACGGAGTTCTTTTTTGTAAAACACCTGGATGGTGGGGGTTCCTGAAACACCAGCCTGCCGGGCAATTTCGGGATCCGCTTCAATGTTGATCTCGACGGTGTGCATCCGACCGTCCAGATCCTCCACCACCCGCCTCAGTTGCGGCTTGAGCACATGGCAAGGGCCGCACCCCGGTGCGGTGTAAATCACCACCAGCGGGTCCGGGCTGTCATGGTAAAGGCGACGCAGAGCGTAGCTGCCTTGCTGCCAGAGGGCTGTTGGGGAATAGGTCTCTTCCGTGGCGGGGCTCACCTTTTGGGGCGTTGGGGCCGGTTCCGGTTGCGGCGGCTTGCGGGATACGGGGACAGCCAGGTTTTGCTCCGTCAGCCATTCCTCGGCAGCGAGCGCTGCTTGACAACCTGTAGCCGCCGCCGTGACGGCCTGTCGCCAGCGGCGATCCGCCACGTCCCCGGCCCAGAAGACACCAGGGATAACCGTGTCCGGCTGTCCCGGCTGTTGAGGCGTCAGATAGCCTTCCCCATCCAAGGGAAGTTGCCCTTGGACCAATCCCGTGTTGGGGGTATGACCGATGGCATAAAAGAGCCCGCGCACCGGCAGGATCCTTATGGAGCCGGCAAGACGGTGTCGCAGTTCAACCGTCGCCAGCCAGTCGTCCCCTTGCAGGGCCACCACCTCATGCTCCCAATGGACGGTGATTCGATCGTTGGCCAGCACCCGATCCGCCATGGCCTTGGAGGCCCGCAACCGGTTTCTGCGCACAATCAGATGCACGTGGGAACCGTATTTCGTCAACGCATGGGCCTCTTCACAGGCGGAGTCACCACCTCCCACCACGGCCAGGGGCTCATGGCGAAACTGGGGTGTGGCCCCATCGCACACGGCACAAGCACTGATGCCACGACTCCAGAACCGCCCTTCCCGGGGCAGGTGAAGGCGATTGGCGCGGGCGCCCGTGGCCAGGATCACCGCATGGGTGCGCAAATCCTGCCCCTGGGCCTGAACAGTGAACGGGCGCCGTCTCAGGTCCAACCAATCAGCGTCGGCCTCCAGCAGACGGGTTCCCCAGCGCACGGCCTGGGCCTTCATGCGGTCCATGAGTTCAGGACCCGGAATGCCCTGGGGAAACCCGGGAAAGTTCTCCACATGGGTGGTGGTCATCAATTGACCGCCAGGGATGCCACCCTCCTGAAAACCGGTGATCAGCAGTGGAGCCAAGTTGGCACGGGCAGCATAGAGGGCAGCCGTATAACCTGCCGGCCCTGAACCGATCACAACCAGGTTTTCCGTCGTGGAGGGGGAGACCATGGGATTAACAAGGCGAGAGGACTTGCTTGCTTAACTTTCTGCAATAAGCTAGCTGACCGGAAGACTTCCAAGGGCGTCTTTTTCAGTTCTCGGCATGTTGCCGTGTACGTCCCCTTAAGAACACCCGGATCGCGATATGTCCTCTTCAATCATCTTTTGATTCCTGCTCAGGATCGCGCAAAATATCCTCCAAGCGTTGCCATGTGGTTCAACGGCTCCTGGAAGCGGAAGCTCAATCCGCAAACCAGGTTGAGTTGATCCGTGTTGCCCAGCCGTGGTGCGGCAAGAGCGACGGAGAGTCGCCACCGCCCAAGCATCGCAAGGGTGGTGACCGTGACGTCAGCCCTGGCTGTCGGCATCGGCATCCCCCGCGTCATCGGGGCTGTGACGTTCCCCCGTGGAAGTAGGGCGATCACTGCGACGGGGGCGGTCCGAGGAATTGCCCGCGCGGGGCTCCGCCTTGCGGACACGGATGGCGCGCCCCATCCACTCCACGTCCTGAAGGTCGTCGATGGCTGACTGCTCGTCACCCTCGTTGACCATGTCCACAAAAGCGAACCCGCGCTTTCGGCCTGTGTCCCGGTCGAGGGGAAGGCTCACACGGGCCACTGCGCCGTAGTAGGCAAAGAGCTCCTGGATGTCCTCCTTCTCGGCCGTGAAGGGAACGTTGCCGACGTAAATACTCATGAAACAGGCGGGCTGAAACCGCAGAAAAGAAGGCTGCCACCCGAAAGGAGCAACAGCCATCTCCACCTTAAGACCATGGCCGCCGCCAAGCCCCTCCTCCCAGTACAAACAGAGGCTTCAACAGGTGGGGTCACCCGAACCTCGCGCCCTCTTCATCACGGTGTAAAGTTTTGTTGCACACGTGGATGTTCCCATGACCTCGACTTCCTTTTCTTTCCCAGCCAACTCCAACCATCAGTGGTTCCAGGAAACCGCCGCCGCCCAAATCCGCCAGGAGCGCTTGGCCAAGGCCGAGAAGCTCAACGGACGGGTGGCCATGCTGGGCTTTCTTCTGGCCGTCCTCACCGAAGCCCTCAGCGGTTACGGCATCCTCGGTCAACTGCACATCGGTTGAGACGGTCCACCTCCTCAGCCCCTGGACTGCGCAGTAGCGCCCTACAAGAAGGCTCGCAGCGCCTGGTTCAGGATGCCCTGAACCAGGCGCAACACAACAAATGCCAGGATCGGAGAGAAGTCCATACCACCCAACAGGGGGACGATCCCCCGGAACAACCTCAGATAAGGCTCGCTCAACTGGGCCAGGATGCCCCCAACTACCGAGTGTCTGAGCTGGGGAATCCAGGTGCCGAGAATGTAGAGGATTAAAATCCATCCATAGAGCCCGAACAGTCGGTTGACGCTCTGGATCAGAAGTGCAGCAGACATGGGCGAATCCACAGGACAACGGAGACAGGGAGCCGTCCGTCTCAGCCAAACGTATCGTTCAACAACGTGTTAATGCGCTTGCGCAGGTTCTGTCTGTCCGACTGGCGCAGCAGATTGTGACGGGTGAAAACGGCGATCTGCACTAGGCCCACCAGCATGAAGGTGTTCCCCAAAAGGGGAATACGGTTCAACGCCTCGGCAACACCGCTCACCAGTTGGAACACCACCAGAGCGGCAATCAGGAGGAACAGGTTGCGAATGGGGCGTCCAAGGCTTTTCAGGGACAGGCTCCAGCCCTGCTGATCCACCCAACCCTGCAAGAGGTCAAGCAGAGCCTGGAATTCCCCACCCTCTCCATTGCCGTCCCCAACCTGCTCGGTGGCGCCTGTTGGAGCTGCTGACGTGGTGTCGGATGGCTGAGGAGTGGCTTGAGCTTGCTCAGGCATATCCTTCATGTCCTGCATCGCTGTTGTTGGGCTCGGGACCGTGCTCGTGGAGGGAAGCAGAAGATCAGACTCTCTGTGCGCCTCAACAGGCAGAACTCAGAAGATCCACTCACTGCATGCCAATCAAGACTAGCTGTTGACGGGTGTCAAGGTCGCTTTCTCCGGAAGGGACTGGAAGGGGGTCACCAGAGGGAAAGACCCTTCACGTAGTTTCTCCGCCAGAGCGGTTGTGATGTCGTCGGTGAGACGCAGGCTTGTGGCAGATGCTGTGGAGACGGTATGTCCCTTAATGGTGATCTGCCCACCGAGAAGGTCTTTGTAAGAGACACGACCAAATCCGGGACGCACCCGTCGGGGAATGGAAAAATCCAGCACAGGCGCTTGGAGTTCATGGTCTCCCAGACCTGCTGCCGCCGCATCCCTGACGGTCAGGAGGGGCACAGGGGCGGCCAAGGCCACCATCACCCCTGCTCCCAACTCCCCAAACCAGCAAGGACGCAGCCAGGCGGGCTGGATGTGTTCCGCATCGGCACTGACCGCCGCCGTGGCTCCCGGTGCAAGAGCATGGCCGCTGGGCAGCCGGTTGCAGTGGGGTTGATGGCCAATACCCACACCCACAACCACCCCGACGGCGCCAGCCACAAAGACGGGAGATCCCACACCCAGGCACTGCAGACGAGGGCTACTCAAGCCAATGCTGCGCCCTCCAGGCGCAGTGAACACCGCGTTTCCCAGCCGTTCCAGCAGTGGTCCATGGAACGACCAGATTCTCATCTCGCCACTGTTGACCGCCACAATGCCGTTTTCGCTGATGGCCCGTGGCAGTAGAAGACGGGTCATGCCCAGGCCGGCCAAATCCAACCGGGTCACCAACTCCTGCCGTGGAAACTGAGGCTGCTTCTCCCCGGACGCGACAAACGACACGGAAGCCCCCTTGAGCAAGGTCTGCAACACAGCCGCGCCGCTGCGTTCCGGGCGGTCCCCCGCACCAAGGGGCATGGTCAGGCTGTTGTTGCTGCCGTGACATTGCAGCCGAACGCCTGCCAACTCGGCCCGTTGAATGCGAATCGGGGGGTCACAGGGACCCGGACCAATGGTGAGGCTGGCCTGGGTGCTGATGCTGCAGCCACCTGCAGCCAGAACGTCCGTCCTGGCAAACGCCTTCTGCAAGCCCATCACGGCCACGTCTGCACGAAATTGCGCACTGGTGCATACCCGCAGATCACCCGCAGCCTGCCGGTGTTGCAACTGCTCCATGGTGCGGCGTGGGGACGAGGACACGGGACCGGCGCGGGAGCACTTCGCTAAACTCATCCCATGGTGGCTGTCACCCTGCGCATCTGCTGCCGGTGAATCGTCTGCTCCAGCTTCTGCGGCATGCCTGAATCCATTGAATTTCCCTCTCCAGGGATCGGCCCGAACAGTGAAGGGCGCATTGTGCCCACAGACTTGCGGAGCGAGATGTCACGCTCCTATCTGGAATACGCCATGAGCGTCATTGTGGGCCGGGCTTTGCCCGATGCCCGCGATGGTCTCAAGCCGGTGCATCGGCGCATCCTCTACGCCATGTATGAACTGGGTCTTACGGCTGAGCGGCCGTTCCGGAAATGCGCCCGGGTGGTGGGGGAAGTGCTGGGTAAATATCACCCCCACGGTGAGGGCGCAGTTTACGACGCCCTGGTGCGCATGGCCCAGAATTTCTCCATGCGGGCGCCACTCATTAACGGCCATGGCAATTTCGGCTCCGTGGACAACGATCCGCCTGCCGCCATGCGGTATACGGAGTCACGCCTGCAGGCACTGACCACCAGTGCCCTGTTGGAGGACATTGAAAACGAGACCGTTGATTTTCTCCCCACGTTTGACGGCTCCCAGCAAGAGCCCACGGTGCTGCCTGCGCGCATTCCCCAACTCCTGCTCAACGGTTCCGCCGGGATTGCCGTGGGCATGGCCACCAATATCCCCCCCCACAACCTGTCTGAACTGATTGCCGGTTTGGATGCCCTTATCGATGATCAGCAGTTGAGTGATCAGCAGTTGCTCCAGCTCATTCCCGGGCCTGATTTTCCAACCGGCGGTCAAATCCTGGGGCGCCGCGGCATCAAGGAGACCTATCGCAGTGGGCGCGGCTCCATTGCCGTGCGCGGTGTGGCCACTGTGGAAACCTTGCACGCCAAAGGCCGCCCTGATCGGGATGCGGTGATCATCACCGAGCTTCCCTACCAGGTGAACAAAGCGGCCTTGATTGAACGCATTGCCGAGTTGGTGAACGAGAAAAAGCTGGAAGGCATTGCCGATATTCGCGATGAGAGCGACCGGGACGGGATGCGGGTTGTCATTGAGCTGCGTCGGGATGCCTATAGCCAAGTGGTGCTCAACAACCTGTTCAAGCTCACCCCTCTGCAGGCCAACTTCAGCACCAACATGGTGGCGCTGGTGAAGGGTGAGCCCCGGCTCCTCAACCTGCGCCAGCTACTGGATACGTTCCTGACCTTTCGCGTCGAGACCATTGAGCGGCGCACCCGCCACCTGCTCCGCAAGGCCGAGGAACGGGACCATGTGTTGCAGGGTTTCCTCATCGCCCTGAGGGACCTGGATGAAGTGATCCGCCTGATTCGTGCTGCTGCCGATACCCCCACGGCCCGCAGCCTGCTGGAGGAGCGTCTGGGTCTCGGTCCACAGCAGTCCGAGGCAATTCTGCAGATGCAACTGCGGCGCCTCACGGCTCTGGAGGCGGACAAAATCCGCCTGGAGCATGAGGATTTGCTGGGGAAAATCACGGACTACCGCGACGTCCTGGCGAGCCGTGAACGGGTCAGCGGCATTATTCGCACGGAACTGGATCAACTGCGCTCCCGCTTTGCCACGGAACGACGGACCGTGATCCTTGACGGTGAGGGAGACCTGGAGGACATCGATCTCATTGCCAATGAGCGCTCCGTGGTGCTGCTCACCAGTGGTGGCTACCTGAAGCGCATGCCCGTGCGTGAGTTTGTCGCCACCAACCTGGGGACCCGAGGCAAGGCTGGAACCCGCAGTGAAAGTACGGAACAGGTGCGTCTGTTCATCAGTTGCAACGACCACGACACCCTGCTGCTGTTCAGTGATCGGGGCGTTGTCTATGCCTTGCCTGTGTACAAGGTGCCCATCGCCAGCCGCACGGCCAAGGGCTCTCCCATTGTTCAACTCTTACCCGTTTCTCGCGAGGAGGACATCACGTCCCTGCTGGCCTTGCCCGACTTCAGCGAAGACCGGTATCTGCTCATGTTGACGCAGGCGGGATTTATCAAGCGCACACCCCTCAGCGCCTTTGCCAACATTCGCGTCAACGGTTTGATTGCCATCCACCTGGAATCCGGTGACGCCTTGCGCTGGGTGCGCCTGGCGCGGGTGGGAGACAGTGTGCTGATTGGCTCCCGGTCGGGGATGGCCATTCACGTGCCTATCCACGACGACCAACTGCGTTCCATGGGACGCACAGCCCGCGGTGTCCGGGCCATGACTCTGCGGAAGGGTGATCGGGTCATCGGGATGGACGTGTTAGCGGAGGACACGGAGGCTGAATCAGCGCCTTGGGTCCTGGTGGCCTCTGCCCACGGTCGCGGCAAACGGGTGGCCATGGAGGAGTTCCCCTTGCAGAGGCGAGCCGGCATGGGACGCCGTGCCCTCAAGTTTCGCGGCCCTGACGACGCCCTCATCAGCCTCCGCATTCCGGGGGATGCGGAGGAGGTGCTGCTGGTGAGCGAACAAGGGGTCATTGTGCGCCTGCAGACCAACCGGATCTCCCGACAATCTCGCGCGGCAACCGGCGTCAAGCTACAGAAACTGGCGGCTGAAGATCGTCTGGTGGAGGTGGTGCTGGTGCCACCGGACTCCGGGAACGGGGAAGACGAAAGCGTCAATCAGGACACCGTGGCGCTGGAACGACCGGCCCTGACGGCTGAACCCGAGGTGGACCCTTGAGCACCACGGGGCCACTTGTCATGGGGGTGACGGGTGCATCGGCTCAACAGTTGGCTGTGCGTGCTCTCCAGTTGTTGCTCAATGCGGGCGAACAGGTGGAGTTGGTGGCCAGCCGGGGTTGCGCCAACGTGTGGCGGGATGAGCAGGGGTTGATCCTGCCCCGTTGCCCTGATGCCCAGGAGGCGTTTTGGCGTCAGCAGTGTGGCTGCCAAGGTGGCCGGTTGCGCTGTCACCCATGGAACGCCCTTGGAGCCACCATCGCCAGTGGCAGCTATCCGGTCCGGGGCATGTTGATCCTGCCCTGCACCATGGGAACCGTGGCGCGCTTGGCGGCCGGGGTGTCGTTGGAGTTGCTGGAGCGGGCTGCGGACGTACAACTCAAGGAGCGCCGCCCCCTGATCATTGCCCCCCGGGAGATGCCCTGGACACTGATCCACCTGCGTAATCTCACGCGGTTGGCGGAGGCAGGCGCCCACATCGCACCTCCTATTCCTGCCTGGTATCAGCGCCCGGAGTCTCTCAAGGACATGGTGGATTTTCTGGTGATCCGCATCCTGGACAACCTGGGCTATGACCTGGGCCGGCAGTTGCGGCGTTGGCAGGGGCCCATGCCTCTGGCAGTGGGGTCCGGCTCATGAAGCGCGCCTTGCTGATCCTTGTGCTGCTCAGCCCATGGCTGGCGGCGGTGTGGGTGGGGCTCCACAATTTGCGTCAGCCGCGCCAACTGCAACTGCTCACCGCAACCACCCCCGCTCTCCCCATTGGGGGTTGGCTGCTGCTGAGTTCCAGTCTTGGTGCGGCGTTAGGGGCCACTGCTGTTGGCGTACTGCTCCGGACGGAACACGCGCCGCGCCGTTCCCGCTTGTCACAGGCCGACCTGGAGGACAACATCCAGGACGACGGGGGCACAGGAGAGGATCCCAACCCCGACCCGGAGCATTGGGGAGGCGCTGAATCCAGCCTGGGAGGTCCACCCCCCGTCATGGATGTGCCGTTCCGGGTGGTGCGTGCAGCGCGGATCCCCGATCCTGCCCCTGAACCCTCCCCATCTCCCACCGATAACGACGATGATTGGCAGCCGCCGGAGTCCGAGACCTGGTGAACGGGAGCACAAGCCTTTCCTTCCCTTCGGTCTGTTCCGCATTAGCCCATAAGGCATTCCCGATCACCCAAACCGACGGGCTTTTTCCTGTCCGGCAATTCCGCTCCGCCACCAGGTTGCACCGGAAGCGCTTGACAACTGCGCCCTGAAGGATGTCCGTTCTCGTCTAGTCTCCCATCAATCTCAAGCCCCTCGTCCAGTGGCTGAACCAGAAGCGACGACCAAGACACCGGCCAGGAAGAAGCCGCAACCGGAGGACCAACCCTTTGCCGAGTTTGTCCCGAGACTGCTGATGCCGGCCATGACCCAGGCCTGCGCCACCCATGGGGGATCCGCACCAGCGCTCCAACTGCAGGAGGCCCCCATGCCCGTGGTGGGTTGTCGGTGCTGGCAAATCCAGGGGGAATTGCCGGGGCCGCGCCGTTTCTGGCTCTGCTTCGAACAGCCGGACATCAACAGCCGTAAAACCTTTGCCCTGGCAGAGTCCGGGCAAGAACCTTCTCTTCTGGAGCCTTTTCTCATCGACGAGAAGCGCACGTCTCTGGCCCTTCTGGTTGCACGCCTGGTGCAGCGCCTCGACGGCCAGAAATGGCTCGGACCCAACTGAACATCCGGCCTCGTCCCGGCTGTCCGACTCTGTTACAGAGTCGAAACCCCTGCCACCGGGTCAGTACACTGAAGGGAAAAGGGTACCCATTGTGGGAGCGCCACTTTCTTTCCTCCGCCTGTCTTCACATGGTTAGTACTGCCCCAGCACCCACCGTCTCCGATTTTGAAGAGCTTCGCCCTGGCGTGAAGGCGCCGATCAAGGACACCATCCTCACCCCCCGCTTCTACACCACGGACTTTGATGCCATGGCCTCCATGGATCTGCGGCCCAACGAGGCGGAGCTGGAAGCCGTCTGTGAAGAGTTTCGTAAGGATTACAATCGCCACCATTTTGTCCGCGACCAGGAATTTGAAGGCGCCGCGGACAAGTTGGATCCCGATACCCGGCGCGTGTTTGTGGAGTTTTTAGAGCAGAGTTGCACGTCGGAATTTTCCGGTTTTCTTCTCTATAAGGAGTTAAGTCGCCGCATCAAGCAAAAAAATCCGCTGCTGGCAGAGTGCTTCCAGTATATGTCCCGTGACGAGGCGCGTCATGCAGGTTTTCTGAACAAGTCGATGGCAGACTTTGGGTTACAGCTTGACCTGGGTTTCCTCACCGCCAACAAGGATTATACGTTTTTCCAACCAAAATTTATTTTCTATGCCACCTATCTCTCGGAAAAAATTGGCTATTGGCGATATATTACAATCTTTCGTCATCTTGAAAAGTATCCGGAGAGTAAAATCTTCCCCATTTTTAATTTCTTTGAAAGATGGTGCCAAGATGAAAATCGCCATGGAGACTTTTTTGACGCCTTAATGAAATCTCAACCGGATACAGTGCGCGGCCCGATAGCCCGTCTCTGGTGTCGTTTCTTCCTGTTGACCGTCTTTGCCACTATGTATGTGCGGGATGTGGCCCGTAAGGAATTTTACCAGGCCATTGGCTTGGATGCCCGTGATTACGATAAGCTTGTTATTGCCAAAACCAATGAAACCTCCGCACGGATCTTTCCGGTTGTTCTGAATGTGGATCATCCGGATTTTTACACCCGTCTGGAGCGAATTGTGGGCAACAACAAGCGTCTCTCCGATACCGATGTCGATCAGGCTTCCGCGGTGGTGAAGGTGTTGCGCAAACTTCCCTTCTGGGTGGCCAACACATGGGAAATGGCCCGATTGTTCCTTCTCAAGCCCATTGTCTCGGAGGATCTGCAACCCGCTGTTCGGTAGCCCTTCGCCAGAAGCGGCAAGACTCCCTTAAGCTGTCCAACACGTTTTCGAGACACATCCTGTCTCAATCGGAGGCGTCTCTTTTGCTCTGCTGCTCAGCTTATGCCTTCCCTTTGTCTTGACGCACCTGTCACCTCCCGACTGGATCAAAGCTGGCGGTCTCGCCTGGAAGAGCTCCTGGCGGTGGGAATGGCGGCCGGTGCGGACCTGGTGGAGGTTTTTGTGGAGCGCAATGACCAACTCGGTGTGTTGGCGGAGCAGGAGCGCATCACCAGCGTGAGTCCCGTCATGGGATGTGGTGCTGGAATCCGTGTCTTCAAGGGGCATTGTGACGGCTTTGCCGCCACCAACGACCTCGGCGGTCCTGCCCTGTTGACAGCTCTGGAGCAGGCCCTCGGTATGCTGGGGCTTTGTCGGAGCATCCGAGCCGGTGGTTGGCAAGGCCTGGCAGAGTTCCAGGACTACGGCAGCGGTAAGGAGCAATGGCTCAAAGGCTGCCCTGCCGTACCGGACAGTGCGGAACGTTTGCGGGAGGCTACGGCTGCTCTGGAGCGCCATGGTCGCCATCTCCAGGCCCGGCGAGCCAGCTACGCCCGAGACTGGCAAGAGGTACTGGTGGCCGCCAGCGATGGAACCTTTGCCCGTGACCTGCGCCTCCATCAGACCACAGGACTCACCCTGCTGGCAGCCGATGGGGACCATCGCGCAACCATCAGCCGCCGTGACGGGCGCGCGGACGATCCCGACTTTCTGGCCAACTGGCCCGTGGAGGACGTGGCCGTCTCTGCTTGCCAGAGCGCCGGCAACATGCTTTACGCCGACGTTGTGAAGGCCGGCGACTATCCCGTGGTTCTGGCCAACCGCTTCGGGGGCGTCATTTTTCATGAAGCCTGTGGCCATTTGCTGGAGACGACCCAAGTGGAGCGGGGCTCCACCCCCTTTGCCGACAAGCTTGGTCAAACCATTGCCCACCCTGCGGTCACAGCCATTGACGAGGGACTCAGCAACAACAGTTTTGGCTCCATGGCCATGGATGACGAGGGCATGACGCCCCAGCGCACGGTCTTGATTCAGGACGGTGTTTTGCAACGCTTCCTGAGTGACCGTGCCGGCGAGATGCGCACGGGACATCCCCGCACAGGCAGTGGTCGGCGACAGAACCATGGATTTGCGGCAGCCAGTCGGATGCGCAACACCTTCATTGCCCCCGGCCCCCACAAGCCCGCGGAGTTGATCGGCTCCATTGACCACGGCCTCTATTGCAAACAGATGGGGGGCGGCAGTGTGGGACCCACCGGCCAGTTCAACTTCGCTGTGGAAGAGGCCTATTGGATCGAGAACGGCTGCCTGCGGGAGGACAAGCCCGTAAAGGGGGCCACCCTGATCGGTGATGCCGAGACGGTTCTGCCCGGAATCTCCATGTGCGCCGACGACAACGCCCTTGCTGCCGGCTTCTGTGGCTCCGTCAGCGGCAGTGTCTACGTCACCGTTGGCCAACCCCACATCAAGGTGGACCACATGACCGTTGGCGGCCGCTGAACCCATGACAGCATTATCTCTTGTGGCTCCGGATCCCGCGACGTTGCGGCAGCACATGGCGGAGGCCACCTCCCGCATGGGAATTGCAACCTGGGATCTGGGAATCACCTGTGGCGACGACACGTCCGTTCAAGTGGATCGTGGTGAGCCCAAGCAACTGAAGGCCCGCCAGAGCACAACCGCCATGGTGCGTGTCTGGAACGGGCAGGGCCTGGTGGGTATCACCAGCACCAACGATCTTTCCCGGTCAGGGTTGACGGCGGCCCTGGAGGGCGCCAGACAAGCCAGCGCCTTCGGTGATGCCCAAAGTCCACCCCGGCTATCTCCCCAGGCCCAGGATCCCCTCACACCCCTCAACCGGCCCCGGCATCCCGCACGTCCCGTTCAGGTGCTTCTGGAACGCCTCCTGGATACCGAAAGGCAAGTGCTGAATTGCCATCAGGCCATCTCCACCGTGCCCTACAACGGCCTGGCCCAGGCTCACCGGGAGCGGTTGTACATCAATAGTGCCGGTGCGTTGCGCAACCAGAGCACCACAAGCGCCACCCTGTGGCTCTACCCCCGCGCCGAAGAAGCTGGCCGCAAACCCCGCAGTGCCGGAGCAGTGCGGTTGGCGCCAAGTGTGGATGCCCTGGATCTGGAGGGCTGCATTGCCGAGGCCACGGAACGCACCATCAGCCATCTGGACTATGCCCCCGTTGACACCGGTGTCTACACCGTCTGCTTCAGCCCTGAAGCCTTTCTGGATCTGCTATGGGCATTTGGCAGCATGCGGCTCGGTGGCCACGGGTCATGCCGCCATGGGGGCAAAAGTCACCCTGAGTCCCCAGTGGTTGGACGTGGCAGGCCGGCGGGGTGATTCATCCCTCAGCCGCCAGGGCAGCAGTGGGGTGGTGCTCATCGACTCCCTCTCCGCGCTTCACGTGGGCGTCAAGGCCAGTCAGGGTTCCTTTTCCCTGCCGTTTGACGGTTGGCTGCTCTCCGGAGGGGAACGACGCTCGATTGAGGCGGCGACCGTTGCCGGGGACATCCGCTCCACGCTGCGGAACATCGTGGCCTGTGAAGGGGAACCCCACTGCACCCCCAGCGGTCGCTCTCCCCACGTCTGGGTCGAGGGACTCACCGTCACCGGTGAAGCCTGAGGGCTTGCCCCATGCGGATTCTCTTCTGGGGCACCCCCACCTATGCCGTCCCCTGCCTTGATTCCCTGGTTGCCACGGGCCATGAGGTGGTGGGTGTGGTGAGCCAGCCGGATCGACGCCGTGGCCGTGGCGCTCGGTTGCAGCCTTCACCCGTGAAATGCCAGGCCATGGAGTTGGGCCTGCCCGTTTGGACGCCCCCATCCCTCCGCCAGGACAGCATCCTGGCGCAACAATTGGCAGAACTGGCAGCCGATGTGTTTGTGGTGGTGGCCTTTGGGCAGATCCTGCCGCCAGAGATTCTGGCCCAACCCGGATTGGGGTGCTGGAACGGCCATGGCTCACTTCTGCCCAGATGGCGTGGCGCAGCACCCATTCAGCGGGCCTTGTTGGCCGGTGACGAGTGGACCGGCGTCAGCATCATGGCCATGGAAGAGGGTTTGGATACGGGGCCGGTGCTGCTGGAGCGCAGCTTGCCCATTGGCCTCTGCGACAATGCCGACACCATGGCGCAGCGCCTGAGCCGGCTCACAGCCGATTTGATGGTGGAGGCCATGACCTTGCTGGCTGCTGGTCCTGCCCCAACCCAAGCTCAGCCGACCGAGGGAATCACCATGGCTGCCAAGGTGAAGAAGGAGGAACTCTGGCTGCCCTGGCATGAGACTGCCCTGCGCTTGCATCGTCGGGTGATGGGCTTCTATCCCCGAGCCGTGACCCGGTGGCAGGGGCAGCGGCTCAATCTATTGGCCACAGTTCCCTTGCTGCCGGAGCGAGCTGAAGAGTTGGGCGCTATCTGTGGCAACCCGATGATGGCATGGGCACAAACACCATGGCCCACCGGCCAGCCAGGTCAGGTTGTGGCTGTGGCACCCGGTGAGGGATTGATTGTGGCTACCGGAGGAGGAAACCTGCTTCTTCGGGAGGCCCGGTTGGCCAGCAAAACACCCTGCCGAGGCACACGCCTGCTACAGGTACTCAAGGCTGAAGTAGGGCAGCGTCTGGGCTAGGTGGTGGCTGGTGGAAAGAACAACGGCAACAGCCCTTTGTGATTACTGAAATTGGCTCCAAATCGGACCCATCTCACGAAGATCCTGCTGGAGCATCTCCCTGACTTTAACCATCACCCAATGCGGGCCTGTAGCTCATCAACATTGGATACTCGCAGGAGTTGTGCTGCCAAGAGAGCAAGCGCCACATCACCTCGCTTGTAAAAGATTCAGTGCATGGGACCAGGTGGAAAAGCTTGCGGACCTGGACTCCTTGTACACTCCTGCGTCTGTCCAGTCTGTGGAAATACGACTCAAACTCCCACAGACAGCGAAAACTCCCAGTAGCGAACCGGAACTAGAGTTTACCACATGAGCGAGTAGAGGCTCGTGGAGCTTACAGGATGCTATGGAAGTTATGGCAATGCGCGGGCGACAAACCGGCCGCCTCGTGTTCATTGCCACCACCGTTACTGGCTGGTGACGCGTCTAGTTCCAGGAGGTCAACGACGAACCCTGGAGTAAACGGTCACGCTGGGGTAGCGCTCCAACTCCTTGTCACAGGTGAGTAGCTCCATCCGTTCTGTTTGACTCTGGGCAACCAGTAGGCGATCAAACGGGTCCCGGTGCTTTTTGTCCAGCTCCAATGCCGCCACTTCCAGGATATGTGAATTCTGGAGTTGGAGCCAGCAAAATCCCTGAAGCGGCACCTGCTGCGCCAACTCCCCTGGTTCTCCCTTGATCTCAAGCTTCCCCAGCGCCACCTTGATAGCCATCTCCCACAGGGAGACTTGGCTGATGTGCGTCTTCACGTTCTCCACTTGCACCTGACTCACGACTTCCTCGGGCAGGCATGGATCATCATTCAGCCACCAGAGCAGCAAACGGGTATCCAGCAACAGACGAGTCAAGACTTGATCTCAGGAGACAGTGTAAGTGGGGCATCAAAGTCTTCACTGATAACGATCCGGCCCCGCATCGCTCCGGGTGGCTTTACTGGCTTACTACGGGCCTCTTCAGAACCCACCACAGACTGAGCGGCGTTCACCAAAATTGGGGCTTGACCGGTGGCGGAGTCAAAGTCAAGAGGAACGCTGCCATCATGACCGTAGACCGCATGAATGTGGTGAGGTTGATGACCTTTGCCATCCATAATGATGACCTGACAACATGGACTGACCCTAGCAGGTTTATCCCATGGCTGAACGTGCTGTCTCCATCGCACCTCACATGGCCCACCGGCAAGTGCTTAAGGCTGAAGTGGGGCAGCGTCCGGGCCAGGTGGTAGCTGGTGGATGGTGGGCGACACAAGAAAGCTGAGTTGGTTTCCCGTTTCCGATTTCACATGGAGGCGCTGGCGGCCGTCTTCCAGTTGCAAGACCTGGCTGACGCGCCCCCGCTTGTTGTGATTCAGGATGACCTTTGCCCCCACCTTCATGGATCCGTCACTGAGGAACCAGACACTGGTGATGTCCCCATCCGGCCAATGAATCAACACCGTGTGATCCGGCAGGTCGGAAGGATCCTCCGGGAAGGACACTACACAGGACTTCACCTCCCCGTTGTACGTGCAATCCGGGGTGGCCTGAGGATAGCCGGCAGGGACGAGCCAGACGGCCGTAGCCTTGGCCAGAGCAAGAGTCCCCGCGATAGCCGGGATGAAGTTGCGTAGCATTCCGGTCATCAATCTCTGCTACTGCCACTCAGCGCAATCACCAGGCGCAGAATGAAGATAAACAGATTGATGTAGGTGAGATACATGCTCAGGGCACCGGCCAGGTACTGTTCATCCCGGTAGGTGCGCGGCATGGTGTAGAAGTCCAGAAAGGCCGCACCGGTAAAGAGGACCGTGCCGAAGCCGGCAATCATCAACTCGAAGCCGGTCCCGCCAAAACCCGGTAGGAACAGGCCCCCCACCAGTTGGATCACCAGGGCAATGAGGAGGCCGATGATGCCCAGGCCCACCACCTGGGATAGGGCTTGGCCCACGCTGTCGCTCATGCGACGCCCGTAGACCGAGGCAATCAGAAAGGTGGCGCCTGTGGCCAGGGCGGCGGTGCCCACGCCACCAATACCTGCGGCGTTGATTGCCATGTTCACCAATCCACTGAGGGTGAAGCCGGTGATCAGGCTGTAAAGGGCCAGCAGGGGAAGAGCTGTGCTGTTGTTGCCACGGCTGGCTACACCCTGTGCCACAAAGAAGAGTGCAAAGTTGCCAATCAAGGCAACCCAGAACAGGGGCGCGAAGGCGGGGGAGCCGACCATGGACAACCCCCCGAAGGCGCCCACAGCGGTAAGGATCATGCCGCCGCCCACGAAGGGCAGGGCCTTGTTGACAACGTTGGGTCCCACAAGGGCGCTGGCTTGCGCCGCGCGGATGGCGTCTTGAAAGTTGCTTTGCGCAGGCATGTGACCTCTAGAAAGCGTGTCTCAATCTTGCCAGGAATTTCGGAGAAGGAGAGGATGGGGTTTCCCGCCAGCGGGGTGCAGTGCGCCAGCTCAGCGTCGTCGCCGCTCAACGAAGCGACCTGCAGTGACCAATGCCTGGCGGTTTTGCTGGTCAAAGCGCCCATAGGCTTCCACAATGTGCTGCACCAGAGGATGACGGACCACATCAGCGCCGGTGAGCTCGATCATGGCCACCCCCTCCACTCCTTTGAGGACAGCTTTGGCTTCGTCAATTCCACTGCGCTGGTGACGGGGCAGGTCCGCCTGGGAGGGATCCCCTGTTATCACCATGCGGGAGTTGTCCCCCAGGCGCGTGAGCACCATGCGCATCTGGGCGGGGCTGGTGTTTTGCGCTTCGTCCAGAATGATGAAGGCATCCGGGAGGGTGCGGCCCCGCATGTAGGCCAGGGGCGCTACTTCAATGATCCCTTTCTCCAGCAACGTCGCAGTGCGCTCCTGCCCCAGCAGCATGTGCAGGGCGTCGTAGAGGGGGCGGAGGTAAGGGTCTACCTTCCGCTGCAGATCTCCCGGTAGGAACCCCAGTCGTTCCCCCGCCTCCACGGCTGGACGCGTGAGGATCAAGCGCTCCACCTTGCGGGCGTTCAGCATCTGCACCGCCAGAATGGTGGCCAGGAAGGTTTTACCCGTACCGGCAGGGCCAAGGGCAAAGGTGAGGGCATGACCTTCAATGGCCTCCACGTAGGCCTTCTGCCGCAGGGTGCGGGGACGGAGGAGTCGTCCCGCCTGGGAGCGGGCCAATACGGTATTGCCCAGGTCCTGGTGCTCCTGGCCGCGGCCCGTGTCCAGTGCGGTCAGCGCTGTGGTGAGATCGGTTGCGGTGACGGGTTCTCCCGTGCTCCATAGGGGCCTGAGCAACTCCACCAACTGGGCGGCGCGTTGCACTTGCGACGGTCTTCCCTGAATGTGCAGGGCCAGGCCGACGGGCCGTTCAGGCTTGGGCAGCAGACCACCACGTTGCAGCAGATGGCGCACGGTTTCCGTGGGCTGGGCCCCCTGTTCCAGTCGCCGCCGAATCGCTTCTGTTTCCAGGCGTGTTTCTTTGTTGCGGGGATTGTAGAAGCCCAGCACCTCCAGGGGACGTCCTTCACGACGCACTGAAGCTTCCATGGCCACCAATCGAAAACTGGCTTCCTGCTTTTTGCCAAAGCGCTTCAGGCGGAGTTTGATCATGGACGGTGATTGTGAAAGACGGGAAAGGTGAGCTGTTCCCGATGCGAAGCATTATTCTAGTCTGCCATGGGCTGTGGCGAAGGTCAACCGAAGCACCCGTGGTTTACCCCAGCCGGTGGCTCAGAGATCGGCAAATCCCTTGCGTTTGCGGCCTGCTTTGGGGCGCGAGCGCACAGCCACATCCCCTTTTCCGCGGCCGCTCGTCCTGGCCCTGGACGGCGGCGGCAGGCCTGGCCCACCTCCCAGGCCGGATTGCGGCAGGCCGGGAAATCCTCCACTAGGCCCCCCCGGGAAGCCACCGCCGCGGCTCATCTTTTGCATCAAACTGCGCATGCGCTGGAAATCCGCCAACATCCTGTCCACCTGTGCTGCAGTGTGGCCACTGCCGGTGGCAATGCGGCGGCGGCGGCCGGGATTGGCAGCCAACAGGTCGGGTTCCTTCCGCTCTGCTTCGGTCATGGAACTGATCATGGCCTCAACCCGTTTGATCTGAGCTTCCCCTTGGCGCAGCAGGCCGTCGTCAATTTTGGCCATGCCCGGGATCATTTTCATTAAGGACCCCAACGACCCCATGCGCTTGATCAGGCGCATCTGCTGCAGGAAATCCGCAAAATCAAAGCGCGCCTCCATCAATTTTTTCTGCATCTTTTCCATATCCGCCACCTTCACTTCCTTCTCGGCCTTCTCAACGAGCGTCAGCACGTCTCCCATACCCAGGATGCGGCTGGCCATGCGTTCAGGGTGGAACGGCTGCAGCGCTTCCACCTTCTCGCCGGTGCCAACGAACTTGATGGGCGCTCCGCTCACCTGGCGGATGGACAAGGCGGCGCCACCGCGGGAATCCCCATCCAGCTTGGTGAGGACTGCGCCGGTGATGCCCACCTTCTCGTGAAAGGCGCGGGTCAGTACAGCCGCCTCCTGGCCAATCATGGCGTCCACCACCAGCAAGACCTCATGGGGGTTGGTGGCGGCACGGATGCGCACCATTTCGGCCATCATCTCCTCGTCGATTTGCAGGCGACCGGCGGTATCCACCAAGACCATGTCAAAGCCTTCGTCCCGAGCCTTGCGCACACCTGCCGAGGCAATCGTCTCCGGCCGTTCCTCCGGGCCAAGACTGAACACGTCCACACCAATCTGGCTACCCAGGGTATGGAGTTGATCAATGGCTGCAGGGCGATACACATCGGCAGCCACCAGCAAAGGTCGCAGGCGCTTCTCCTTCAGGTGGAGTCCCAGCTTTGCTGCTGCCGTAGTCTTCCCGGCCCCTTGCAACCCTGCCAGAAGGATAATGCCGGGACCCGAGGGCGGCTGATCGAGAGGGACGTTGGCCCCACCCATCACCTCCACCAGTGCTTGATGGACCAGCTTGATGAATTGCTGGTCGGAACTCACCCCACGCACCACCTCTGCACCCAGGGCCTGCTCCCGCACCGTGGCCAGGAAGGGTTTCACCACAGACAAGCTCACGTCTGCCGCCAGCAAGGCCCGGCGCACGTCCTTGAGGGCCGTCTCGATATTGGTCTCGCTAATTTTATCCTGGCCCCGCAAGCTCTTGGCGGCGGCTTCAAAGCGCTGGCTGAGTTCTTCGAACATGGAGCAAACAGGGCTGGAACTCCACACTAGGGTGCATCAGAGTTGGGTTTTGTGTCGGTGTTGTCGGTGGGGATCCCCTGATGCGGTACGAGCTTCAGGGTGGCGAAGGAGAAAACCGGAGCAATTTCCATCCCTGTTGCCCGCGAATAAACGTATAGTCGTTCCTTAAAGTTGTTGGCCCAAAGGTGTTTGTGGCGAGTCCTTCGGTATTGTGTGTGCTCTCGGTATAACTCAAGACAACACGGGCACTCACCTGGCTGGGGCTCCGGGTGAGCAGGGACACGTCATCCAGTGTGGTGCGAACTTGTAGCTGCTCGCCGCGCTCCCGCAAATACCGGTGTTGATCCAGTACGGCCGTAGACTGCCCAGGCACAGCCAACAGCGCCAGTGCATCCAGCGTTTCCGGGCCGATCCGGGTGGTGGGGCTGTTGGCGAGCACGGCGGACTTGACGTCGAGCCAAGCCTGGAGGAGGGTTTTGATACCCACAAGATCCAGAACCTCGGCCTCCTGCACCCTCTGAAGCTGTACATGATCCCAAGGGACTGGAGTGTTTGCCAAAGACGGCAGCAGGGGAGTGGCATCATTGCCGACCGCTTCATCCGGAGGAGACAACGGACGCGGCGGCGGGTTCGGCGTCCCGGCTGTGGTCAGCAGGGACCAGGGGCGCAGGACCACCAGAATCGTGACGACACCCACCACCAGGGCACTTTTTGTGGCAAGGGGCCACAGGGTTTGACGTGGCGGCGAGGCGGGATCGGCATCCGCCACCTTGCTATCTCCGGCGGCAGGTCTGGCGCCGCCGGGACGTTCACCTGAAACCTGTGGAGAGGGCGCCACCCCCAGGGACCCGGATGACCGGGGCACGTCGGGCCAGGGGGCGGGAGGTGGCGCCGACAAGGACTCGCGCTGTCGTGCTTGCCGAGGTCGGGGCTCGGGCGGGGCGGGGGTGAACAAGTCAAGGCCTTTTGTTTCTTTTGTCGTTGCGTTTCCATTGGGCCTGCTCTCCAACGGCCCATGATGTGGTGCCGGGCGAGAATCCCTTTCCTTGATGTAGCGCTGAACTTCGGGATCCAGGAAATAAGCGTCCAGATCAACCTTGGTGTGAGGATCCACATCCCGATAACAGGGCAGGACATGCTGCTCCAGCCACTGGCTACAAAATCTGCACAAGCCAAGGAGGCTGTCGGACGTGGATGGATAAGATGCAAGCCACTGACAGAGGCGGGGATCCTGGCAGGACTGCACCATATCCTGGGCTGCATCCGGCTGCCCCAGCAGCAACAGCAAACAGGCTTTCTCGGGCTCCAGCCCTTCTGCCTCCACGGCCTCCATGGCGGTCAGGGCTGCATCAATGTGGGCTGGCTGGCGACGCTGAAAGCCCATAGCTGCCCTGGTGTAGGCCAGGAGAAAAGTAGCGGTTGATCCTTCCTGGCGGCTGTAGCCCTCAAAAAGCTGTAACTGCTCATCGATGGTCAGGCAGGGACGGATCTGCTTGAAGAAGTCCTGGAACAGGATGGGGGAGCGTTGCTCGTCATCGTCTGCATCCAGACCACCACGCTGGTCAATCAATGCCTTGAGGCTGCTGAGACTCCGCTGCCGCTCCATTGCACTGCAAGAGTCCGTGCCGAGGAGATCCAGGATGCGGAACGGGGCAATTTTGTTCAGATCATCTTCCAGTATTGCTTTGCGCCTGGCCTGGGAGGCATGGTCTGCCAGCAGTTGAATGGCGCGCTCCAGGGTTTGTGCGGATTGGTCATAGAGGCGCTTTGTCCACATCCGATGTGAAGCGCGGCGTGCTGCCAGGGCAGCCATCAGCAATAGATCCGTCTGCTGACGGCCGTGAGACTCTGCCGCTTCCCTTCGCCGAGACAACAACTCCAGGACCAGTTCAAAGGCTTTGAGGTTCTCCTGGGCTTCCATCAGCAGCAGAGGGGCAGCCGTCTCCTGGTCGGGTTCAAGCTCGATCCCGGCAAAACCGCCCTCGTCAGGAGTGGTCTTCAACTGCTGCTGATGGGCTTGGTAACGCTGCTCATCCATGAGGAAAGCGCCACTGGCTCGCAATAGTTCGGCGCGAGCATCCAGTGTCTCCGGGGCGTAGCCTTCGGACGGCGGGTTCCTCAGACGCTCAACGAGCGCCTGCTCAATTTCTGATCTGGTGGCCCCTGACGTGACCCCAAGCAAGCGAAAGTGGTCAAGAGGCAGCTTCACATCAACGCTTCAGTGGATGCGTGTTTGTAGCGTTACGCTGTGGAGTCGAGCACAGGCATCATAGCGGAACAGCAGGTCACCAACTGTTGCGTGTGCCAGCGTCTCCCTTGATTGATTTTTGCCTGTGAAGCGGGCGCTTAGGATTCACTGTGTCGTTCAATCATGCAGCAGCAGGCAGCGAAAATGGTTCAGGAACTGGCAGAAACGACCCATGGCGCACAGCGTGAGGTTGGACGGCAGACCCGTGTCGGGAATCTCTCGCAGGACGTGGGGCTGGCCCTCTACCGAGACATGGTGCTGGGCCGCTGTTTCGAGGACAAATGTGCGGAGATGTACTACCGGGGCAAAATGTTCGGTTTTGTCCATCTTTACAACGGCCAGGAGGCTGTGTCTACAGGTGTGATTCAGGCTCTGCGACCGAAGCATGATTGGGTTTGCAGCACGTACCGTGACCACGTGCATGCCTTGAGCGTGGGTGTGCCTGTGCGGCAAGTGATGGCCGAACTTTTTGGCAAGGAAGCCGGATGCAGCAAGGGACGTGGCGGCTCCATGCATCTGTTTTCCAAAGAACACCACCTGCTGGGGGGTTACGCGTTTATCGGTGAGGGAATCCCCGTGGCTCTGGGCGCCGCCTTTTCCAGTCGTTACGGTCGCGACGTGCTGGGCAATACCGGCAGTGATGCCGTGACCGCTGCCTTCTTTGGAGATGGCGCCTGTAACAACGGACAGTTCTTCGAGTGTCTCAATATGGCCCAACTCTGGAAGTTGCCCATCCTCTTTGTTGTTGAAAACAACAAGTGGGCCATTGGTATGGCCCATGATCGGGCCACCAGCAATCCGGAGATCTACCGCAAGGCAGCAGCCTTTGGCATGGTGGGAGAGGAAGTGGACGGCATGGACGTGTTGGCCGTCCGCGCTGCGGCCCAGCGTGCGGTTGAACGGGCCCGCTCCGGCGAAGGACCCACGTTGTTGGAGTGTCTCACCTATCGCTACCGTGGCCACTCCTTGGCGGATCCGGACGAGTTGCGGGATGAGCAGGAGAAGACCTTCTGGGCGCAACGGGATCCCATTGCCGCCCTGTCGGCCCAACTGACCCGCCATGGCCTGGCCAGCTCCGGGCGCTTGGCCGCCATCGACAAGGAGGAGGAAGCCCGGGTTGCGGATGCGGTGGAATTTGCGCTTGCGGCCCCGGAACCCCGGCCCTCTGAGCTCAAGCGTTACATCTGGGCCGAAACCTGAAAGACCCCCTGGAAAATCCCACAACGGTTCCCCTCGCGTCATGAGCCTTTGCCAGGCTATGGCGTAGCCGATTCACATCAGCGAACCTGTGGTCTGTCGCAGCAAGGCCGCCGGTGTGAGTTGTTCGTAACGCTCGAAGGGCTGGAGAATCCAGGGACTGGCCGGCAACTCCATGGCCCAGATGTCGGGGCGCACGGCACTGTGCCGTTTCAGCCAGAGCACGGCAGTGGTGAGGGAGTCCGGGTTGATGGATTGGCGCAGCCATGTGGTTGCAGCGCGCAAAGTGTGGCCCCGATCCGCCAGATCGTCCACCAGCAGAAGGCGAGTTCCAAGACAGGGACACGTGTGGGCCAGGCTTTGCCCTACGCGCACACAGCCCTGCTCCCGACCGTTCATGCCCCCATAGCTGCTGGCCGCCATCACCACGAGGGGTCGGTTAAAGAGTCGCGAGAGCGTGTCCCCCACACGCAGGCCACCACGGGAGAGGGCCACCACCTGGTCGAAGGGACAGCCGCGGTCGTGAACGAGCAGGGCCAGATGCTCGATCAGGGCATGGTATTGGTCCCAACTCACCACCAGCTCCCCGGCGGCGGGATCAATGAAGGGTTTCACTGCTTTGGGCACTTGTCTCCAGTGTATCCAGGCGGGCGCGTACGGTTTTGAAATCTTCCCAGGTGAGCCATTTGGGTTGCCCTTTTTGCCGTGATGCGTTGCGCAGAAGAAACGACGGGTGGAAGACGGGCATATAGGCCCTGCCTTCCTGTTCAATCCACTGTCCCCGCATCTTTGTGATGCCGGTTTTGATGCCCAGCACCCCCGTCATGGCGGTGGATCCTGCCAGCAGCACCACAGCCGGGTTCACCAGCTCGATCTGGCGCTGAAGCCATGGACGACAGTGGGCCGTTTCTTCAGGTGTGGGCTTGCGGTTGCCGGGAGGGCGGCACTTCACCACGTTACAGATGTAGATGTCCTGCTCCGGGTCAAGCCCCACGCTGGCCAGGATCTGATCCAGCAGTTGACCGGCGCGCCCCACAAAGGGTAACCCCGTTTCATCTTCGTGCTGGCCGGGTCCCTCCCCAATGAGCATGAGCCGCGCCAGGGGATTGCCACGACCGACGACCACATGGGTCCGTGTGGCAGCCAGTTCACAGCGGCGGCAGCCCAGACATTCCCTGGTCAGTGCCTCCAGGCTATTCCGGCCCTGGCTTGCGGTTTCTCCCGTTCGGGGAACCACTGCGCCCGCAGAGAAAAGATCGAGCTGGCTACGCTGGGTGCTCATGGACCCAGTTTAGGCTGCGGGTTCCATGAAGTCCGTGGGGGGGTCTTCCCACAGCAGTACACGGTTCTCTTCCGGATCCAGCAGCCATTGCTCCCGCCCGAACGCTTCCGTGCGGACAGGCTTCAACACCTTGGCGCCCAGGCTGACGGCCCGTTGGCGTGTCCCCTCCAGGTCGGCACAGCGCAGGCAGAGGGCCAGGCCATTGCTCTGCCGGAGTTGTGAGCACGTGTGCGAGCGCTGGTACAGCACCATCTCCGTTCCCGTGGGCAGATGGACGGTGACGGCCCCTGCCGGAGTAGTGGTGACAGACTCACCCCCAAAAAGATCCGTGTAAAAGCCAGCCAGGTGATGGGGATTCTCGCTGGCCAACACCAGGCAACAGCGTGGCCCTGCGCCATAGGGATGGACATCCTCAACCATGAACGATTTCGTGGTGGTGGGGACGGCCGGATTATACTGAAAACACGTGTCACGCCATATGGTCGCGAAAACACATGAAGCTCGCCGAGAGAGCCCAGCAACTCCAGCCTTCCCTGACTCTGGCCATCAACGCCAAGGCCCGTGACTTACAAAGGCAGGGGGAAGACATTTGCAGCCTCAGCACCGGTGAGCCGGATTTCCCGACACCGTCTTTCATTCGCAGGGCCGCTGAAAAGGCCATGGAGGCCGGACACACGCGCTACGGTCCCGCAGCAGGGGAACCTTCCCTGCGGGAGGCCATCGCCAACAAGCTTCAACAGGACAACAAGCTGACCTACGGCCCGGATGAAATCATGGTCGGCAACGGCGCCAAGCAAGCGCTGTACACCCTCTTTCAAGTGCTGCTGGATCCCGGTGACGAGGTGATTCTTCCAGCGCCCTATTGGCTCAGCTATCCCCCCATGGTCCACCTGGCCGGTGGCCGCTGCGTGACGGTTCCCACCCGCCAGGATCGGAACCACCAACTCAGCGGTACGGCCTTGGCGGCGGCCATCACGCCCCGCACGCGGCTGCTGGTGCTCAATAGCCCCGCCAACCCGACGGGTACGGTCTATCCGGAGCAGGCGCTGGCGGAACTGGCCCGTGTGCTGCGCCAGCATCCCCACGTGGCGCTGGTCAGTGACGAGATCTACGAATACATCCTCTATGAGCAAAGCCGTCACGTGAGCTTTGGAGCCGTGGCCCCGGACCTGGCGGAGCGCACCTTCGTGGTCAACGGCTTTTCCAAGAGTTGGGCTATGACCGGGTGGCGGCTGGGCTACCTGGCGGGTCCTCCATCCGTCTTGCGCAAAGCCGCGGCGCTCCAGAGCCAGAGCACCAGCAACGTGTGCAGCTTTGTCCAATACGGGGGCCTGGCGGCGCTCCGTGGCTCACGGGAGTGCGTACATACGATGGTGGCGGCTTTTGCCCAGCGGCGCCAGGTGTTACTCCAGGCCCTGGGATCCATGAAGCACGTCCATGGCCTGGCGCCGCAAGGCGCCTTCTACGGTTTTCTCAACATTGCAGCCACCAACATGAGTTCCGTAGTGTTTTGCGAGCGCCTTCTGGCGGAAGCCGGTGTGGCCGTCGTACCCGGCGCCGCCTTTGGCGATGACCACTCCGTCCGCCTCTCCTTCGCCACGGACATACCCACCTTGAAGCGTGGGTTGGAACGGTTGGAGGCATTTCTGTCCAGGCTTTAAAAATCCATCTTTTAGAGGATGAGTTTTCAGCATTTGGGAGGATGCTGTTGGCTCCACATTCGTAGACCGTAAATATGCTTGCATCGCTTTCATGCCATCCCCTAAGACGGGTGACGTCGTCACGGAGACACGTCAATTATTTACTGTGTTGATCCTGAGTCGTCGTCAAAATTGTGATACCTCTTATATACGCAATCGTATTGTTCAAATGAACAGCCGCCTGGCTCAGCAGGTGGCTAGTCGTATGATACATCGTTGCAGTCTGGACTTTGACGATCTGGTCCAGATTGGCCATCTGGGATTAATCAAGGCCGTGGAACGCTTTGATCCAAACACCGGCTATGCCTTCAGTTCTTTTGCCGTTCCGCTCATCCGTGGTGAGATTCTTCATTATCTCAGGGACCATGTGAGTCCCATTCGTGTTTCACGCCGCTTGCTGGAACTCCACTCCCGTGGCATCAAACTCCAGGAGACCATGGCAAACCGCTCGGGCCGATACCCCACGGAGTCGGAGCTTTGTGCAGCACTGGAGGTCACCCCGGTGCGGTGGCAACAGGCCTGTCAGGCGAAGCGTACGCTACGGCTCTCCAGCCTGGATCAACGTGTCCTTGGCCCGGACGACGAGGGCGAATCCCCACGCCTGGTGGATCTGCTGTCCGCACAACTCAAAGAGGATGACAACTCCGAGCTTTATGCCCACCTGTACTACTTCATCGGGCGCCTGGGAGCGGATGCACAGCGGCTCCTCAAGTGGCGTGTTTGCGATGGGCTGAGCCATCGGGAGCTGGCGCAGCGGGAAGGCGTCAGTATGCGGGTGATCAGCCGACGGCTCCATGGCATTCTGCAGCAGCTTCAGCATCAACTCGGACCCATGGTGACCGAGCATCCCTACCCGCGCCCAGCGCGGCGCCGTTGCAACTCAGTGCCAGCCCATCCCCACCGCAGCGCCCATGGCCAGTAGGGCGGCCACCGTGGTGAGAACAGCGTTGACCAGTTCATTGGTCAGCCACGGGACGCGCCCTTGCCATGTGGCCCCAATCCAGCTCTCCACCATGGTGGCCATGGTGGCTGCGACGCCCAGGAGCCCAAGCTGTGCCAAGGGACCGGGACCAATGGACGGCCTCAGCAGTGCCAGTGCCAGTGCCGTATAGAGGACAACGGCCACTACGCCGGCGACCGTACCGGTGAGACTGACGGCCCCCTCCGTTCCTGCCGGCACCGGTTGGAAGGTGGTCATGAGCAGGGTGCGTCCCCCCCAACGTTTGCCGATCTCGCTGCTGCATGTATCCCCCAGCTTGGCGGCAAAACTGGCCACAAAGCCCAAGGTCAGCAGCGGCCTTGCCCCGGCAGGGGCCATGGCCATGAGCACAGCCAGGCTCAAGCCCGTTGCCGCAGATCCCCAGAGGTTCCGTGGACCACGACGCCCCCCACGGGCTTCCGCCAACTGGAGCGCCTGCTTTTGCTTGAGGCCGAGGCGGGTCACCGCCGAACCCGACACCAGGTAGAGGACAACCATTAGCCAGCCAGGCCAGCCCATGGTTCCCCAAAGCACGGTGCCCAACGCCCCCCCATGGAACCAGCCTCGGACGGTGAGAACCGGCAGGCGATGAACCAGAAGGATCAGCCCCCCGTTCACCAGCAGTCCCGCCCACCAAGGATTGAGAGATGCAACTGAGACCATGGCGCCAGTGTACGAGTAATCACGGGATGAACGGAGACCCCATCGGCTTCATGGGCCTTGGGACAGTTTTTGCTTCTGGCGGTTGAGGGGTTCTCGACCCCGTGATTGGCCCTACCATTCCCGGACCTATGCAACGCCTGATGTGAGCTTCGTTGCGCTGCACAACCACAGTGACTACAGCCTCCTGGACGGAGCCTCTCAACTCCCCCAACTGGTGGAGCGTGCCAAGGAGCTACGGATGCCCGCCTTGGCCCTCACCGACCATGGGGTTATGTATGGAGCCATTGAATTACTGAAACTTTGCCGCCAAGCGGGCATCAAACCGATTATCGGCAATGAAATGTATATCATCAACGGCTCTATTGCAGCACCACAGCAAAAACGAGAGCGACGTTATCATTTGGTAGTACTGGCAAAGAATGATCAAGGCTATCGTAATTTGGTCAAGCTAACCAGCATCAGCCACCTGGAAGGAATGCGTGGCAGGGGAATCTTTAGTCGACCTTGTATTGATAAGAATTTATTGGAAAAGCACAAAGAAGGACTCATGATTGCCACGGCGTGTCTTGGGGGTGAAATTCCACAAGCAATTTTACAGAGACGATTGGATGTGGCGCGCGCGGTGGCCACCTGGTATCGGGATTGCTTTGGAGATGACTTCTACTTGGAAATCCAGGACCATGGCTCCCATGAAGACAGGATTGTGAATACGGAGATTGTCAAAATTGCCCATGAGCTCGGTATTGAGATCATTGCAACAAACGATGCCCATTACCTGAGCAATAAAGATGTGGAGGCTCACGATACCCTGCTCTGTGTTCTCACGGGCAAGATGGTGACAGACGAGAAACGGCTACGTTATACAGGGACGGAGTATCTCAAGTCGCCAGAGGAGATGGCGTACTTGTTTCAGGATCACCTGGAGCCGGAGGTGATTGCGAAGGCTCTGGCCAATACCCTGGCTGTGGCTGCAAAGGTGGAAGACTACGATATCCTTGGCAAATGTCGTATGCCGAATTTTCCGCTTTTGCCTGAGCAGACCACGCCGATTCACCATCTCCGCGACGTGAGTCGTGATGGCCTTCAAGAGCGTCTTCAGCAGCCCAACTGGGATGCCGTTATCTCCAAGTACAGCACCTACGCGGAGCGACTGGAACGGGAACTGGAGATCATTGAGCGCATGGGATTTCCCACCTACTTCCTGGTGGTGTGGGACTACATCCGCTTTGCGCGCCTTCAGGAAATTTCCGTCGGCCCTGGCCGTGGCTCTGCAGCAGGTTCTCTGGTGGCCTTTGCCCTGAAAATTACCAGTATCGACCCTGTACACCATGGCCTTCTGTTCGAACGTTTCCTGAATCCCGAGCGCAAGTCCATGCCTGATATTGATACGGATTTCTGTATTGAACGCCGCAGCGAGGTGATTGACTACGTCACCCATCTCTACGGAACTGATCGTGTGGCTCAAATCATCACATTCAACCGCATGACCTCCAAAGCAGTTCTCAAAGATGTGGCCCGGGTTCTGGACATACCCTATGGGGACGCAGACCGGCTTGCAAAGTTGATTCCTGTGTTTCGCGGAAAACCTGCAAAGCTCCAAGTCATGATCGGGCCTGAGAGCCCAGTGCCGGAATTTCGAGAGAAATACAACAAAGATGAGAAAGTGCGGCGCTGGATTGATCTGGCCCTGCGCATTGAGGGAACCAACAAAACCTATGGCGTCCATGCTGCTGGTGTGGTAATTGCTGCAGATCCCCTCGACGAGCTTGTGCCCCTGCAGTACAGCAACGAGCGTCAGGTGATTACCCAATACCCTATGGACGACGTGGAGTCTATGGGACTTCTCAAGATGGATTTTCTGGGCTTGAAAACCCTGACCATGATTGGCAAAGCCATAGAGTTAATTCAACAAACCCAAGATAAACAGCTCGATCCATATAATCTTCCCCAGCAAAACGAGGCCACCTATAGTTTGTTGTCCAAAGGGGATCTGGAAGGCATTTTCCAGTTGGAATCCAGTGGCATGCGCCAAGTTGTGCGTGACCTACGACCGTCCTCGTTAGAAGATATTTCATCCATCCTGGCCCTGTATCGACCAGGCCCGCTGGACGCAGGACTCATTCCCAAATTTATCAACCGTAAGCATGGGCGTGAAGACACTCGTGTTGTCCATACCAAGCTTCAGCCCATTCTGGAAGAGACCTACGGCATTATGGTCTACCAGGAGCAGATCATGCGCATTGCCCAGGATCTTGCGGGATACTCCTTGGGACAGGCCGACCTGCTGCGCCGAGCCATGGGCAAAAAGAAAATAACGGAGATGGAAAAACATCGCACCATCTTCACCAGTGGTGCCAAAGACCATAACGTGGATGAACGTATCGCCAGTCAATTGTTCGATCAGATGGTTCTTTTTGCTGAGTACTGTTTCAACAAGAGTCATTCAACAGCCTACGGTGCCGTAACCTATCAAACAGCATATCTCAAGGCAAATTATCCTGTTGCCTATATGGCAGCTCTGCTGACGGTTAATTCCGGAAGTAGCGACAAGGTACAGCGTTATATTGCCAACTGCAATGCAATGGGGATTGAAGTATTGCGGCCTGATATCAACGAATCAGGCCTGGACTTCACGCCCGTTGGCCGGCGGATCCGTTTTGGCCTGGGTGCTGTGAGAAATCTGGGAGAAGGAGCCATTCAGAAAATCCTGGCCAGCCGTAGCCGGGATGGGGCGTTCCAGTCCCTTGCTGATCTTTGTGACCGGTTGCCCATGGGGTTGCTCAACAAGCGCGCTCTGGAAGCCCTCATTCACAGTGGCGCCCTTGATGGCCTTGAGCCTCAGGGCAATCGGGCCCAGTTGATGGCTGACATGGAGTTGGTGGTCAGTTGGGCCAGCGACCGGGCCAAAGACCGGGCCAGCGGTCAGGGGAGCATCTTTGATCTTGCCGCCACCAGTTCTTCCATCACACACCTGGAGCGTGCGCCCAAAGCTCCGGCTACCCGGGAATATGACCTGCGCCAGAAACTGCGCCTGGAGAAGGAGATTGTGGGCTTTTACCTCTCGGATCATCCCCTGAAGCCGCTGCTCAAGCCCGCCCGCCTGCTTGCTCCCGTCAGCCTGGCCGAACTGGATCAATTGCCGGACAAACGCAAGGTAAGCGCCATTGTCATGCTGTCGGCGCTCAAGATCGTCACCACCCGCAAAGGAGACCCCATGGGAGTGTTGACCGTGGAGGATTTGAGCGGAAGCTGCGAAGCGGTGGTGTTTCCAAAAACCTATGCCCAACTGAGTCAACACCTGAATCAGGACACCCGCCTTTTACTGTGGGCCACTGTGGATCGCCGTGACGAGCAGGTGCAGTTGATCATTGACGACTGCTCTGTCGTAGAGGACCTGAACCTGGTTCTGGTGAAGCTGGAGGCCAGACTTGCCGGTGATCTTGCCTACCAGACAAAGCTGCGCACGTGTCTACAAGGTCAAAGTGGCCAGGAGCGGGTTCCGGCCAAAAGCCCGGTGGTCCTTGAACTGCGCGACCAGAGTGATCAACGCTATGTGCGTGTTGGTCACCAGTTTCGTGTCTGCGATCCCGATGCAACGGTCAAGGCACTCAACCAGGCACAGTTCGAGGCGCGCCGCGAGTCCCTCATGAAGGTCCTGGCTTAGGAGGAACGGCCAACGGATTACTGAACACGTTCTAAACACAATGTATCAAGACAGCGGATCAAGGGCTGCTCCGGCCTCCGGATGAGGCATGGGACGGCAAAATAGAAACGAACCTGCGTGACCATCTCCCATGTATACAGACTTCACTGCAGCTATCCTGCTCCTGCTTTCCGCAGTTCCCTTGGCGGCTGTGGTCGTCGCTGCCGGCTATTGGGCCTATCGGCAGAGAAAGCTGGGCAACGAGAAGGTCTCGGAACAGCGCTGAGAGGGTCCATGGCGCCATCGCCATGGTGGTGGCCGCCTGCCGTTAGCGCCCCTGCTTCATGGTGCGGCTTGAGATACGCAGCCGTTGCAGGTTTTTGCCGAATTGCTCCAACCCCAAGGGAGAACCTGGCGCATCGTCCCAACTGGCGGACAGCACGCCGTAGCTGAGGCCCAACAGTCCCAACACAAAAAACACACCCGACACCCCGATGGTGACAACGGGCTCAATGCGCACGATGCCTCGACTCATCAGGACGTAGCTGAGCACAAACACTCCCATGGCCAACAGGGTGGGGGCGCCGCTCAGCAGGAGAACGCGCCGCACCATCCGTTTGGAGACGTGATCGGGAACGGCAGAACGTTGCGGAGCCGCTTTCCCCACCGGACCCTTCCGGGGACTCGTCTTCTGCGCTTCCCCTGTGACGTTCTCCGACCCACCAAACCCCTTGGAGGGTTCAGGTTCAGCAGTGGCCATGGCACTAGCCTCTGAGCTTCAGGCGTTTGATCAATTCCCTGTACGCCCCCTCGTCCCGCTGGCGGATGTAGCTGAGCAGTCGTTTACGGCGACCGATCATCTTCAGCAGTCCCTGGCGGGAGGCGTAATCCTGCTTGTTGCGCTGCAGGTGCCGGCTGAGCTGATTGATGCGTTCGCTCAGCATGGCCACCTGCAGCGGCGCCGAACCCGTGTCGGTGCCGTGGATCTGGTAGTCGTTAATCAGGGCCTGCTTCGTGGCCACCGTGAGGGCCATGGAAATCCTTGCGTGAAATGGGATTGGGGTAAAAGCATACAGCACCGTCACCCATGGCCTTGCTGGCGGCAGGCCAGCCAACGCAAGCAATCACGAATCCAGTCGTCCGAGTTCCCGGCATCCTGATCCATAGCCACTGCCGCCAGCGCCTGATGCACTTCTTCGGGACCGTAGCCCAAAGCCGTCAAGGTCAGTTCCACATCCTGCCGCAGCGCTCCTGTGGGCAACGGGGCAACATCCATCAGCGCCACCTCCTCTCCCTGGCCAAAGCGCTCGGCCAGCTTGCGGCGCAGTTCCACCGCCAACCGCTCTGCACTACGTCGCCCAACCCCCGGCGCCTGGCTCAAGCGTTTGAGGTCCGCCTGCACCAGCGCCTGCACCAACTCGGGCAAGGGGAAAAACCCCAACAACCCGAGAGCCAGTTGAGGACCGATACCACTCACACTGACGAGTTCACGAAACAACTCCCGCTCTGCATCGGTCTCGAAGCCAAAGAGCAACCAGCTATCGTCACGCACCTGCAAGTGGGTGAACAGGGCCAGTTGCGGGAAACCGTCCGACTGTTGCGGCAGTCCCCTTACATGGCTGTGAAAGCGCTGGTGCAGCACCACCTCGTAACCAATGCCATGGCAAACCAGAAGCACCCCCTGGCGAGCGCCGCGCTGCCACAATTGGCGCACCTCCCCTTCCATCCAGCCAATCATGGCCAATTCCAGCCTCGACTCATCCTAGCCGTTTAGCCACGACGGCCTGCCGTGTTGCCGTGTCCGGGACCATCCAGGAACAGGGAAAAGGCGCGGATCCCGAGACGCTGCACGGATGCCATGGCGGTTGCACAGGCTGGACAGTGAACCAACCGAGTCATGCCCTGGTCTGGAAGGGAGTCCTGGACAATCTCGAAAGCAGTGCCGTGCTCAGCGGTCATGGCCAACTGTGGGAACAACGACCCGTTTTACCGCAATCAGGTTTGCTGCAATACAGCCTTCCGGAATACGGTTCCAGCGTGTTGTCGAGTGCCCCGATCTCGAACCTTGTTTCCTTGATTTCAGCCCTCTGCCCCTCTTCGCTGGCTTCGACTTCGGCTTTCTCCGCATCGATGCGCCTGTCGAGCCTGTTGTCCAGGTTATGGAAGGAACACATCAGAAATCGCAGGCTATCCTGTGTTGCCAGGGCTTGCTGGACAACTGCATCGTCAAGGGGACGTTTCCGGAGGCTCCATCTGCCCCTCCTGGACGTCTTCCGTCAAGGATTTCCAGCACTTCCGGTTGTATGGCCTGAAGCAGGAGTAGCGGGACTGCTTTGCCGACAGCACCAAGCTGCCAGTCTCCCACACTGCACGCACCAGCCGCAACAGGGTCTTCAAAGGACTGGCAAACCGAGGGTCGCATTCTTTGGTTAATTCAAGTCCTGTAATCAATGTATGGTGATCATCATTCAAGTCAATATCCTTTTGGAAATTAACCTGACCACCTATAAATGTATTACGAAAATCCCGATTGAGGACACGAACATTGACACAGACACCTGCACAGCCAAATTCATCATAAAGAACTTTGCCAGGTGGAACGACGCTGCCTCTACTCGTTGTTGATGTTGTCTGCTCAGGATCAACTTCTCGAATTCCCGGAACTGTCAGGAGATAATGATTTGTTGTGACACCATGGCGGAACTGTGCATTCATTACAAGAGTTTTAGAAGTATCATAGTCCAATCGAAGTGTTCCAATATTTGCTGTCGTTTTTTGGAAGTCCCGGTCTTTTACTCCATAGAAATTACTACGATCAACATCATAAGGCCTTCTGTTCGCTGCATCATAAGGGAAACCTCAGACAGGTAGAGAATTGGTATTGAGATGGTAATAATCCAAAGTAAGATTTATCAGATCAGTGGGCTGAATACTCACAGATGTTGCAAGTCCATAACGCTTATCAAAGATCTCGTCACGACCAGAAACCCGGCCATCGTGAATGAATCCATCGAAACGCACTGCCAGAGAAGAATTCAGCCCGTTGTTCACATCAAGTGAATCGATTGCTTCCTGTTGTATCAATCTTTGCATCTAACTCTGTAAATTCAGTTTCACTTGGCATTTTGCTAATGCTATTAATTGATCCTCCAAGGATACCGCGACCACTAATGGTTGAGCTGGGACCCAACAAGATCTCAATTTGCTCTGTTGTAAACGTTTTCCGCAGGGTGATACCAGGATCCCGTAAACTATCCATGCAAATGTCGTTATGGGCACGGTAGCCACGAATATGGCTTGAACAGTCCTGAGGGGTGTTCAAGAGGGGCTCCGTCAGTTTTGGCGAAGCTGAGTCGTCAACTTTGTAGGGAGCTTCCGGGTTTGCGTAGGGATCAACCGGGCCACCTGACGTCTCACCACGCACGAAGATGGGCTGGAGCTGGAGTTCTTCCTCGACTCTTCCCATCCTCGTCCTGACCTGTCAACTTGGCCTCGGCAGGCGGTCCCTGCAAGGACATGGCAGCCAGCGAGTATCCCGAAGACATTGCAAGGCTCCTGACAGTGAGTTGTTCCGATGCAAGACCGCGCCGGGTGCGAAAGGGCAAAGGAGGATTCATGAATCTCAGGACACGAGAGGACAATGCAAGCAAAACTCGTGTTGGGCATGAACTTGGCAGACTCACCAGAGATTGCCATACTTTATTGTGTCCTGCCGATCTCCGAATCGGCACTGTTCCGTGTTGGATTGAAGGCTTCAACCGCTTGGTCACCTTCCCTGGCCGGGTATCCCATCGCCAGAGGCCCGTATGGGGACCTGTGGCACAGATCCTGAATCTGGACAGGTTCGGATCTCTTGCTCACGGGCGCCAACGTCTTCCTTCTCGTGAAAGTACGCCATGGGTGGATTTCCGGAAGGTCGTCTCCTGCCTTCTTCCGGATACCGCTGTGAGCGGGAGGGGTGATGCCTCTCTCCCGCTTCAGGTCCATGGGCCGTAATCCATCGGGTCTCACGCTAGAGTGGAGTCTGTTGATGCCAAATCCCAATGACCGTGGACACCATGGCCCTCACCAAAGACAACGTGGAAAAAGTGTTGGACGAGGTGCGGCCTTTCCTGCTGGCGGACGGGGGCAACGTGGAGGTGGTGGAGTTGGATGGCCCCATCGTCAAGGTGCGTCTCCAGGGAGCTTGCGGCAGTTGCCCCAGTAGCACCATGACCCTGAAGATGGGCATTGAACGCAAGCTACGGGAGATGATCCCGGAAATCAGCGATGTGGTGCAGGTGCTCTGAACGCAGAATAGAGCGGCGCACAGGCTTTGCTTAGGCTGAAAGCGCCAATGGACCACCGCTGTGCTTGACCCACGCCTTGTTCGCCAGAACCCTGACCATGTGGTGGCGCAATTGACCCGTCGTGGTCTTGCCGTGGATGTTGACGCGCTCCATCAGCGGGCCCGGCAGGTGCAAACGCTGGCGGAGCGGCGCACTCGACTGCAAGCCGAAGGTAAGAGGATTAGCCGCCAAGTGGGACAACAGTTCAGGCTGCTGATGACGGAACAAGACAAGCATCCGGTCTCCTTTGAGGAGCAGCCGGAATCTCCGACCGATCAGGAGCCGCAAGGGAATGTGGAGAGCCGTCGGTTACCAGGAGATGTTGACCAGAAAATGGAGGACATACGTGCTTTAGCGGAAGCTTTAGAGGAAAAGGGTAGGACAATCAAGACGAAGGTGGCTGCCCTGGAGGAAGAGGAGAAAGCGTTACAGGCAGAGTTGCGCCAGGAGTTGCTGCGCCTTCCCAATCTGCCCTCCCCCCGTTGCCCCGATGGCCGTAGTGAAGTCGACAACGTGGAGTTGCGCCGTTGGGGGGAGCCCAGGTCGGTCCCGGCAGCTTTGGAGCACTGGCAACTGGCCGAGACGCTGGGGTTGTTTGAAAGCGAACGCTCTGCACGCATTGCCCGGAGTCGTTTCGTCACGCTGCTGGGCCCGGGGGCACGCCTGGAACGGGCTTTGATTCAGTTCATGCTGGATCTGCACGTCAGCCGGGGCTACATGGAAGTACTACCCCCGGTGCTGGTGAACACCGCCAGCCTCACCGGCTCCGGCCAACTACCCAAATTTGCCGAGGAAAGCTTTCGCTGTGCTGAAGACGATCTCTGGCTGAGTCCCACAGCGGAGGTTCCTCTCACGGGCTTGCATCGCGATGAAATCCTTTCAGCCACGGATCTGCCCCGCCGCTACGTGGCCTACAGCCCCTGCTTCCGGCGAGAAGCGGGCAGTTATGGCCGAGATACCCGTGGTCTGATTCGCCTGCACCAGTTCAACAAGGTGGAACTCTATTGGTTCTGCCATCCCGATGCCTCCGAGGCAGCCCATGAACAACTGACCGCTGATGCGGAAGCGGTCCTTCAGGCACTGGAGCTGCCCTATCGGGTTGTGGAACTCTGCACCGCCGATCTGGGGTTTTCCGCCTGCCGCACCTATGACCTGGAGGTGTGGCTGTCCGGAGCGGGCGCCTATCGAGAGATCAGCAGTTGCAGCAACTGCAGCGACTTTCAGGCGCGCCGCTCCTCCATCCGCATGAAGGAAGGCAAGCACAATCGCCTCCTCCATACTCTCAACGGCAGCGGCCTGGCTGTTGGTCGCACCATGGCTGCCCTACTGGAGTGGTACCAGCAGCCCGATGGCTCCGTGGCCATCCCCCAGGCGTTACAACGCTATATGGGCTGCGACGTCATCACACCTCCGTCAGACCCAAAATAGCGTCACAGCGCTGGCGGCACTGGCCCAGGGCAGCGGCAGAAGCAGCGGCCGTCGTCGTCGGGTCGTAGGGCAGCAACCGGGCCAGCCGTTGGGACCAGTGGCCACTCCGGAACCGTTGTGGAAAACAGCGCTGTAAAAGGTTCACCATGATGTTGACAGCAGTTGACGCCCCCGGCGACGCTCCCAGCAAGGCTGCCAGGCTGCCGTCGGCTGCCGCCACCACCTCCGTGCCCAGCTTCAGTTGCGCCCCACGGCCGGGCTCCTGTTTGATGATCTGCACCCGCTGACCCGCCACCGCCAGGTTCCAGTCCTCGGGCCGTGCCTGGGGGAGAAAGCGGCGCAAGCCGCTCAGCCGCTCCCTGGAACCTTGGCGCAGTTGTTGTAGCAGATAGCCCACCAGGTGGCGTTCCCGTAGACCCACCCTCACCATGGGCAACAGATTATGGGGGCGCACGGAGGCTGGTAGATCCAGCAGGGAGCCGTGCTTCAAAAACTTGCTGCTGAAGCCGGCATAGGGGCCAAACAACAGGCCGCGGTGGCCGCTGATCCAACGGCTGTCCAGATGGGGCATGGACATGGGGGGCGCACCCATGGGGGCCTTGCCGTAGACCTTGCCCCAGTGGCGGCCAATGAGCGGCGCTGTTTGACAGATCAGCCACCGACCACTGACGGGGAAACCGCCATAGCCCCGCGCCTCCGGCAGACCAGCCCGTTGCAGCAGCAGCAGGGTGCCGCCACCGGCGCCAAGAAACACAAAGGGGCTATCCACCTGAACCCTCTTGCCGCCGTGATCCACGTCCAGATGCCAGAGACCGTCGGATCCGCGGCACAGGTTACGCAGCACGTGGTTGAGGCGCAACTCCACCCCAGGCTGGCGCTGAAGCCAGCTCAACAGGGACTCGGTGAGGGCGCCGAAGTCCACGTCCGTTCCCCGTCCATAGCGGGTGGCGGCCATGACGTCCTCTCCAGGGCGGCCCTCCATCACCAGGGGCAACCAGTCCCGCAGGGCAGCGTGATCCCGGCTGAAGACCATGCCCGCAAACTGGGGCAGGGCCGCCATACGCTGCTGCCGCTGCTCCAGAGCCGCCACATCCTCCTCTCCCCACACCAGGCTGTAGTGGGGTACCTGGTGAAGAAACGTTCCAGGACAGCTCAGCGCACCTTGCTCCACCAGCGCGGCCCAGAATTGCAGGCTCTGCTCATAGGCCCCGTTGATGGCCAGAGCCTTGTGAAGATTGGGCCGACCATGGGCATCCATGGGGGTGTAGTTGAGCTCGCAGTTGGCCCCATGGCCAGTGCCGGCATTGTTGAGCGCGGCGCTGCTCTCGGCGGCAACTCGCCCCAGCCGCTCCAGAATCACCACCGTGAGCCCTGGCTCCAACTGTTGGAGCAGTGTCGCCAGGGTTGCGCTCATCATGCCGGCTCCCACCAAGACGGCATCCGCCTGGATTCGCTCCACAATTCCTTCGCAAAGGGCAGAATGGCGCAATCATGCTGTTGCCGCCGTGATTCATAGTTTGGCAGCCCTGGCTGTGCTCGGGCTTCTCGTTGCCATCCATGAGACGGGACATTTTCTGGCGGCCACATGCCAGGGGATTCGGGTGAGCAGCTTCTCCATCGGCCTGGGGCCGGTGCTCGTGGGTTGGCGCCGCCGCGGGATTCGGTTTGCCCTGCGGGCCATTCCCATCGGCGGCTACGTGGCCTTCCCCGATAGCGAGACCGAGGAAGAGATTCATGCGCAAGATCCCGATCTGTTTCGGAATCGCCCCCTTCCCCAGCGAGCTCTGGTGATTGCAGCAGGGGTTCTGGCCAACTTGATTTTTGCCTGGGTGGTGCTGTTGGCCCAGGGGGCCATGTATGGCGTGCCCGATGGGATCACCGCCTCTGCAGGCATTGTGGTGACGGCAGTCAGCCCTGATTCCCCCGCTGCCGTGGCCGGACTGGAACCGGGGGACCATGTGGTGGCCGTCAATGGCCAGCCCCTGGGACAGGGGGATGAGGCCGTGAAAACCATCATCACCGCCGTGCAGACCCACCCCGACATGCCCCTGACCCTCCAACTGGACGGTGGCGACGGCCCACGGGAGCGTCAGGTGACCCCACGCCTTGACGAGGGGACCAGCCGAATCGGTACCCAACTTCAACCCTATGGCATGAGCCGTTATCGGCCTGTAGAGGGCGTGGGGGAATGGTTGGCCACGGCAAGCCAGGGCTTCTGGACCATCACGACCAATACCCTGGCAGGCTATGGCCAGCTACTGACCCATTTTCAGACCACAGCCCGGCAATTGGGGGGACCTGTACGCATTGTGGAGGTGGGCGCCCGGTTGGCTCAGCAAGGTGGGGCCAGCCTGCTGTTGTTTACGGCATTGATTTCCATCAACCTGGCCGTGCTGAACGCCTTGCCCCTGCCCGCATTGGATGGGGGCCAGATGGTGCTGCTGCTCTGGGAAGGCCTGCGGGGGCAGCCGTTGCCGGAACGGTGGACCTTGGCAGTGAACCGTCTGGGATTTGCCCTGTTGCTGGGACTGGTGGGCGTGTTAATGGTCCGTGATACCTCCCAACTCGACATCCTCAAATCGTGGTTACCCCGTTGACGCCAGGTGGGGAGAACCCCGACTGGCCACCACGCCCCCAGCGGGTGGAATCGATCTTTCAAAAGCTGGGCCAGCTCTACCCGGAAGCCCGCTGTTCCCTGGATTGGCGCAATCCCTTCCAGTTACTGGTGGCTACCATCCTCTCGGCCCAATGCACGGATAAGCGGGTGAACCGGGTGACACCAGCCCTGTTCGACCGATTCCCGGATGCCGCCAGCTTTGCCGCTGTGGAGCCGGAGCAGGTGGAACCCTATGTGCGCTCCACAGGATTTTACCGCAGCAAAGCCCGCCACATTGTGGGCACGTCGCGTCTGTTGTTGGAGCGCCACCAGGGCCATGTGCCCCAGTCGATGGAGGCGCTCCTGCAGTGCCCCGGAGTGGCTCGCAAAACAGCCAACGTGGTGTTGGCCACAGCCTATGGCCTCAATGCGGGGGTCACGGTGGACACCCATGTGCGGCGGCTCGGCAACCGGCTCGGCTTGGTAACGGCAACGGATCCGGCCCGTATTGAAGTGGAGTTGATGGCCCTGCTGCCCCAATCCGATTGGGACCTGCTGTCCATCCGTCTCATTTTCCATGGCCGTGCCGTGTGCAAGGCACGGCGACCAGCCTGTGGCCGCTGCGGCCTGGCGGACCTTTGCCCGTCTTACGCTCCGGAGCCGGTGAGCCGCTAGGGGCAGCCACAACATCGAACGGTGACCCGGTTCACATCCTTCGCACGGCACTACGGAGTTTGCGTAGTGCGACTTGGTTGATCTGTAAAGCGTTCTCGGGGCTGATGGCTAGCTGTCTTGCAATATCCCGGAACGTGACGCGCGGACTCAAGCAGTAGCGTTGCCGCACCACAGCCCATTCCTGGTTCCTCAGCCGAGCAGTGCCGATGAGCGTGGCCAGGTAGTCGCTCTCCATGGCCTGCATCAGTTTGTCCATGGGCTGGGGGCGCTCGTCAACAAGGAGATCAAGGGGAATCGGGTCTCCATCAGCATGCATCTGCTGCTCAAGGCTCACCGTGTCGATCAGTTGGGCAGTGCGCCGTAGTTGACGGATCTGGTCCCGGGTCTCTTTGCTGACCTCAGCCACTTCCGCTACCGTGGGGGATCGCCCCAGCGCGTCGGATAACCGCTGCACCGTGACCGCCAGGCGAGCCAGGCGATCCGCCAAGTGTAACGGCAAACGAATGGTGGAGGCTTTCTGGTTGATGGCCCGTTGCAAAGACTGTTTAATCCACCAGTAGCTATACGTGCTAAAGCGATAGCCCTTGGAAGGATCAAATTTCTCCACCGCCCTCTGCAAGCCCATTGCACCCTCTTGAACAAGATCCTCCAGGGGAAGGCCACGGGCCTGATATTTTTTCGCGAGATGGACGACAAGTCTGAGATTGGATTGAATCATTTGCTCCCGAGCCTGAAGCCCTGCCTCACGCAACTTGGTTGGAGCAGACTCCGGCCCACCGGGGTAGCTCCGCCATGTATGGACGATCTCGCCCAGACCGGTTTCCTCCTCGGAGGTCAACAGCCGAAACTGCGAAATCCTCTGAAGCATCCATGTCAAGGTATTGGTTCCAGCGGTCATTGGGCTTGACTACTGTCTTGTGGCAGGAGAACGGGACCAGCTTCCATCTCTTTGCCCTTCCCCATGTCGTTGTGCCGGGTCTCGGGGATCATGGCTTGTACTGCTTCAGTCGTTCCAGGTCATGGCCGCAATCTGCGGTGTGTGGATGGGGAGGAGAGGGTTCAAGCTGTGACACGCTCTTGATCAACGGGCGCGGTGCGGCAGATTGCCGTTTCACTGTACGGGGTTGGCAATGGGGGTATCCGCCACGGGCGGCCCGCCGTAGCTTGCGCATGGCGTTCTGCTCGATCTGACGTATACGCTCGCGGCTGAGGCCCAGGCTGCCGGCAATCCCTTGAAACGGCAGAGGTTGATTGCGACAATGGCGCTGCTTGACCACCTGCCGCTCCCGTGCATTGAGATTGGCAGTATCCATCAGCTTTTCTATCTGCGTCAACACATCCACCTGCTCCAAGGCATCCATGGGTTGAGTGCGCTCGTCTTCGATCAACTCGCCAAGGGAACTGCTGTCGTCCTCGCTTTTTACCTGGGCATCCAGGCTGGCCCCGCTCAGCAACCGTGCCGTCTGCTCCAACTGGCGAATCTGCTCCTTGGTCTCGTTCATGGCAAGACCCGCCTCCTCCAGGCTGGGGGACCTTCCAAGCTGTTGCGTGAGGCGTTGCGTGCAGGCTGTGAGTCGGGCCAGGCGATCCGCCACATGGAACGGAAGGCGGATATTGGAAACCTGCTGGCTCACCGCCCGTTGCAGTGATTGTTTAATCCACCAGTAAGCATATGTACTGAAGCGATATCCGGTGGTGGGATCAAACTTTTCCGCGGCCCGTTGCAGGCCAAAGCTACCCTCCTGAACCAGGTCTTCAAGAGGTAGGCCTCGGGTTCGGTATTTCTTGGCCAAGTGAACCACAAGGCGAAGGTTGGAGCGAATCATTTCTCCCCGCGCCTGAAGACCTGCCTCTGAAACCTCGGCAGGGGCCTTCTCGGGTCCACCGGGGTAGTCCATCCAGGCACGCACAGTCCGCCCCAGATCCACCTCCTGATCAGGGGCCAACAGACTGGAACGGCCGATTCCGTCCAGCATCCAGCCAAAACAATCCCGTTTCATCATCGCCTCCAAGCTGCTTGGCAATTAAGCTACCGCAAACTACAGAGTCTTCTCGTCCAGGAACGCAGAGTATACATTTTCCTTCAAACTTGTCGCTACCGTTCTTGGTGCGAATGCCGTGTCGCCATTCGGCCATGCATGGTCTTGCCGCCCCTTACTGCGGTTGCAGCCGGAACACGGCAATTGCAAGTTGTCCGGGTGGTCCGTACCGCCAGGGAAATGGGTGTCGCATCCTGCACAGATGCCCTCCTGCTCACCATGGAGGCGATGACGGTGGGTTCGGTAGCTGGGCAGATGGCCAGGATCCGTGCCCTTGGGCGGGGCATCCAAAGCGGTGGCGCCACCCCATGGACCCCGCTCTTCGGCAATGCGTTCATTCACCAGCTTGATGGCCAACGGCAAAAGATATCAATGCCTGCTTGTCGCTGGAGTCGGTCTGCCGCCACCAGGGCGGTCGCACAACCACGGAAGGGATCCGGCGCCGAGTTCCCCGGTTTGAACCGGCTCTGACGATGCGATTCAACTCGGCCGGTTCACCGTGCTCGCACACGTCCACGTCATCCAGGGTCCAGGCATCCTTGAATGCGGCTGCGGCGGATGTACTGCCGATGGGGGCTTCGTAGTGGCGGTTGGAATTGAAGGAAGGGTCCAGGACAATCAGGTGCATACAGGCGGAGTTCATACCCCGCATGACGTCCAGGTTTTTGCCAGCCCGGACGTTGCCACTGTCGACGTGGACATGGGCATCAACAGTTGACCTTGCGTACATGGAAGTCCAGGAGGATGCCCGGACCCGATACCGCCGGCGGCTTGAAGGCGTGTCGGAGAAACTGAGAGGATGAAGCGTTGGTAGCCCAGCATGGGCAGGCCCGGAGCGCGTGGCTTTCCGGCCCGTCTCACGGCTTGGCCGTCAGGCTGTTCTCCAGCAATCGATCCAGCTTGTCGCTCAAGACCCTGTTATCTGCCCTGAGCTCGGCGTTATCTGCTCTCAGTTGGGCGACGTCTGCCTTGAACTCCGCTTTGAGCTCCAGCTTGAGATCTTTCAGGTCGGCTTTCTGTTCAGCCCGCAGGTCTTTCATCTCGGCCCGCAGATCTTTCATCTCTTTCCAGAAGAAGGCAGCCAGCCCGAATACAACGGTGAACAGGGCGCCGGGTTGGATCCAGTCCGTCAGCAGGGAGGGAGAAGGGGGTGGAAGCACCATGGAGTAGGGATTGACCAGACAAGGAGCTTGTCGTCAGTGTACCCACCATGGCGACAAAGCATTCCGCCGTTCCCCTGCGCCACCATGGTCATGGTTGTCCGTTGGCGATATAGCTTTTCGGATACCGTCAGCGGCATCAACGACGTGAACAAGGAGGGTGAAGCGTAAGCAAGCCCGGAGCGTGTGGCTTTCCGGCTTGTCTCAAGGCTTGGCCGTCAGGTTGTTCTCCGGCAACCGATTCTGTTCAGCCTTCGGATCTTTCATCAATTCCTTCCACAAGGGAGAACCTTACCCGTGGGATGTCCTCTCCGAGGACAGCGCTGAAATCCGATGATGGCCTAGCCCTGATCCGTGTCCTCGTTTTTGTCGCACTCGGCCAGATCCGGCGTTTGGTGGAGAAGGCGATTCAGGCGCAAACGGTCGGAGTTGAGAGGATCAGGGGCCAATTCACCGGAAACTTCCCGAAACCTGCATTCCACGGATTCGGGTAACTTGACAGTGAAGATTCTCTCCAGCAGTGCCTCTACGGAGAAGAGGTAGGCATTGACGTTCTCCAGCTCGGCAATGACGGAATGCTTCTTCCCCATCCCCTGGCTACCGGCTGAACCATCTCCACAGGCAATTGCTTGGGCTTCTGCTTCCTTCTGCATCTCCTCCAGAACACGTACCGTCAGGGTACGGAACGATTGCAGGGAGGTCCAGATCAACTCCTGTTGGTGTCGCAGTGTGGGGTATTCGCGGATCAAGCGGTCATGCTCTCGATAGAATCGCTTACAATCCGGACACTGGCAAAATTCCTCGGATGGCACAGGCGGATTTCCAACTGGAACTCGTCTTAATCTAGCAAAGAAACGAGATTTACAGCCAAACTCTGACAGAAAAGACAACGTTCCGGCCAAAAACCGGATTTCCGGCAGTGGGAAGGGAGAATTTCGGACGTTCCGAAGACTGCCGGGCCGGGACCGGGACTACTTGAGATGGGGCATATCTTCGCCAAAGTGCTCGTGCTCGCTGTGATGGGGGAGCGGAATCTCCTCAGGCAGAGGGATTTCAATTGAACTGACCAGTTGGATTACATCCCGCAAACGCATGGCGTCCGCAAACCATCCCATGGCCTGCTCCATGTTTCCGCGCTGTTCCGCGTCACTGGCCTGCTCCTCGTGGGCCTCCGCCAGTAGAGCCAGCCAACAGAGGCTCCGGGCCTGCACCACCGAGAGGTCCAACTCCTCAACCTGCTCATGGATGATGCGGTTACTTTCCTGCTGCACCAGCAGCCTTAGGCGCAGAGCATGAAGCTGGGTCACGGTCTCACCCGCTAACCGTTCCAGTGTAACGCCATCCGGACCCTTGGCAACGGTTCCCATGGGGTAGACGGGGCTGGAGGGACTTGAACCCACGACCTTGGCTTTAGGAAAGCCCTGCTCTATCCAACTGAGCCACAGCCCCAGAAGCTTCGGAACGTCACAGGGACGTTACACCAAAAGCATAGAACCAGTTTACTCCATAGAATAGTCGTGGAAAGGAGGCGAGGCGACCGCGGCACGACCGAGTCCGCTCGGTGCGTGCTGAGGAAAGTCCGGGCTCCCCCATGGCCAGGCCTGCTGGGTAACGCCCAGTGCGGGTGACCGTGAGGATAGTGCCACAGAAATACACCGCCGATGGCCGCGGCTTTTGCCCAGGCACAGGTAAGGGTGCAAAGGTGCGGTAAGAGCGCACCAGCAGCATCGAGAGGTGCTGGCTCGGTAAACCCCAGCCGGGAGCAAGGCAAAGAACAAAGGTTGGCCATGTGCCCGTTCTGCTTAGACATGCCGCTTGAGGCCTGTGGTAACACAGGTCCTAGACAGATGGTCGCCCCTGGAGAGGGAGCCATTCCATGGAGATCTCCCCAGGAACAGAACCCGGCTTATGTCCTGCTTTCCACCCTCTTCCCTCAGCCCTGGGCGCCAGGCCCTGCTCCAGGCCCTGCTCCAGCGCCTCGGCCTGGAGTCCCTCCGCGACGATCCAGCGCTTGCGTTGGTGGAGGAAGCCCTGACCCACCGCTCCGCAGGGTTGGGATTGGACAACGAGCGGCTGGAATTTCACGGGGATGCCGTGCTCCGCCTGCTGGCCGCCAGCCTGCTGCGTCATCACTGGCCGGATCTATCCGTGGGTGAGCTGTCCCGCCTGCGCAACCAGTTGGTGAGCGACCGGGAACTGGCTCGTCTGGGCCAGGCCATTGACCTGCAACCCCTGATCCATATGGGGGCGCAAGCCCGACGCGACCCAACGGCAACGACACCCATCCTGGCGCGAAGTTGTGAAGCCTTGCTCGGCGCCCTCCATGAAGCCCTGCGGCTTGCTGGAGGGGACGGGTTGCGGGAACTACTGTATCCATGGCTGAAGTCCCACTGGGTGCCGCTGGTCCAGGAGTTGCTGAGCCACCCTGAGCGCCATCACTGGAAAACAGCGCTCCAGGAATGGAGCCAGGCAGCCCATAGCTGCTTGCCCACATACGTCACCGAAGAGGTGGAGCCGGTCCACGGTCACCCCCAGCGGTTTGCAGCCCGGGTGTTTGTGGCGAACGAGCTGTTGGGCCATGGCCGCGGTTCGTCTCGTCGCCAGGCAGAGCAGGACGCTGCCGCCCAGGCCTGGGCGGCGCTCCATAATCCGCCAGCCTCTCCGGACTGATCGGGTTTGCCATGGATGCTGCGCTGCCCATGACAGGCTTGTGGTCTTGCCCTTTTGTCTCGCCATGGCCGACGCACCCCTTCTGCTGCTGGTGGATGGCCACTCCCTGGCGTTTCGCAGCTACTACGCACTGGCGAAGCGCAACGGGGGACTGAGCACCAGCAGTGGCATCCCCACCAGCGTGACCCACGGTTTCCTCAAAGCGCTGCTGGAGACAGCCCAGGACCTGCAACCCCAGGGGGTGGTCATCGCCTTTGACACGGGCCAGCCCACCTTCCGCCACCAACTGGATACGGCGTACAAAGCCAACCGCGGGGACGCACCGGAGGAGTTCCATCAGGACGTGCATAACTTGCAACACCTGCTCCAGGAGACCCTGAGGCTTCCTGTTTGCATAGCCCCCGGCTTCGAGGCCGACGATGTGATCGCTGCCGTGGCCGGTCATGCTGTGGAACAGAGTTGGCGGGTGCGCATTCTCAGCGGAGATCGCGACCTGTTTCAACTGGTGGACGACCGGAAGGACGTGGCCTGTCTCTATATGGGCGGTGGACCCTATGGGGGCCAGGGCATCAGTTTGGTGAATGAGGCGGCAGTGCGGCAGAAACTGGGGGTCGCCCCCCACCAGGTGGTGGATTTCAAGGCCCTCACCGGTGACAGCAGCGACAACATTCCCGGTGTGCGGGGCATCGGCCCCAAAACGGCCACCACCCTGCTGGCAGAGTATGGAGACCTGGACGCCATCTACAGCGCTCTGGTGACCGTCAAGCCCAGTCTGGCGAAAAAACTGGACGCTGATCGAGACAGTGCCTTTCGCTCCCGCCAACTGGCCCGCATCCGTGTCGACGTGCCGCTGGCGGAGCCACTCCAGCTTGCCTTGGAGGGCCTGGATGCCACGGCTCTGGCCAGCCGGTTGCACCAGTTGGAGTTGCAAAGCCTGAGCCGGCAACTGGAAGCGTTTCGCCGCTGCTTTGGAGGCCGCGCCAAGGCGCAGCCCCATGAGGCCCGCCCCGACTCCGACCATGAAACCGGTGGAGATTCACAACGCCTTCAACTGAACGGCAGTGACCCGATCCCCCCTGGTCCCCGACTCCATCCCCGGTTGATCACCACGGAGGCGGCGCTGGCGGCGCTGGCGGCACGTCTGGAGGCGTCCAGGAATCCGGCGGAACCCGTGGCCCTGGATACGGAAACCACATCCCTCAATCCCTTTCAGGCGCAACTTGTGGGCATTGGTATCTGTTGGGGAGAGAACAAGGACGACATGGCCTATATCCCCTTGGGGCACCAGGACACCCATCCCCAACTGGATTCGGATTCGGTGCTGTCCCGTATGGCGCCTTGGCTGGCCAGTGCGGAACACCCCAAATGCCTGCAGAACGCCAAATACGACCGTCTCGTTTTTCTGCACCATGGCTTGCGCCTCGATGGGGTGGTCATGGACACCCTCCTGGCGGACTACCTGCTGGATCCCGCGGGTCGCCATAGCCTCGGCGATATGGCGCAGCGCCACTTCGGCTTTCTTCCCACCAGCTACCGGGAGCTGGTGGGCACCCACAAGACGATCGCGGCTGTGGAGGTGAAGGATGCGGCCCGGTACTGCGCCATGGACGTGCATCTCACCCGCCGCCTCGCCACCATCCTGCGCCGGGCGCTGGCCGCGACAGGTCGCCGGTTGGAACATCTGTTTACCACAGTGGAGATGCCCCTTGAGCCGGTGCTGGCCCGGATGGAGGCCACCGGCATTTCCGTTGACTGCGGCTATCTGCAGACGCTCTCGGAGCAACTTGCGGAGCAGTTGGAGCAGTTGGAGCAGCAGGCCCATGGGGCAGCAGGGTGCCCATTCAACCTGGCCTCCCCCAAGCAGTTGGGGGAAATTCTGTTCGAGACGCTCCAACTGGATCGGCGCAAGTCCCGCAAGACCAAAACCGGCTACAGCACGGATGCCGTGGTGCTGGAACGTCTGGCGGGAGACCACCCGGTGGTGAGTATCGTCCTGCAGCACCGCACCCTCAGCAAGCTGAAAGGCACCTACGTAGACGCCCTGCCAGCCCTGGTGGAGCCCACAACCGGTCGGGTGCATACGGACTTCAATCAGGCGGTCACCGCCACGGGGCGCCTCTCCAGCAGCAACCCCAACCTCCAGAACATTCCCGTCCGCACGGCCTTCAGTCGTCAGGTGCGCCAGGCGTTTCTTCCCGAGCCCGGTTGGCAGTTGATCAGCGCCGACTATTCCCAGATTGAACTGCGGATCCTGGCCCATCTCTGTGGGGAGCCCCTGCTGCTGGAGGCCTACAACCGGGGCGATGACGTCCATAGGCTCACCGCCCAGGTCCTGCTGGACAAAAAAGAGGTGAGCGTCGAAGAGCTCCGCCTGGGCAAAACCGTCAACTTCGGGGTGATCTACGGCATGGGTCCCCAGCGGTTTGCCCGTTCCACCGGGGTGTCCCGTTCCGAGGCGCAGATCTTCCTGGATCGCTACCACAGCCGCTACCCACGGGTGTTTGCCTTTCTGGAACACCAGGAGCGTCTGGCCCTCAGCCAAGGTTACGTGGAAACCCTGCTGGGGCGCCGCCGGCTGTTTCATTTTGCTCCCCAGGGGCTGGGACGGTACCGGGGTTGTGACCCCATGTCCATCGATCTGGACCAGGCCCGTCGTGGCGGCTTGGAAGCCCAGCAATTGCGCGCTGCCGCCAACGCCCCCATTCAAGGCTCTAGCGCCGACATCGTTAAATTGGCCATGGTGCGGCTCGATGAGGTATTGGAGCCTTTGCCGGCCCGGCTTCTGCTCCAGGTTCACGATGAGCTGGTGCTGGAGGCGGCGCCGGAGGCCTGTGCTCAGGTCATGGACCTGGTGCGGCACACCATGGAAACCGTTCTGCCGTTGCGGGTGCCCCTCCACGTGGAGGCCCGTTCGGGATCCAACTGGATGGAGGCCAAGTAGTGGTTTTGCCGGCCAGTGGCTGGTCCCCCAGGTAACAGGCCAACCGATAGGCCTTGGCAAAAGAGGGGCGGGACAGCCTACCTTGACGGCGACTCCCTTATTCTGCAGTGGTTCTCAGGCTCCACAACACCCTCACCGGTCGCCCGGAGATTTTTATCCCCCGTCATCCGCCTGCCGTCTCCATCTATTGCTGTGGGGTCACGGTGTACGACGCCTGTCATCTTGGCCATGCCCGTAGCTATATCGTTTGGGATCTCCTGCGCCGCTACTTGCGCTGGCAGGGTTTTGCGGTGCGGTTTATTCAGAACTTTACCGACATTGACGACAAGATTATCCAACGGGCCCAAGCCGAAGGCAGCAGCGTGGAGGCAGTTACCGAACGGAACATCACCGGCTTCTTTGCGGAAATGGATGCCCTCAACGTTCTGCGGGCCGACGACTACCCCCGGGCCACCCGTTGCCTTGATCGGATTCAGGCCATGATCACCCGACTGGAGGCCAAGGGGGCAGCCTATTCCGCCGATGGAGACGTCTATTTTGCCGTAATGAAAGCGCAGCAGTACGGGAAACTGAGTGGGCGCGATCTCCAGCAACAACAGGAAGGGGCCAGTGGTCGTCTGGCGGAGGCGGATACGGACAGGAAGCGCCATCCCTTCGACTTTGCCCTGTGGAAACGGTCCCGGCCCGGTGAGCCCGGCTATCCATCTCCATGGGGTATGGGGCGGCCCGGCTGGCATATCGAGTGTTCCGCCATGGTCCATCAGGCGTTCGGGGACACCATTGATCTGCACCTGGGTGGCGCGGACCTGATCTTTCCCCACCACGAGAACGAAATTGCCCAGTCGGAAACGGCGACGGGTCGCCCCCTGGCCAACATCTGGCTGCACAACGGCATGGTCAACGTGGACAAGACCAAGATGTCCAAGTCCCTGGGGAACTTCACCACCATCCAGGCGTTGCTGGACGAGGGGGTGAATCCCATGGCGCTGCGTCTGTTTGTTCTCCAGGCCCACTACCGCAAACCTCTGGACTTCACCCGTGAAGCCATGGCCGCCGCCGCCAGCGGCTGGGAGGGATTACAGGTTGCCTTGGAACTGGGGGAGAGCCATGGCGTCCAACTGGGCTGGACAGATCCCCGCCAGCGCTGCCTGGACCAGCACGAGGCCTTTGCCAGCGCCCTGGATGACGACCTCAACAGTTCCGGCGCCCTGGCAGTGCTGTTCGTCCTGGCGCGCCCTCTGCGGGCCCTGGCCCGTCGCCTCCAGCGGGGTGGGGAGGTGGCGCCCCGGGACCGTGGGTTGGAGGGGAACTGGCGCAGCTTGGTGGAGTTGGCCGGGGTGCTGGGGCTGGAAGCCCGTTCGGTTCCGGAGACCGCGCCGGTACCCGGAGACGAAGCCGCCGTTGCTGTAGCCGTTCAGGAGCGATGCATGGCTCGGCAGAACAGGGATTTCGCGACGGCAGACCGCATTCGCGCCGAACTGCTGTCCCGGGGGATCACCCTCGTTGACCGTCCCGACGGTACGACCCACTGGCTGCGCGCGTAACCGGCACATCGTCAGCGGCAGGCCACAAGGTGTTGCGTCTGCGGTGCTACGGCGTGATACGCTGATCCCGTCCTGTATGCGACTGCTGTAGTCGGCAGGATTGACGTTTCAGCTCACTGCCATCAACGGCAGCAGCCTCCCCCAACGCTGCTGAAGGCCAGGCAAAGGGTTGTCGTCGTTCCCAGAACAGCCCTTTGTCTCTTCCCATATGACACCCGACCTCGTGTTGTCGGCTGCTGAACCGGCTGCCGGCTTTGCCGGCTTCGGCTTACGCGCCGAACTGCTTCAGGCTCTCGCTGCTAGTGGTTATCGCCAGCCCTCCCCTGTACAGGCGCAGACCATCCCCCTGCTGCTGCAACGCCGTGACCTGATTGCCCAAGCCCAGACCGGGACGGGCAAAACAGCGGCCTTTGCCCTGCCGTGTCTCCATAACCTGGATGCCGGGCAACGCTGTTGTCAGGTGCTGGTTCTGACACCTACCCGGGAGCTGGCTCTGCAGGTGGCCAAATCCTTCGACCGCTACGGGGCACAGTTACCCCAGGCGCGGATTCTGCCCATCTATGGGGGTAGTGATTTTCGTCCCCAGATCCAGGGTCTGAAGCGGGGCGCCCAGGTTGTAGTGGGGACCCCGGGGCGGATCATGGATCACATGCGTCAAGGCACCCTCAGCCTCGACGGCTTGCACGTCCTGGTGCTGGATGAAGCCGACGAGATGCTGCGCATGGGCTTCATTGACGATGTGACCTGGATCATGGAGCGGACACCCCCGGAGCGCCAGTTGATGCTCTTCTCCGCCACCATGCCGCCGGAGGTGCGCCACCTCTCCGGGAGGTTTCTTCGGGATCCTGCCGAGGTCACCGTTGCCACGTCCAAGGCCGATACCCAGCGCATCCGCCAGCAACTGCTCATGGTCCATGCCAATCGGAAGTTGCAGGCGCTGGTTCAGGTGCTGGATATGGAAGCCCGTGAAGCCACCATGGTGTTCGTGCGCACCAAGCAGGCGACGGTGGAGGTGGCCACTGCCCTGGACGGCCATGGCTACCGCTGTGCGGCCCTCAATGGCGACGTGGTGCAAAGCCAGCGGGAGCAGGTGATTGAACGGCTGCGCTCCGGCCGTGTGGACGTGGTGGTGGCCACGGACGTGGCGGCCCGCGGTATTGACGTGGAGCGCATCACCATGGTGATCAACTACGACGTTCCCCTGGACGCCGAGGCCTATGTCCATCGCATTGGCCGCACGGGACGGGCCGGGCGGCAGGGACGGGCGCTGTTGCTGGCCACACCCCGGGAGCGTCGCCTGGTTCAGGCCATTGAGCGCTTCAACCGTCAGCAAATCGAGGTGATGGAATTCGCCGATGCCGACACGGTCAATCAGCGGCGGCGCCAGCGCTTCAAGGAGCGTGTCCTTGAAGCGCTGGACGGCGCCGACGTGCCCGTCTTCGAGGAATTGGTGCAGGAGTTAAGCGCAGAGCACGATCTGCCTGTCCGGAACATCGCCGCGGCTCTCGCCCAGTTGGTGCAGGGCGCCAAGCCGTTTGCCTGTTCCGCGGAAGAGCCCGTACCCTGCCTGAACCCACGACGCCAGTCCCGGCCGGTGGCAGCCCACATGGAGCGCTACCGCATCGAGGTGGGCTGGAAACACCGGGTCAAGCCCG
>MWLD01000082.1 GCA_002018045.1 Candidatus Synechococcus spongiarum LMB bulk15M
CGCAGATATTCCATACCTCTATCTCCTTTTACGCGATTACAGTTTCCACATAATAATTGAAGATTGCTAATATGGTCAGTTCCACCTTTCTTGAGGGAGATGATATGATCGACTTCCAAGTTGCGGAACTCGAAATATGTGTCACAACCTGCACAGTAACCTTTCTGCTGACTATAGAGCAACTGTCGATTTTTCAGACGATTGTAACGCGGGGGCTTGCCCAAGTCCGTGGGGGAGGGAATGTCAGTGTGGATTGAATCTTCGTTGTGCGTTCTTTGCAGCCGCGGCATGCCCAGTCCGTCACCGCGTGTGAGTTGGGGATCCTCCGGGTTCACCAACCGGGGCAACAACTCCTCACGAATGCGTAGGCGCGCCATATAGTCCGTGTTGCCGCCAAGAATGATGTCCGTGCCCCGGCCCGCCATGTTGGTGGAGATGGTCACAGCGCCGGCGCGACCCGCCTGAGCGATAATCTCTGCCTCTCGTTCCACGTTTTCCGGCTTGGCGTTCAACAGGTTGTGGGTAATGCTGCGCTCCTTCAACAAACCGCTGATCCGCTCGGATTTCTCCACACTCGTGGTGCCCACCAGGACGGGTCGCCCCATCTCGTGTTCCTTGGCAATCTCATCGGCGACGGCGCGCCACTTGGCGTCTTCTGTCTTGAATACCTGATCCGGTAAGTCTTTGCGAATCAGGGGGCGGTTGGTGGGAACAACCGTCACTTCAAGGTTATAGGTTTTCTCCAACTCGGTTTCCTCTGTTTTGGCGGTGCCGGTCATGCCGGCAAGACGGGGATAGAGCAGGAACAGGTTTTGGTAGGTGATGGTGGCCATGGTCTGGGTTTCTGCCTGAATCTTCAGATCTTCCTTGGCTTCAATGGCCTGGTGCTGGCCATCGCTCCACCGCCGTGTCGGCATCACCCGCCCGGTGAACTCGTCCACGATCACTGCTTGACCTTCCCGAACAATATAATTGACGTCTTTAGTGAATAATTCTTTGGCTTTAAGAGCGTTGTTAATATAATGAGCCCAGGGATCCTTTGGATTAAATAAATCCTTGACCTGTAACAGCTTCTCCACTTTCTCAAAACCTTGATCCGTCAGCATCACATTGCGCTGTTTCTCGTCTACCTCATAATCACCCTCAGGTTCTACCCCGTCTTTTGTCATCCCTTCAGCTCGCAACAGTTGCGACGCAATTGAGGCAGCTTCCTTGTATTTTTCTTGAGGCCGCTCCACCTGACCGGAGATAATCAGAGGGGTACGGGCTTCATCCACTAAAATGGAATCCACTTCATCAATAATGCAATAATAAAAGTCCCGCTGCACCAGATCCTTAAGATCCGTGGACATATTGTCTCGTAGATAGTCGAAGCCCAGTTCGCTGTTGGTGACATAGGTGATGTCGCAGGCATAATTACGCTGCCGCTCTTCAGGGCTCATTTCCTGCTGGATCAAGCCCACACTCAGACCCAGAAAGCGATGGATCTGACCCACCCACTCCGTATCACGGCGGGCCAGGTAGTCGTTGACGGTGACGATATGCACACCCTGTCCCGTCAAAGCGTTGAGATAGGCGGGCAGGGTCGCCACCAGTGTTTTCCCTTCCCCTGTTTTCATCTCGGCAATTTGACCGTCATGGAGCACCATGCCGCCAATGAGCTGCACATCAAAGTGACGCATGTCCAGCACCCGCTTGCCCGCCTCCCGCACCACAGCGAAGGCTTCCGGCAGCAGCTCATCCATCACCTCGAGACGCTGCTCCGGCTGATGAACGTCGGCAAAGCGTTCCCGGAATGCACGGGTTCGCCCCTGCAACTCCTGATCGCTGAGAGCTGCCACCTCCTCCTCAAGGCCGTTGATCTCACCCACAAGGGGCTTGTACCGTTTCAGCTTGCGGGCATTGGGATCACCCAGAAGCAGCTTGAGCATCACGCGTCTCCGGCGGCAAAGGCGTCTTGACAGTGGACTGAGCTGTCAACAGACCGCCTTCATTGAAAGAATCATCTTACCATTGCTATCCCTTGTGGGGGCAACCTGTTCCAGGCAAGACCAGGTTCCGATCCGGACCGGGGCGCCAACCTGTGGTTTCCAGACGTTACCCCCTTGGCCGGGCCAGCGATCATCATGAACAAAGACCCCAGCACACTGCGCAGTTTCTCCCATGGCCGCTGGCTCTTCCGGCTGCCTGGCCTGCTGCGGGCGCCCCTGCAAAGGGTCCTGGAAGGGCACTCCCTGCCGGTCGGTCAGTTGCAGACCCTGTTTCTGGACAACAGCTTCTGGGGTCGGGAGCGGCGCCTTTCCGGTCTGCTCCGTAGCCTGCGGGGCTCGGACGTGATCGTCAGCACCTGGGATGGGGAAGATCTGGTGGCTGTGGGGCGCGCCACCAGCGACGGGATCTATCGGGCTGTGCTCTGGGACGTGGTGGTCCGCCAGGATTGGCAAGGCCGCGGTGCGGGCCGGGCTGTGGTGAACCGTCTGCTGGCGGCGCCGGCTGTGCGCTGTGCCGAGCGGGTCTATGCCATGACAACCCATGGGGTGGGTTTCTATCAGCGGCTGGGCTTCCATGAGGAGAGGAAGCAGCACCTCATGCTCTTCCACAAGGGAGCCTGAAAATCCTGGAATCTGGAATAAAGCGGATGAAGAGACTCGAACTCTCGACCCTCTCCTTGGCAAGGAGATGCTCTACCACTGAGCTACATCCGCAACTGGCTGGGCAACGCCACACTCGCCCTTCAAGCATGAACCATGCAGGGGACATCTGTCAACGGCTTACGGAGAAGACGACAGCGCGACCATCAGGCTGGCCATCTCCAGGGCCTCAAGGCCATAGGTCCAGCCCAGGTTGCTCTTGATGCCAGCCCGCTCCAGGGCCTGCTGCAGGGTATCGGTGGTGAGAACGCCGAAGATCACCGGAATGCCACTGTCACGGGCAACACTGGCCACCCCCTTGGACACCTCGGCAATCACCACGTCGAAGTGTGGCGTGTCGCCGCGGATCACGGCCCCCAGAGTAACGATCACCTGATAGCGACCACTACGGGCCAGTTGTTGAGCCACCATGGGGATCTCGAAACTGCCTGGCACCCAAACCGTGTCCAGTTGGGCACTGGTCTCGCTGGTATCAATGCCATGGCGGGTCAGGCAGTCGAGACAGCCGGAGAGCAGCCGGGTGGTGACGAGATCGTTGAAACGGGCCACCACCAGACCAATCCGGACACGAGCCAGATCCGGAGCGGAAAAGCTCCCTTCAAACGTGGTCACTGCGGGTTTGCTCCTGGATGATGCAGCCTGGATTCTCAGGCAACAAAGACACTCATACCCCAATTCAGCAGCACCAGGCCAATCCAGACCGCACTGCCCAGAAGAATGAGCCGGTTGGAGCGACCGCTGTCTTCGCCACTGGCGTAGAGCACCGGCACGGCCACCACCATGGCAAAGCTCATGACCACCAGGAGGAAAACAGTGAACACGTTGAGAATCTGCATGGGTACGCAGCAGGGATAGGAGACTCCGTAAAACAGTCTTCCATGAAAACCGTACGCTTGCGCTTTTCTGCCTACGATCCGCAACAGCTTGTGGGAGCCGGGGAAGATGGGTGACGCAGCAGCAGAACCCCCGCACAATCAACAACTGGCCTTCACCGACCTGGAAACCGTCGCAGCCGCTCCAGGCCCCGCTGCTGCCGCCAGCCCCGAACCGGCATCACCCGCTCCCCGCCAGGCTCCCAGGGTCGCTCGGCAACACCAGCAGAACGCCGGTGAGGAGGCCGTAAGCCAAGGTCCCCGCTGGAGTCACCACAGCCAGGTGCCCTTCCTGGCCCTGACGCCCATGCTCCGCCACTACGTTGAGCTCAAGCGTCAACATCCCCAGCGCCTGCTCCTGTATCGCCTGGGGGACTTCTACGAGTGCTTCTTCGAGGATGCCGTCACCGTCTCCACCATGCTGGAGTTGACCCTGACGGGCAAGGAAGGGGGACGCACCGTTGGCCGGGTGCCCATGGCCGGTATCCCCCATCACGCTGTCGAGCGCTATGCCACCCGGTTGTTGGGTCACGGGCGCAGTGTGGCCATCTGTGATCAACTGGAGGCCGCCCCCAGCAACGGGGGCCTCTTGCGGCGGGACATTACCCGGGTGCTCACCCCCGGGACGGTGCTGGAAGAAGGGCTGCTGAGCGCCCGGCGCAACAATTGGCTGGCTGCGGTTCTTGCCGGTGACAACAGCCATGGTCCAGCCTGGGGATTTGCCGTGGCGGACGTGTCCACGGGGGAGTTTCAAGCCACCCAGGTGGGCAGCAGTAGCCAGTTGAATCAGGAGTTGCTGCGCCTGCAGGTGGCCGAGTTGCTGCTTCCCCACGGGGGGGACTCCGAAGAGAAAACGGCAACCGTGACGCCGCCTCCCTGGTGCCCCAAGGGTCTGGCAGTAGGGACTGTGCCCCGCCGTGCATTCCAGCGCACAGCGGCGGAGGTTGTGTTGCAGGAGCGCTTCCGGTTGGCGGGGGTCTCCGGCCTGGGGCTGGACACTCTCCCCCTCGCCCTCGGCGCCTGCGGCGGACTGCTGCACTATCTACAAGACACCCAGCGGGGCATGACGGTCCCCCTGGCCATGCCCAGAACCTATTCCCTGGACCAGCACCTGCAGATCGACCAACAGACCCACCGTCATCTGGAGTTGACGGAAACCCAGCGGGACGGCCAGTTGCAGGGATCCCTTCTCTGGGCTATCGACCGCACCCTCACAGCCATGGGGGGACGCTGCCTGCGCCGCTGGTTGCAACGACCCCTGGTGGATCTCGAAGCCATTGCTGCACGACAGGAGACCGTTGCCACGCTGGTGACAACACCCGAACTGCGGCAGGCTCTGCGCCGAGTGCTGCGCCCCATGGGGGATCTGGAGCGCCTGGCGGGGCGCTCAGCCAGTGGCGCGGCAGGGGCGCGGGATTTGACGGCCCTGGCGGACGGCCTGGAGCGGCTGGAGCAGTTGGCGGGCCTGCTCCGTGATGCCCACGGTCCCTATTTCCAACCCTTGCGCCACCGGGACCCGGTTCTGGGTGAACTGATGGAGACCATACGACAGACACTGGTCGGTAGCCCACCTCTGTCCCTGCTGGAGGGGGGGCTGATCCAGGACGGGGTGGACGACGGTCTGGACGAAATGCGCCAACGCCTGGATGAAGACAAAGCCTGGCTGAATCAACTGGAGCAGCGGGAACGGCAAACCACGGGCATCAGCAGCCTGCGCCTGAACCTGCACCGCAGCTTCGGCTATTTCATCAGCATCAGCAAGAGCCGGGCCCGCCAGGTTCCGGAGCGCTACATCCGTCGCCAAACCCTGGCCAACGAGGAACGGTTTGTCACACCGGAACTGAAAGAGCGGGAGGGACGCATCCTGTCTTTGCGCTCGCGCACGGCCCAGCGGGAATACGACCTGTTTTGTGTTCTGCGTCAGCAGGTAGGGGAGCAGACCGGTCCCATTCGTCATCGCGCCGCAGCCGTGGCGGCCCTGGATGCCCTGCTGGGTCTGGCGGAGTTGGCAGCCACCCACAACTACTGCCGTCCCGATGTGGACAGCAGCCGCGCCATGGCCATCACGGCAGGCCGGCACCCGGTGGTGGAGCAAACCCTGGTGCAGGGCGCCTTTGTCGCCAACGATCTTGTCCTTGGCCAGCGCCAGGGCGCCGACCTGATCGTTCTCACGGGTCCCAACGCCAGTGGCAAAAGCTGCTACCTCCGCCAGGCGGGACTTCTCCAGCTTCTGGCGCAGATGGGCAGTTACGTGCCGGCAACGAAAGCAAACCTGGGACTCTGTGACCGGATCTTTTCCCGGGTTGGCGCCGTGGACGACCTGGCGGCAGGGCAGTCCACCTTCATGGTGGAGATGAGCGAAACCGCCAACATCCTCCACCACGCCACGGATCGTTCCCTGGTGTTGCTGGATGAGATCGGCCGCGGCACCGCCACCTTCGACGGGTTGGCCATTGCCTGGGCCGTAGCCGAAGATCTGGCCACCAGACTGGGATCCCGCACCGTCTTTGCCACGCACTATCACGAGCTCAACCATCTGGCTCGTCACCTGAGCAACGTGGCCAACCACCAGGTGATTGTGGTTGAGGAGGACGACCAACTGGTATTTCTCCATCAGGTGCGCCCAGGTGGCGCAAACCGCAGCTACGGCATTGAAGCCGCCCGCCTGGCGGGAATGCCC
>MWLD01000064.1 GCA_002018045.1 Candidatus Synechococcus spongiarum LMB bulk15M
TCGATTCCATCGAAGATGTCCCGGTAGATGCGTTTGCGACCGACGGGCCACGGGCGCCATGCACGGTTGACGGCAAACATGTGGCGACGGTGGCGCTGGACCGCTCCGATGCCGGAATCACGGTAAGCGGCATCAGGCTGTCGGCGTGCATCGTCCATGCAGAATGGCCAAAACAGGAGGAAAGCCAACGACCAGAGAAATGAAACCGGAGCACAAGCAGGGACGCCTATGCTCTCTCTGGTTGAGATCCCGATACGTCTTCCGGGGCGCCACCCAACCCGGCCAGGAGGGGCGTCACTTCCTCGGCTGTGACCTTATCCTCTTGCAGCAAATGCCTCAGGCGCTGGCGCAGCAGATGCTGGTGACGGAACTGGGCACCCAGTTGGTGGAACAATTCCACGGCTTTAGGCATTCCACGGCGGGCAAGCCAGCACTCCAGCAGGAGGGTGATGCTGGTTGTTGTGCCGATCGACCCCAGGGCGCGCAGTGCTGCCTCCCACACCGGCTCCGGGGAATCCTCTTGTAGCACCTGGGCCAGGCGGCCAACCAGCAGGGGCTCGTTGCGGCGCTGCAGCAAACGGATGGCTGCAATGGCCACAGGGGGGCGGATATCCTCCAGTAGGGGTTCGGCGAGATGGAGAAGTTGTTGTGCCGTGAGCAGGCGGGCATGAAATTGGAGAAGGTCCATCCCGGCTAGCCGCATGGCCTGGCCGGGATGCTGCAAGGCCTCTTGAATGACAGGAAGGGGTACTTGTCGTCCCCAACCGGCCAGAGAGCGGAGCAGGACAAGGCGGTCGATACCGGGATCGTCCAGGTAACGCAAAAGTGCATCGCGGGCAGATGGCTGATGGGTCATGCCCAGCGCCATGAGAAGTTCCGGCAAGGGACCGTAACGGTCAATCAGCGCCAGGCAAGGCTGTAGACCCCGCTTATTGTGCATGCCCAGGCGTTCCACCAGGGCCAGGCGCAACTCCTGTGGACGGCCGGGGTGAAAGAACCGGGCCAGTTCCGGCGCTGTGAGATTGCAGGGGCGCTGACCCAGACACTGCCATACCAGAGCGTCGGCAGCGCCTGGGACAGGCTCGGCGGTAATCATGGTGAAGGAACGGGGCGATTGATATCAACGGGCGCCCAACTCTGCGGCCAGCTCGCGGGCCAGCTTGGTGTCTTTGACGTCAGGCAAGCTGGCCAGAGGGGAGCGGTGGGTGCTGTAAAACACCATACCGATAAACACCATGCCGCCAAACACGTTGCCTACGGTGACGGGGAAAAAGTTCCAGAAGATCACGTCGGCAAAGCTGACGCCGGATCCCAACAACGGACCCGTGGTGTGCAGGAACATGTTGACCACGATGTGCTCCATCCCCAACGTTTGGAAGGCGGTGATGGGAAGCCAGCAGGCCAGAAGTTTTCCAGGCACACTCTTGCTTACCAGGGCCATGGTGACCCCCAGGCACACCAACCAGTTGGCGATCACACCCCGCAGGATGGCCAGCAAAAATCCTGTTGCCCCCAAATCCTTGTATTTAATGATGACGTTATTGCGGTTGAGATTGATAATAGTTTGGGCCACACCTTGCCAGACGCCGCCATCGGCGGTGGGCTCCAGATTGCCGGCACTGGTGAGACTAACGGTAAGCATGACGGCCACCAGGGCACAACCCAGGAAGTTCCCGATCCATACCCAAATCCAGTTGCGGAACGTTTTTGGCCAAGTGCTTTTACCAGCCCAGGTGGCCATGGGGAGAAGGGCAAAATTGCCGGTCACCAACTCCATGCCAAACAAAATAATGCTGACAAAACCAAAGGGGAAGAGCACGGAACCCAAAAAGGGAAGACCGGTTTGCCTGGCCACCGTCAGGGCCAAACAGGTGGCCAAGCCCAGAATGGAGCCGGAATAAAATCCCCGCAACAATAAGTTCTTGGCGCTGACAGAAGATTTCTTGCCGCCAGCGACAATCATTCCATCTACCAATTCATTGGGGAGGACATAGTCCATCTCGCTTGCAGAATTTGCCATGATACGTTAGCAATGAGGAAAAGATTGGATCGGTTGTTAGAGCTACCAGAAGAAATCTTGTGTTATTCAGATTGCGGCAGTGGCTTTTGGTATGGCGCCGTAGTGTTCCACCAGCAGCTCTTTCAAGGCTGCATTCACCTCACTTTTGGGAACGCGTTTGCGGACCAGCTCACCAAGGCTTTGGTGGACACCCTGGCTACCCCCAAGGGTGATGTCGTAGGCCTCCACCATGCCATCATCGGTTTTGGCCTTGGTGCCGGTGAGGCCAATGGCGCCCATGTAGGCCTGGCCACAGGAATTGGGACAACCGGTCCAGTGGATTTTCACCTCCCGGGGTAGATCCAGAGCCTGGTCCAAAGCCCCTGCCGTGGCCATGGCCTGGTCTTTGGTGTTGGTAAGGGCAAATCCACAGTAGTTGGAGCCTGTGCAAGACACCGTCCCCGCCGCAACGCCTTGGGGATGGAGTGGATAGTGCTGCAGGAAAGGCTCTGCGGTGAAGGCCTCCAGCTTGTGGTCCGGGATGCCGGGAATCAATGCGTTCTGATCCTCGGTAAAGCGCACTTCCGAGCAACCGTAGATTCGAGACAGGCGGGCCAACTCCTGCATGGCGCCACAATCGAGACGCCCAACGGGCACATGGAGACCCGCCACGTTCAAGCCGGGTTGTTTTTGCGGCTGGATACCGTACAGGTTGCGTGGCTGCTGGTTAAACACGGATCCGGGGTCAGGCGCCAGCGGGCCGAAGCGCTCCTCCACCATGGCCCGGAACGCCTCAACACCCACGGCATCCAGATAGAACCGGAAACGACCTTTGGGGCGTTTGCTGCGCTCGCCGTTGTCACGCCATAGACCACAGACCACCCCGGTCATTCGGGAAGCCTGGTCCAGGGGAATCCAGGCATTGAGCGGGACAGCGTAGGCATTCAGCACGGAGGAGAGAACACCCCCCACCCAGACGGCAAATCCCAGCACCCCGTCTTTCTCCACGGGATGGAAAACAATGTCGTTGTGCAGCAGGAAATTATCCCTGGATCCCGCCACGGCAGTGTTCCACTTGCGGGGCAGATTGGAAAACTCCCTGTTGCCTTGACCGTAATTGGTCAGGTAGTCCTGAAGTGCCTGGGCGTAGGGGCGTGTGTCGAGAATTTCGTGGGGGTCGATGCCAGCCAGGGGATTGCCGGTCACGTTGCGGGGATTGTCAAAGCCCGATTGCAGGGTGGTGATGCCCACGGACTTCAGGCGTTCGAGAATCTCGGGGAGATCCTCCAGCAGCACGCCCCGAAGCTGGATGTTCTGGCGTGTGGTGATGTCTCCGACGCCATCGTCCCCGTAGCGGGCCACGATGGAGGCGAACACGTTGAGTTGGTCTGCTGTGGCAATACCGTTGGGCACCCGCAGGCGCAACATGAACTTGCCCGGGGTTTTGGGCCGCCAGAACATGCCATACCACTTCAACCGCAGTTGAAGATCTGTGGAGTCAACGTTCTCCCAGCCCAGACGGGCAAAGGTTTCCAGTTCGGAACCGACCAGTAAACCGTCCTTTGCGGCCTTGTTCTGCTCAATCTTGTTGAGAGTTTTGCCTTCCAGGTAGGACGGCAAAGGCGTTGTGACCATGGCGTTGCAGGTAACGGAACAGGTGCAGAAGGCAACAAATGCCGTTGCAGGAGGCCACAGCGCTTCAAAAAGACGGCGTCGCTGTGTTAGAAGGATTAAGCGCAGTTGTGGCCGCTGGTATCTGTACCTTCTGCTACATATTCCCAACTTGCTATTGGACATGAATTGGATCATCACGGACGAGACATCTTGATGGTTGCCCAAGCATCTCCGGGAACGGTCTACCTGGTGGGCGCCGGTCCAGGTGATCCGGACCTGCTCACCGTGCGGGCTCACCGTCTGCTCTGCACCTGCGATGCCCTGGTCTACGATGCCCTGGTGCCCGCCCAGTTGCTGGCCCTGCCCTCACCGGACTGCCACAAGGTGTTTGTAGGCAAACGCCGAGGCCACCACTCCGTTCCCCAGCAGTCCACCAACATTGTGCTGGCCCGGATGGCCTACACCCACAAGAGCGTCGTACGGCTGAAGGGGGGAGACCCTTTTGTTTTTGGTCGTGGCGCCGAGGAGGCTGCATACCTTCACGCCTTGGGCATTCCCGTACAAGTGGCCCCGGGCATCACTGCCGGCATTGCTGTCCCTGCATATATCGGCCTGCCGGTCACCCATCGCGAGGCGGGATCCTCCATCACCTTTGTCACCGGCCATGAGCTGGTGAACAAGGAACGTCAAAGGGTGAACTGGCAAGCCTTGGCCACAGCCACGGACACCATGGTGATCTATATGGGTATCCATAACCTGACGGCTATTGTCGCCCAGCTTCTGGCTGGTGGCCTGGATGCCGCCACCCCTGCCGCGGCGATTCAGCAGGGCGCCACCGCGTTGCAGAAACACGTTATCGGTCCCATCGCCGCCTTGCCCGAACGGGTGCGGGAGTCCGGTCTGCAAGCCCCTTCCATTGTGGTGGTGGGTCGGGTGGTGGACAAGCGAATCCCTGCCTGTGCACCACCCCTACCCAAAGTGGACATGCCCATCCCCCTCCCTGATCCCGCCACCGCCACTCGGACCCGGATGTCCTGAAGAAGTCGTCCCGTGTGGTCAGGAAAGCTGGTTTTGGTGTCCGTTGTTGCAGCCCTCCCCGTCACAACCGGGAATCTTGAAAGAAGTTGACTGTCGTGTTGATGCCTGCATCCTCTCTGTTGCTTGGCATAGTCCTTGGCTTGGTCCATGGTCTGGCCATGGTGGGACTCCATCACCAAGCCCACAGCATGAAGCCATCGGGTGAAATTATGTATCCGATACAACAGTGGGCCAGTTGAGCTGCGACAATCGGGTGAAGCCCTGCTTCCCTGATCATGCCTTCAAGCACTGCCACTGTACGCGCCAAAGCCCAAGGAGCCACGGCACTTGGTACTGCCTTGGCTTTCCTGTCCGGTTTTGTGGTGGTCTCCTTTGCGATTCAGACCATCGCCTCGGCCCCTCTGGCCAGCGACAACAACGTCATCCCCCATCAAGCCACCCTCTGGAGCGCCTTGGGCCAGCCTTGAGGAAGCGCCAGGTAACGCGGTGAAGCGGAAACGGAAGCCGTGTGCCACCGATAGACCCCTGGGGCCGTGACGTTCAAGGAACCTCTGAAAATACGAAAGCATCGGGAACTACATACCCACAAGTTGACCGCTTATCCCCTGTTGGCTGCTCTCCATTCCGCCATGGTCTTGCCGCCTTTGCTGCGGTTGCAACCAGAGCACAGCAGTTGCAAGTTATCCAGGTGATCCGTCCCCCCCTTGCTGCGGGGCAAAATGTGGTCAACATCCATAACTCGGAAGGGGAAGTGTGTGTCACAGCCCGCACAGATGCCTTCCTGTTCCCCGTAGAGGCGATGGCGATGGGTGCGATAGCTGGGCAGATGGCCCAAGTCGGTGCGCTTGGGCGGAACATCCAGAGCGGTGGGGCCGCCCCATAGCCCCCGCTCTTCGGTAATGCGATCATTCACCAGCCTGATGGCCAGTGGCGAAAGATCAATGCCTGCCCATTGCCGCTGGAGTCGGTCTGCCGCCACCAGGGCAGTAGCGCAGCCGCAGAAGGGGTCCAGCACCATATCACCAGGATTGGAGCTGGCTTTGATGATGCGATCCAGAAGGGCAAGGGGTTTCTGGGTAGGATAGCCAAGGCGCTCTCTGGATGATCCAGCAAGGATTGAAATCTCCCATACATCCCGCATTGGCAGGCCTTTGGTCGGCTTGTCAACCACAATCTTCCGTGTCCCCGTTTCTGGATCCAAAACCTGTGTCTTCCCCTTGAACCGCTTCAAATAGCTTTCGCTGGGTGGCTCATAACTCACATTGAAGTTATGCTCTGCAATCCCTGTGTAAAACAGAATCACATCATGCATCGTTTGAAAGTTACAGCTTTTTGATGGCCATCGCCGATAGGACCATATAATCTCATTTTTGAAGTTATTTTTTCCAAAAATCCCATCCATCAAGAGCTTGAGATAGTGGGATGCGGTGGGGTCACAATGCAGGTAAATGGAGCCCGTGAGTTTCAAGATGCGTTGCATCTCCAGCAGCCG
>MWLD01000027.1 GCA_002018045.1 Candidatus Synechococcus spongiarum LMB bulk15M
CGCGCAGGTCAACGATGGGTTGCACCTGCAACTGAAAGACCTTGAGTTGGGGGAGAGTATAGCGATAATGGGCCGGCCGTAGAACCTGAAATGCACCGGAACCCAGCAGGAGTCTGACCACCCGTTCCTCTTGCTTCAGATAAGCACCCAGCTTTTCCGAGGACCCTGGTACAGCCAGACCCAGCTTTTGCCGGGCTGAGAAGGCCAATTTCATGGCCATGGCGCTACTGTTGATTGAATCTTAGCCAAGTGAGATCACATCACCCAACCCTTGTCTGTTCCCTTCATTGCTTTTCTGGGTCCCTCCGGCACCTATGCCGAGACGGCCTGCCACCAACTGGCTCAGGCCCAGGGGCTGCGGGATCACACTCCCCGTTCCGGCCTGTCCATCCAGCACGTGTTGCACCAACTCAAGGCCGACCATGGGGGAGACGGCACAGTGGTCGCCGCTGTAGTGCCCGTGGAGAATTCCGTGCAGGGTGGCGTGACGGCCACGTTGGATACCCTCTGGAGTTTGAGTGCTCCTTGTTGCCCTCCGGACTCCTCCAACCCCTATGGACCCCAAGGTCTGGAAATTGTGCGCGGCCTGGTGCTGCCCATCCGCCATGCCTTACTGGGGAGCGCCCGCACGGAGGACATCAGCGAAGTCATCTCCCACCCCCAGGCTCTGGGTCAATGTAGCACCTGGCTGAACAAACACCTTCCCCAGGCCCTCCAATTACCCACTACGTCCACGGCAGAAGCTGCGCGGATGGTGAAAGGGAGTCGCTTCCGTGGGGCCATTGCCTCGCTGGATGCCGCCAGGGAGCAGGATCTGAGCGTTCTGGCCTATCCCATCAACGACGAACCCAACAATTGCACCCGCTTTCTGTTGGTGCAACCTGTTGATGCAACGACGTGTTCCAGCGCTCCTTCTACACCTCCGGACCACACCGTGATGACCAGCCTTTGTTTTGCTCTGCGGCAACGGGACCGTCCCGGGGCATTGGTGGAGGCGTTGCAGGTGTTCCATGAGCAGGCTCTGAACATGTCTCGCATTGAGTCTCGCCCTGCCAAAACCGATTTGGGGAAATATGTGTTTTTCGTTGACGTTGAGGGTCACTATCAGACGGCAGCTTTCCAGAAAGCTCTGCACAAAGTGTATCCCATCTGTGAGCAACTGCTGAATTTTGGTAGCTATCCAGTGATGACTGTTTCTCCGGAAGAATCCGAGGCTCAATTCGCAAACCGTAGGAATGGCATAGCCAATACGACGTGAAGGCAGGTTCCGGGTGATGGCTGATGACCACCCGGCTTCACATGACGGCGGCGGCTGCGCTGAGCAGCACGCTGGAACCTGCCCCTGCTCCCGGCTCTCTGTTCCATGGTGACGGGCGGCGCCACCCCTACATGGCTCACTCTCCATGGGCCAGACGTTGGCGCTGCGGGATTGGGGGAGATGTGGACAGTGATTTGCGCTCGTCCCCTGACCAGATACCTTTACCATCAATGGGGCGACGGCCAACGCCTGCCCCTTACTCTTCTGCCCCTGCAAACCCTTGATGAGATTCTCCACAAGGTGCAGTTATTGATATCCTGTGGCAAGGCCCGTGGTCTTCGTCGCCTCTGCTGCAAAAGGTGTGGGCAAACCTTCAACGCCCTGACGGTTATGAAGGTGCCCTTGTTAAAGATCATTTTCGCCTATACATTCTCTCCCCATACGCTGAGACCGCTCTCGATTACCCGTTCTAGCCAATCTCGGAAGTTGTTTTCGGCTGCCTCGACTTTTACCGTCTCAGCTCGGACTCGGAAACGGGGTTCAGCCACAACGTCGCAATGCCAACTCCTGGAACCGGATTCATCTTCATGTTCTAACGGCCATGTCAGGAAAGCCGCCGCTGCATGAAGGTCTGCGGCCCGGCCCACCGCGTGTAGCGATATGACAAACTTGGTTACCACGTCATCGAAATCGGGTCTCTTGAGAGACAGAGACACCCAACGACGTGACTGTTTGAGGTCGGCGTAGTATTTCTGTTTCTTTGCGGCTTCGATGATCTGCCAGGACCACCAGTCTTGCTGATCTTGCTCGTTAGTCTGAACACGAGCATCCAGGGAGGAAACGTCTTTGTCTTTGAAAGCTCGCTCAAGCTCACCCGCCACCTCGTTGAGGCGAGTGTGGGCAACGTCGATCAGATGTTTTGTGACTTCGTTGGTTTGCTCCTGCGAGGCCACTTTGCGCCGCAGTGCTCGCTCCGCGATTGTTTCCGCAAGACTGACTATTGGCTGGCCACGAATTTCTCTCACGGAGTGAATCGCTTCATTCAGGTCGCCAATCTGAATGTCGGCAAACAGATCGACCAGCGGCTTCAGATTGCCACGGTCAGAGGCCTCCAGGGCGTCAAGGTAGCGATCCCTGTGTTCTGCATCGCGAACCACAAGGACGAGGCAATCAGCCTTTAGGAAGATAGCGGAGGTGAGGGCGCGCGCTACACGGCCGTTTCCGTCCTGGAATGGATGAATCTGTGTGAACCGGTGGTGGAGCCACGCCGCTTCGACCTCGGGACATACATGGTCGTGGGTGTGCTTCTCATGCAACTTCAGTAGATTGTCGATCTCGTCTTGTACAAACTCAGGGGGACAGTATTCGTGGATTGATCCGTCGGGTCGGGTTGGGTTGTTGGGCTGCTTCTTCCACTGTCCCTTCAGGAGTTCGACGGATGTGCGGTTTCCGTCGGGATCTTCAGCCGGGCATGTCTCCTGGCTTAAAGTAAGACAATCATGAAGTTCCTTGATATAGGAGTCAGACAGGGCGCGTCTCCCGCCCACTAAGTCCATCATCACCATTTTAATAGCTGCTCGCTGATCCGTGATCAAGGCTCGGGCTTCTTTGGAAATGCGACCTTGTGCATGGAATTTGCCCAGGGCCTCCATCCCGGCTTCGAGGATCTGAACCGTGATGCCGCGGTCATCTTTATATAGACGCTCGATAATTCCTGTCTCGATTGCCCACTGAAGTGCGAGCTTCTCACGGATTTTCTGGATTTTCGTGTCGTCTCGAATGAGATCGCGGTCTTCCTTCCACTGTTTTTGGACCGCTGTGAGGTCTTCCCGGCATAGATCCTGCCAGTTCTGCGGCAGATCGTCGAGTCGCTTCCACTTGTGAGCAATCAAAGGTTCCATCGTGTCAGTTTGTACAGGAGGGATGATCGCGATCAGGCGAGGGGCGTTGTGACGGGTTAGGAGGGATGGGTAAGATCACAAGGCCAAAAGAAGAGATTACAAGAGCGGGTGACCGGACTCGAACCGGCGACGTTCAGCTTGGGAAGCTGACATTCTACCACTGAATTACACCCGCATCTATGGCCATAGCTTAGCAGCAGCGGCGGCCACACCAGCGCCGGGCTTGACGTGACCCTCCCCCAACTCCATGAGCACCGCTTCAAGTGCGGAAACGGCAGTGAGAATGTCCCGATCACAGACAAAGCCCAGGTGGCCCATGCGGATAATCTGACCCTTGAGGTGATCCTGGCCACCGGCGAGCAGGAGATCAAAACGTTTCTTCATGTGCTGGCGGATGCGCTCGGCATCACCACCGGGGATGACGGCAGTGATGGCGGGGCTGCCACAGCCTTCCTTGGCCAGAAGTTTAAGGCCCATGGCTTTGACCCCGGCCTGGGTGGCGGCGCGGTGACGATCATGGCGGGCAAAGACTGCCTCCAATCCTTCCCGCTCCAGCATGGTCAGGGCGGCCTCCAGGGCAAACACCAGGTTCACGGCGGGGGTGAAGGGGGTGCTGTTGCCGGCGGCGGCCTTGCGATAACGGCCCAGATCCAGGTAAAACCTGGGCAGGTCGGAGCGTTCGTAGGCCTGCCAGGCCCGTGTGGACAGGCTGACGAAGGACAAGCCTGGGGGCATCATGTAACCCTTCTGGGAACCGGAGGCCACCACGTCCAATCCCCAACTGTCCATGGGCACCGTCGTGGCCCCCAGGCTGGTGACACAGTCCACGATGGTGAGGGCCTCGCCGTGGGCCTTCACATGGCCGGCGATGGACTGCAAGTCGTTGAGCACCCCGGTGGAGGTTTCCGAGTGGGTGAGCACGACCGCACGGATGGTTTTGTCCACGTCCGCCTCCAGAGCAGCGGCAAAGGCGGCAGGATTCAGGGGCTGACCCCATGGCGCCCGAATCACCTCCACCTGTAAACCGTAAGTGCGCGCCAGCTTCACCCAACGCTCTCCGAACTTGCCGTTGTCACCGCAGAGCACCCGATCGCCACGGCTGAGGGTATTGACGATGCCGGCCTCCATGGCGGCAGTGCCACTGCCGGTGAGTAGCAGGACGGCATTGCGGGTCTGGTGGAGCCACTGCAACTGCTGCTGTACCCGTTCCAGGGTGGCGCTGAAGGCGCCACTGCGGTGGCCGATGGGGTGACGGGCCATGGCCTGCAGCACCCGTTCCGGGACTGGCGTGGGACCGGGAATCATCAGGGTGAGTTTGTCCTCCATGGCGGCAGACGGAACGGGAATAACCAATCATCATAGGAACCTGCTTTCCGCTGCCGTCCGGATGTCTCTCAACCCGCCACCGGCAACAGCACCCCCAGTGTCCAACACGTCCGAACCGATCACGGGCTATAGCCTGCCGGTGTGGGTAACCGCCGTGGCCATGGCGGCCCTCCACTGCCTGCGCGGTGAACCTTTTGTCTCCCCTGTGTCCATGCACTTGCCCCAGGAGACCCCACCCCACCTGCTGCCGGTGCAGCAGGCCGCGCCACTGGGCGCCGATACCGCCCTGGCCATGGGGCGATGCCAGCCCGGTGACCGGCTGGATCTGACCCGGGACCTGCCCATCTGGGTGCTGGCGGAACGGTTGCCCCGTGGGCGCGGTCATCCTCCCCTGCAACTGCTGCCCGGGGCCGGCGTCGGCGTTCATGCCGACAGCGGCAGGATCTGCGCCTCCAACTTTGCCCTGGAACTGCTGCACCGGAACCTGGAGCCCCTCTTACCCCCCCAGGCGGCCGTGCGCCTCACGCTCATCTTCCCCACCGGCGCACGCCTGGCGGAACGCACCAGCAATCGGGCCTTCGGGGTGGTGGACGGTCTGGCCTTGCTGGGCATGGGCGCATGGGCGCAGGCATCGGCAGCACCGGATCAGTTGGCCGCCGCCCGGCAGCGGCTGGCCCGTGTTGTGGAGGCACGCCCCCATGCCCCTGTGGTGCTGGTGCTGGGGGCCAATGGCTGGGACCTGGCGTGCCGCCATGGTTTCCCCGAGGCCGCCCTGGTAAAGGTGGGCAACTGGATTGGCCCTCTGTTGGTGGAGGCGGCGGAGCGGCAGTGCCGCCAAGTGCTGCTCTGGGGATACCACGGCAAGCTGCTCAAGCTGGCCGGCGGCATCTTCCACACCCACCATCACGTTGCCGACGGCCGCGCTACCGTGCTCACCGCCTTTGCCGCGTTGGAAGGTCTCACGGGTTCGGATCTGGAGCAGTTGCACAGTGCGCCCACCGTAGAAGCCGCCCTGAACCACCTCCGCCGCCACAAGCCGGGTCTGTCAAGTCGTCTTGAAGCGCGCCTCCTGGCGGAAGCGGAACGGCAAGCCCGCGCCTACGTGGCTCGCCATGGCGAGCACGTGCCGGACGTGGGTGTCGTGATCTTTGACGGCCGCCGTCAGGTGCGGGGCGCCGGACCCCATGGCCAGCGCTTGCTGGACGCCCTGGGTCCACCGAAAAAACGAGACCCTACCCTGCAACCCACCACAAGCCCTGTAGCGTAGCCCGTAAGCCCATTCGTTTTCCATGCCTCCCTTCCCTCCGGAACTCACGAACTGGCTCCAGCCTGGCTTGATGGGAGCCGGGCTGGCCATTGTCTGGGCTGAAGTCAGGGCACAGGGCAAGCGGA
>MWLD01000007.1:0-12028 GCA_002018045.1 Candidatus Synechococcus spongiarum LMB bulk15M
CAAAAGCTACATTCTGTGCCAAGTTGAGCCAAGGATAAAGGCTGTACTTTTGAAACACCAGGCCACGATCAGGACCTGGACCGGTCACGGGTTGTCCATCCATGCGGATCGATCCGCGGCTGGGGCGCTCCAGTCCAGCAAGCAAGCGAAGCAGCGTGGATTTTCCAGACCCGGAACGTCCAACAATCGCGGTAAATTCTCCTGAACAGACTGTGAGGTTGATGTCTTTAAGCACAAGCCGAGCGTGCCGCCCTTCACCGAAGGTTTTGGATACAGACTGAACGTTAAAGTCCATGGAGATTCTGCTCCTGTTTAGACGGCCCAACGGCAGGTCAGCCGCAACAGCAACCGGAAAGCCAAGTCAATGGCAAAACCGATCAGGCCCAAGACCAGCAAGTCTGCAAAGATCTGTTCTGTACGAAAGAAACGTTGTGCCAGTTGAATCCGCTTGCCCAAGCCCACATCTGCTGCCAGCAACTCTGCCACCACCAACAGGTTCCAGGATGTGGCCATGTTGATGCGTAGGGTGTCAATGATAGCGGGCAAGGTGTAACGGGTGATCACCTGGGCCACCACTTGGCGCTGAGATCCTCCTAAAGTGAGTGTGGTTTCAACCAGTTCCCGAGGACAAAATTTTACTGCATCCATCACCATTAACATGTTAAAAAATACTGTACCGATTGCAATCAATGCAATCTTTGGTGCTTCATCAATACCTAAATAAATAATTAATAGAGGCGTAAAAGCCGCTGCAGGCATATACCGCAAGAAACCGGATAGAGGTTCCAGTAGAGCTCGGATGGTGGCAAAAGAACCCATCAGGATTCCCAAAGGCACTCCCATCACAGCCGCCAAAAGGAAACCCAGCATCACGCGACGAATACTGGCGGAGGCATCCGCCATTAAGATACCACTGCGGGCCATGGACCAGAGAGAGTCAATGACGTGTGCAGGAGAGGGCAAAAAGGCTGCATCCACCACCTGTGCATGGCTCAGCACCAGCCAAAGCAATAACGGCAAAAGCAGCGATGTGCCATGAAGACCTAACCGTAAGCCGGCAAAACGGAAAGCCTCTGAAGAAAAACAACGTTGGATGAAGTGGGCGATCATTGTGCAGAAGCCTTGATGAAACGATCATCAAAAAGATTGCCCATATCCGGCTTCTCCGGTATAAAGCCGGTCTTCACCATAAAATCTGCCATGACCTTAGTCGCATAGGGCATGGATTTCATCGTAGCACCTTCACTGAAGGCCTCAAGATTGTCCTCAAGGCTAAAGAGTGTGGTGCCATCCTTGTATTGTTGATACTCGTCTGGAGAAATACCAGCACGGGTAGCCATAATGGCTTCTGCTTCTTCGGGATTGGTGTCCATGAAGGCCCGCACATCCCACCAGGTGTCAACAATGGCCTGAACCGCCTCGGGATGTTGAGCAATCAAATCGGCATTACAGACTAGAAGATCGGGAATGGCGCCAGGATAGCTGGAGGAGTCCACCAGCACATGGGCACCGTCCCGTTTCCCGGCAGTGCCGGTGAAAGGAGGAAAGGCGCCCACAGCATCCGCCTTGCCCGCAACAAACGCGGCTGCCGCCTGGGCTGTGGGGAGACCCTTGATCACCAGGTCATCCCGTGTCATCCCATTGTCCTGGAGGGCCAAACTGAGGAGAAAGTCATCCACAACCCCTTCTTCGATGACAACGGTTTTGCCCTTGAGATCCTGGATTGAAGTGATGGAGGCATCAACAATAATCTGATCGTTGCCGGTGGAATTGTCGTTGACCAGCACCACCACCTGGCCGCCATTGGCGCCGGGGAGAAAGGAGATGGTGTCGTTCAGTGTCTGGGAATTGCAGTCAATTTGACCAGAGGCCATGGTTTCCATGGATTCCACATAGCCGTCAAACCACTTCATCTGCACAGCTACACCGTTGTTGGTAAACAATTCCTTCTCTGCTGCAATGGCCCAGGGCCACCAACCAGCCCAACTGCTATAGCCAATGGTGATGGGGTCAGCGCTCCGGCCTGAAGGCGCGGACGTTGTGGCAGATGGTGGTCTGGGTGAACAGGCCGCCACCAGGAAAGAAACCACGGCAAGGATTGCCAGCCTGGAAAACGCTCTGTCAGGATTCCGGACATGGCTGTGGGTGAAGGTCATGGCAAGTCGTCGGTTGCGCAGGCGGGAGGAACGGGTGGTGAATGCGGTGCTGTCAGGTGGTTGTCGGTGCTGGTCGCTTCAGACCACTGATGTGCCGTTGGGGATTCCGGTGGTGATGGCCCCTTTGCCAGGAGTTGTTGCGCAAGCCAGGCCAGCCAATCCCCCAGGCCGGCACCGGTGAGGGCTGAGACCGGGAACACGGCACAGTGGGGATTGATCTGCCGAACGTGGTTGCCAATGAACCCCAGGTCGGCGGGCACGTGGGGGAGGAGATCAACCTTGGTGATCAGAACACAGTCCGCCTCACGAAACATCACCGGGTACTTGAGCGGTTTGTCATCGCCTTCCGTGACACTGAGCAAGACCAGCTTGCAGTGTTCGCCAACGGCAAACTCTGCTGGGCAGACCAGATTGCCCACGTTTTCCACCCAGAGCAAATCCAGAGACGCCGGATCGCATTGCTGCTGGAGCAACTGCAGACCCGTCGAGACCATGGCAGCATCCAGATGGCAAGACCGCCCCGTGGTGATGGGGACCACTGGAACGCCCAAACCTGCCAGCCGCTGGGCATCCAACCGGGTGGTCATGTCCCCTTCCAGCACGGCCATGGCCTGCTTATCCTTCAGGGTGCGGATGGTTTGCTCCAGCAGGATCGTCTTGCCTGCACCAGGACTGCTCATCACGTTGATGCAGAAGAGACCCCAGGCATCAAAGCGCTGGCGGTTGTGCCGGGCCTGTCGCTCATTGGCTGCCAGCAGGCTGAGGTTCACGGTGTCACTGATGGGCATGTGCATGGCGGTGGATCTGTGAAGGAAGGAGTTGGCTAGCTACAAGGGTTGGACGGGACTGGGGAACAGGGTCGGATGTAGTCGATGCGCTGGATCTTCAGCTCACGGCCGGAGATGATGATTTCCAGGGGGTGGCCACAACAGGGGGAGGCATAACCGCAGGCTGGATCCGGCCGATAGCTGCTACCGCAGACCAGGCATTCCCCCACAAGGGGAACTGGCACAATGCTGAGTCGAGTTCCAGCCAGCCAGGTGTCCTCTACGGCTGCTACGAAGCTGAGCCGCAGTTGACTGGGCTCCACACAGGTGAACTCACCCACCAGCAGGTGAACTGTCCCCACGTGAGGCTGGACGGGGTGCTGCTCCCTCCAGTCTTCCAGGGTCTGAAGCAGGTAACGAGTCATGTCGACTTCATGCATGGCTCACCTCCAGGCTTGCCCGACGTCCGGGGCACAGACCTCCTGGATCCAGGACGGTCGGGCTTGGCGTGGCAGTTGACCGGAGACCACCAGGTGGGCCATGGTGTCGCAGACGACCCGGGTGGCCATGAGTGCGGTGATGCCGCTGACGTCGTAGGGGGGTGATACTTCCACCACCTCCAGCCCGCAGACTGTCGCGTTGCGAACAACGAGCTCCAGCAGTTTCAGGGCCTCTCTCGGCAGCAGGCCACCCGGTTCAGGCCAGCCGGTACCCGGCACAAAGCCCGCATCAATGCAGTCGATATCAAAAGAGACGTAGACACAGTCCGTACCGTCACTGGCCCGTTCCACAGCCATCCGGGCTGCGGCCTCCAGGCCCATCTCCGTGATGTCTGTCACCGTCAGCACGTTGGTGTTGCGCTCGCGGCAGACTTTCACGCCTGACCGCGGCACCTGCCACCCTCCAATGCCCAGTTGCACCAGGTTGCGGGCTGGAGCATGAACCATGTTGGTGGCATGGAACCACGGACAGGTGTGCATCCGCTCATCCAGGTCTGTTTCCTGGGTGTCTACATGGCGGTCAAAGTGGATGATGCCTACTTTATGGTGGCCCAGATGGCGGCAGATTCCCCGCAAGGTGGGAAAACCAATGGAATGGTCCCCTCCGAGAACGATGGGAAATGCCCCGGAGGCAAATATATGAGCCACCCCCTTCGAGATTTGATCGAAGGACTTTTCGTTGCTGCCGGGAATGGTAAAAATATCCCCCACGTCGCAGAGGCTGATCTGCTCCCGAAGGTCCACCCCATACTCGTAGTTGTAGGGCGTGTAGAGGGCAGACATTTGGCGGATGCCCTGGGGGCCGAAGCGCGTTCCGGGGCGATAGGTGGTGCCGCTGTCATGGGGGACTCCCATAACGGCAACGTCATGGTGTCCCACCCGATGCACGTCTTCCAGGTAGGGCGCCTTCAAAAAGGTGTTGATCCCTGCGAAGTGGGGCAGTTCCCCTCGGGAGAAGGTGGAAATGTTGCGATCCCTGATGCTGTCGGCCGCCTCTAATCCGAGGGCACGGCCCTGGTCCACCTCCTGTTGCCAGCCCGTTCGGGGAAGTCGTTGCTCTTTGGCCAGGGCCGCCAGGCCTTCTTGAGAATGGAACCCTTGAAAAGGACTCGTGTCCGACGTTGAAGCCATGCCGATGGGGAGATGACGGTGCAGGCGGTCTCCCGGGCTTTTGTCCCTCCGTGCATCTGGGTGACCCCAGTGGATTTCTCTTGGACCAGACACCCCTGGGGGATTGGGGCCGGAACCCTAGAAATCACTTCCGCAAACCAAGTGTCGTGACACCTTGATCCATGGGTCTGTTTCATTGACTACGAAACAGTCAAGACGTCCTCGCACATCAGCAGTTGGCCAATTCCTGCGTCCCGGCTCCCACGACTGGAGGATCGGGGCTGTGCCGGGCCTGGACGTTCGTCCCCCACTGTCGGGCCCAGTATTGCGCCACCCGGAGAGTGAACAGGATCAGGACACCAAGCACGGAGAGCAGGAGAACCATCGCATCCTCTCCAACCGCCGTCTCGTCCTCCGCCTGCCCTTGACGGGCTTGTTCCGGGACGTTCTCCACCGGACGGGACGGAACGGTTTCCTCTACGTGGGGAACCTTGGGGGGAGGGGGCTCGATAACGCTTGGAGCCTCGGAGGCCGAAAGCCCATGGGGAGCCCGTGGTGGATCATCTATTTGCTGACATCGGGTGACGGAGAGAACGGCGTCCCCGGCCAGGAGAATCCGCCGATACGTTGCCTGCAGACGATTCAGGGGAACCGTGATATGACGCCGGCCAACAGACCGTGCAGCGGGGCGACCGAATTCCTGAACAGCGATGGTGAACAGAGTTGTGGACTCGGGACCAGCCGCGAGAAGGACGTTCATGGAAACTGCGGGAAGTCTGAATTCTTCAGAGGCTAGGGGGTAGTGCGTAGCGACTCGCCGAGGTTCTATTCCGTTGACGTGAGGATGGCAATGCCTACAGTTGCCTGTGGTCTGCAGGATATTCTGTGGCAGTTGAAGTACCCCCAAGGGGATTCGAACCCCTGCCGCCTCCGTGAAAGGGAGGTGTCCTAGGCCTCTAGACGATGGGGGCTAGAGCTTTTGCAGGACTCGATCATAGACGGGAAAGGGAAAAGGGTCAACCTTTTCCCGCTGCTGTCAGGGCAAACTAGCGGCTGGGTAGTTTCTGGTTGCGCCACACCGGAACCGTGAAGTAGAAGCAGGATCCCTCACCAGGCTCCGACACCACCCAGATCTTTCCGGTGTGGACTTCCACAACCCGGCGACAGACGGAGAGGCCCACGCCGAACCCCGCAGTTTTCCATGAGGTCTGTGACAAGCGCACCTGATCCTGGAAGATGCGCTCTTGCTCGTCCACCGGGATTCCAGGACCGTTGTCACAGATGCTCACTTGCACCCATTGGCTGGTGCGATGCATCAGACTCAGCTTCACACGGCCCCCATCCGGGGTGAACTTGAAGGCGTTTTCCAGCAGGTTGAGCAGAACCTGGCGCATGCGTCGCGAGTCGGCAAACACGTCGGGGAGGTCACTGGGAATATCCGTTTGCACGGCCAGGTTGCGACCCGACCACACTTTCTCCAATTCCAGCAGCACATCAGCACAGACCTGGGAGAGGGTGAGGCGTTGTGGATTGAACAAGGCCTCCCAGCGGGTGCTGCCCACCTCCAGCAGATCCCTGGACAACTGCTCCATTTCGTGGAGGCGGCGCCCGAGGATGTCCAGGAGTTCTTCGTTGCCGATCTGACCCCGTTTGAAGCTTTGCAGGGCCAAGCTGGTGGTGGTCATGGGCGTGCGCAGGTCATGGGCCACCATGCGCAGTTGGCGCTCTTGAAATTGCAAACGGGCAATCAGGGCTTCGTTCTCCTGCCGCAGCACCAGAAGCTGATCCTCCAGCTCTAAAGCCCTGGAACTGTCACGACCATCCTCCATGGGCGAGGGAATCACCGGCATGGCCAAGCCGTTTAATCGCTCCATCTGACCCCAGCGCGGCAACCAGGACCGCACCTGACTCAGCATGGTGATGCCCATAAACACCTGGCGCGGTGTGGGGGAAAGCTTCACCAGCGCGGGAGTGGCCACAAGCTTGTGTAACTCAAGCAGCTCCGGATTTCGTCCAGGATCAATGAGTTGGAGGCGGAGGTCCAACTCGCGGTGATCATCCCGCAGAAAAGCCGTCAACTGACGTAATTCCCGGGTGGCCAAGTGATGGGGACCGGCTACGAGCAGGAGAGATACGCTGACGCTGGCTTGCTGATTGGCTTCAGTGGAACCACCCACCGGTTGCTGCTGCGGAGGTGATAGCAATGTAATTGATTCTTGAAGAAAATACGAAGACTCTGACGCTGACGGCTTCGATGTCACAACGCTGGGAGATCCGGCAGAGAAACTCCTGATCAGCGCAAGCTTTCCCCCTGGTTCACGGGTTCGGTTCCCGCTAAACAGAGTTCAGGAGGTTAGCTGTGCTGGCCTGATCCATCGTCGAGTCGTTCTTGTGGTTCATCCCAATGAATTGATTACCCGTGTACCGCTCACCAAAAGCTGCGGACCCTTCGGCAACGGGGTGGACCAGGTCGTTCGCCGCTGGTTCAATCGCAACCTTGGCCTCTGGCGCAGTCACCGGCGTTTCGACTTCTCTGACGGCAGCACCGTGTCCATGGACACCATGCTGCGGATTGAATCCTTTGAAGACCCCTTGAAGGGTGATTCCTGCTACCGCTTCCGTTGGTGGCCTGTCCGGAAAGATACGCCGTTCAGTCAAGACTCCCCGTATGCCACTGCCGGGACAATGGAAGCCTATCTCATCGGGCATCAACTCTACCGTAGCCGTGGCTATTTTTGCGGCTCGCCCACCCGTTCCCACATCCGCCAGGTGGATGAGCAGGAAGTGGTGTTCGAGTCCCACTACATGGAGTGGGATATCCTCGAGCACATCCGCTTGGTGGACGACGCACGCTACCGGGCGCGGTCCATCTATTCATGGCAAAACAGCACCTTGACTCTTGTGGAGGTCCACCATGAGGTGCGCGAGGATCCGGCGGCTGACGAGGCAGCACAGGCAGCGACCAGTCGAGATGGAGCAGGGTCTTGACTCCCGTCTTCAACTGCGCTGCACCATGCCAATGACGGCGCTTCGAGGATGGCTGAGCGCCATGGCCCTCAACAGGGCTGTGGCCTGATGGGCCGGTACAGCCGCCAACAGGGGGCCGCAGGTTTGTGGATCAATCAACAACGCCCGCAGGACAGGGCTGGGTCTCGACCGGAGCTGGATCACCCCTTGAGGAGCCAGAAGTTCCAGAGCAGAAGCGTTATGGGGCGCCAAGGTGCTGGCATGACCAGCCCTCAACAATTCCAGGGCGCCGTCATAGGCGGGAATCCTTAGGGGATCCAGTTGAACCTGAATATCAGGTGGAGAAGCCTGGATCATCTCCCCCAAGTGAGCCAACAGCCCAAAGCCGGTCACGTCTGTGCAGGCACGGCAACCATGGTGGTGGAGCAACTGCACCAGGTTTTGCTGAGGGCGGCCCATGAGGGTAAGGGCGTGATCCACCCAGGCCGGGGCTGCGCCGTTGGCCTGGGCAGCAGCCATGATCACCCCACTGCCCAGAGGGCGGCTCAGCACCAGAACATCTCCTGGACGGAGGGGGCCTTTGTGCCAGCGCCGGTGGGTCTGCACGCGACCATGGACACTGACCCCAAGGCTGAGCTGGAGGGCCAGGGGCTGGTGGGAATCCGGATCAGCCAGGGCTTGCAGGCTGTGGCCACCCAGGAGTACACCTCCCAACTCCTGGACGGTGGCGCACACCCCGGACAGGCACTGCATCAACAGGTCCTGCTGCAGTGTGGCGCTACAGCGGGGCAAGGTCACCAGCACCTGGAGGCCATCCAGACAGGCGCCACTGGCCCATAGATCACTGGCCCCGTGCAAGGTGGTGAGTCGTCCGTTGAGCCAGGGATCACTCACCAAGGCCGGGAACCCGTCCAGACTGGCCAGGAGGAGTTGATCCGGGGTGATCCGGGCCACGGTATGGGCATCCTGGGGCTGTGGAAGGGATCCGTAGAGCTGCCCCAGGGTACTGTTCAGAGTCTGGGCCGGGAGCTTGGCGGCACAGCCGCGGCAGACCATGGGTTGCTTGGAACCTGCTGTCATGGCTGTGGTGTCATTGATCATGGCCATGAAGCGGTGGTCCAGATGCCGCTTCCACCGCCAGAGCCACGGATGGGGGCCCAGCCAGAGTGGACCTCGCTGGGCAACAGCCGCTCCGTGCCCGTCTCCCAACAGCACCAAACCATGGACCTGGGGCCGCCAGGATTGCAGTGGTCGGCCCAGGAGAGCGGCCTGCAGATTGCGAGCCAGCACGGGGGCAGCCCGCACAGCCCATACACCTCCGGCTGGACGGGGGGCGCAGGCCACTACCCCACAATCCCCCGCTGCAAAGATCCGCCCATGCCCCTGCACAACAAGGGTGGGATGGGTCAGGATGCGGCCTCGCGGATTACAGGGCAAGCCGCCGTTCCGGAGCCAGGCTGGCGCCCGGCTACCGGTGCATAGCACTGTCGTCCGGTGGGGAGACGCCGGATCATGGCGTCCCATGGAGCAGATGGTGACGCCTTGTGCCTGCACCATCTGCTCCAGGCGTCGCACCAGTGCGGCATTACCCAGCCGTAAACCACCGGGAGCGGTGCGCAGACTGAGACGGCAAGGCTGCTGGCGGCGCTGGCAGCGGGCAGCCAAGGCCAGAACCACCTCCACCGCGGCAACACCGCTGCCCATTACCTCCACCGCGGGGGGCAAGTGGTCACACCAGGCCAGGAAAGGTTCGAGGGGACGAATGGGCAGGCCAGCCACCCCGGCAGGCGCTGCGGTCACGCTGCCCACGTCCAGGCTCAGCCAATCCCAACGGAGAGAACGCAATGCCGGCGATGGGCGGCCCAGCGTGTTGTGCAGATGCAACTGCTGCCGCTTAAGGTCCAGTCCGGTGATCTCGGCTTGCACAAAGTTCACCCCCGCGGCGGTGCAGAGACGGCGCAGATCAATGACGCAGGCGCCGGGGTGGGCCTGATCCGCCAGTACAGCGGGAATCAGGCCGCTGTAGTAGCTGGTGCTGCTGCGGTTCACCAGGGTGACGGCTGTTGTCGGCGGCAGACGCCAGCGACCCATGGCCCAGTGGCGCAGCACCAGGGCATGGCTATGGCCACCGCCCGCCAGGACCAACTGCCGACCAACTGCCGGACCATCGGGAGTGCCGGCGTTCATGCCGGAGACCTCCCACACTCTGCCCTAAAATTGGTGCGGATCCTGTTGTCCCGGCAAAAATGCGCGTTTTGGTGACCGGTGGTGGCGGCTACGTTGGCTCCCACACCGTTCGAGCTCTTCAGAACGCCGGCCATGACCCCATCGTGCTGGACAACCTGGTTCATGGGCATCGTGATCTGGTTGAGCAGGTGCTGCAAGCGCCACTGGTGGTGGCCCAACTGGGGGATCGCCAAACGCTGCAGACCATACTGACCCAACAGCACGTTGAAGCGGTGCTCCACTTTGCCGCCTACACCACCGTGGGGGAGTCTGTTGCGGACCCAGCCTCCTACTACCGCAACAACCTGGGGGACACCATGGTGCTGCTGGAAGCCATGCTTCAGGAAGCGCAGCACCGCCACACGCCACCGATGCCCCTGGTGTTTTCCTCCACCTGCGCCACCTACGGCCACCCGGAGCAGATGCCCATCACCGAAGATTGCGCCCAGCAACCCATCAATCCCTACGGTCGCAGTAAATGGATGGTGGAGATGTTGATCCGGGATTATGCCAATGCCTATGGGTTGCCTGCGGTGATCCTTCGCTACTTCAATGCGGCTGGCGCCGATCCCACCGGTGACCTTGGGGAAGACCACACGCCGGAAAGCCACCTGATTCCACGGGTTCTTTACACCATCGGTAGCAAACGCCCCGGACCATTAACGATCTACGGGGACGATTACCCCACGCCGGACGGGACTTGCCTGCGGGATTATATCCACGTGACGGACCTGGCCCATGCCCACGTGCTGGCCTTGGAAGCCATCTGCCGGCAAGCACCCGGCCAACGGCAGGAGGTGCTCACCTACAACCTGGGCACAGGCCAGGGCCATTCCGTGCGGGAGGTGATCGCCACGGCGGAGGCAGTCACGGGACGCTCCCTGCCGGTATCGGTAACATCGCGCCGCCATGGTGATCCGCCGGTGCTGGTGGCTGCCACGGATAAGGTAAAGCGGGAATTGGGCTGGTCGCCCCGGTTGTCCCGGATCACCACCATGGTGCGCCATGCCTGGATCTGGCATCAGCGCCGCCATGGCTGTCGGACAACCGGGCCTATCCACCATGGTGGACCAACCGTTCCAACTTCAGGGTCGAGGACGTCCTAGACATGGGGTCAATCTCGGGAAAGGCGTTGGAACGGCTGCAAGCGCTGCGGGGGATGGCGGATCTGTTACCCCGGCAAACCACGGTCTGGCAACATGTGGAGGAGAAGGCCCGGCAGCACTTCCGGCGGGCTGGGGTGGGGGAAATCCGCACGCCACTGCTGGAGGCCACTGCGCTGTTTGCCCGTGGCATTGGAGAAGCCACGGACGTGGTGGGCAAGGAAATGTACTCCTTCCAGGACCGTGGCCAACGCTCCTGCACCCTGCGACCAGAGGGCACCGCCAGCGTGGTGCGGGCCGCCATTCAGCACGGTCTCCTGAGCCAGGGTCCCCAGCGCCTGTGGTACATGGGGCCCATGTTTCGTTATGAGCGGCCCCAGGCGGGGCGGCAGAGGCAGTTCCATCAAGTCGGGCTGGAGCTCCTGGGGCTTGCCGATGAACGCAGTGATGTGGACGCCATTGCCATGGCCTGGGATCTGCTGGCTGATCTCGGGATTCAGGGACTGGAGTTGCAGATCAACACCCTGGGAACTCCCGAGGATCGTCGCCGCTATCGGGAACAGTTGGTGGGCTGGCTAGAGCAGCGGGTGCATCAACTGGACCCGGATTCCCGGCACCGCCTGGCCACCAATCCCCTGCGCATTCTTGACAGCAAGAACAAAGTCACGCAGGACCTGCTCGGAGAGGCGCCCCGGCTTCTGGAGACACTGGGCAAGGAGAGCCGGGAGCGGTTTGACAGTGTCTGCCAATTGCTTCAGGCTCTGGACGTTCCCTTTGTTCTCCAACCCCGACTGGTTCGAGGCCTGGACTACTACACCCACACGGCCTTCGAGATCACGTCCGACCAACTGGGCGCGCAAGCCACGGTCTGTGGTGGTGGTCGCTACGACGGCCTGGCGGCCCTGCTGGGAGGTCCCCCCACAGCAGGGATGGGCTGGGCGATGGGGCTTGAGCGTCTGGTCCTGCTTCTTGGGCAACAGGGCAAGACCACCTATCCCCATGTTGTGGTGCTGAATCGAGGAGATACCGCCCAGGTGCGTGCCCTGGTGCTGGCACGGCAGTTGAGGCAGGCAAATCTCCATGTGGAACTTGACCTCTCGGGCGCCACCTTTGCCCGTCAATTCAAGCGGGCAGACCGGCTGGGAGGACGACTGGCGGTGATCATCGGCGAACAGGAGGCCCTGGCAGGGGTGGTGAAG
>MWLD01000007.1:12215-17208 GCA_002018045.1 Candidatus Synechococcus spongiarum LMB bulk15M
CCCGTATAGGCGCCATAGAAGAACAGACCTACCACGAAAATCACCGCCATACCTCCAGCGGTGGCCACAATCCACAGGGGTAGAGCACCCTCTGTCCAGCGGGAACGCCAGGGAATTGCCGGCCGCCCATCGGGAAGCCGATCAGGAACACGACCGTCAGTGCCTTGCAAGGGCTTGCTCATGGAAAAAATGACTCCGGATCAATTGAAGAAGTAGCTGGAGAAGAGGATTCCACAGGTGAAGACAAACAGCAGGCCCAGAAACAGGCTGGTGCGGTTGAGCTCTACCGGAAGACTGTTGGGGTTGGAGTTGCGTTCCATGGGTGTATGGGGTCTCAGCGACGAACGAATTGCATGGCGGCAATGGCCCCCAGGAAGAACACCGTGGGCACGGCCAAGGCATGGACCGCCAACCAGCGGACCGTGAAAATCGGGTAGATACGGGGCGCTTGGCCCGGGTTGTTCAGACTGGAAGTCATGGAGTGAGGGTGCTTAGGCGCTCGTCGATTTGCAGTTTGCTGTCATAGCGGTCGCTCACGACTGGAGGCCGCACTTCGGCACTGCGGTAATACTCGTTGGGACGGGGTGTCCCAAAGGCGTCATATGCCAGACCGGTGCTGACAAAGAGGAACCCGGCCAGGAAGATGGACGGCAGGGTTACAGCATGGATCACCCAGTAGCGCACACTGGTGACGATCTCAAAAAAAGGACGTTCCCCGGTGGAACCGGCAGCCATGGCCTTCTGCGACTCGCTGTCAGAGTGTACGCAAAAAAGGGTCCGTCCAGGGGTATCCATGACCATCTTGCCGGCCAGTTGTAACACCCCTCAGCCAACCCAGCGCAGCAGGTTGCCCCGTTCCCCCAGAACAAAGCCCTTGTCGTCGCCAGCGAAAAGAATGCGGGTGAAGGTGCCGGGCTGCTGCCGACCCACGGGATCCCACAACCAGGTGGCCCCATCGTCATGGCTGGAGAGGAGGGTGCCGTTACCGCCAACCACCCAAATGCTGCCGTCTGACGCCCAGGCCAGATCCAGGTAGCCGTAACCGTTGGTGATGGGAATTACGGCATCGCCAAAAACCGGATCGCCCGTGTCTGTGGGGGCGGATTCCGGATCGGGGAAGCGGATCCGGGCGCCCCGGTTCACCATCCAGAGTGCGTCGGAAGGCGTAAAGCCCATGGCTTGAACCCGCTGGCTGCCGGGACGCTGATGGGGGGTCCAGGCGGCTTCGCCGGGGCGCCAGTCTGCGTAGAAGTTCCCCAGGCTGCTGACGCTCACGTAGCCGCCTGTCTTGTTCCGACGCAGATCCCGCACGGCGCCAGTGGCCTCTTTCACCAGGGAAGCCCAATGTTCACCCCCGTCGTCCGTGCGGTAAATGGCGCCCACAGTGGTGGCCAGCTCCGCACGCTCCGGACCCAGGGCTGTCACCAGATAGGGCTCACCCGGCAGCTTGTTGGTCAACAGCAGACGGGTCCAGGTTTGGCCCGTGTCGGTACTGTGAAGCACCAGACCCGGTTGACCCACGATCCACCCCTCGTCCCCGGAGAAGTCGATGCTGATCAGACGAAAGTTTTCCTCGGCGGGCAGGTCCAAATCCCGCTCCTGCCAAGACCGACCACCGTCGTTGGTCTCCAGGATCAGGCGGTTGCTGCCCACAAGAATGCCATGATTCTCATCACTGAACGCCAAATCCAGGCCACTGGAGCGGGTGTTCAGGGGGATGGCTTGCCAGGGGCTCTCGGCAGCGGTGGCCAACCGTGTGCTGACGCAGCCACTGACCAGACCACAGACCAGCAACAGGCTGAGCAGAGAACGGAACAGAGGGAACATGGGGTGGACGACGGAAGGGACAGGGGTGTTCGGCGGGGAGCCACTGCCGGTTTCAATGCAGGGAGTAGAACGACAGCAGGAATGCGGCAGCAAGAACCAGACCACCAAAGATCAGAATGGTCTTCTGGCTCGGGGTCAGGCGATTGACGCCCAGGCCGTAGTCCAGGTTCTGGGTAAAGCCGCTGGGTCGGTTCCGGGGACCCACATCCACAAAAGCAGCTTTGGGACTCCGACAGACAGGGCAGAGAAAAGTATCCGGCAACGCGGTAAACGTGGTGCCCCGGGCAATGCCCAGCTTGGCCACACCCTCGGCAGGATCGTAACGATAGCCGCAACTGCGGCATTCGTAGCTGTGGCTGCCGGGATCACTCTCCAATTGCCGGTCCTCGGCCTCGGCCTCTGCAGCCCGGGTGATGCGTGGCCGCTGGCCACGGGTGGTTGGATCGTCTCCCGCGGAGGCGTTGGAGTCCTCCGGAGTTTCCAGAGACGGTGAGGAGGAGTTGTCGGCAGATGACATGGCGCCTGTTACCTGGACACGGCTGAGGTGACTGTATTGCCGGAATACCGCAGCAGTCGGGTTGGGTACCCCCACAATTCCGTCCCCGGCGGTGTCAGACTGCAACACCAAAGCACTACAGGGCCATCCATGTTTGTCCTCGACGGGTATGACGCCTTTCTGGTCTTTCTCCTCATCGCAGCGGCGGTACCCGTGCTGGCACTGGTCACCAATCAGTTGGTTGCCCCCCGCCGTCGCCAGGGGGAGCGGACCACCACCTACGAGTCGGGGATGGAACCCCAAGGCGGCGCCTGGATCCAGTTCAATATCCGCTATTACATGTTTGCCCTGGTGTTTGTGGTCTTTGATGTGGAGACGGTGTTTCTCTACCCCTGGGCCGTGGCATTTCATCGCTTAGGGCTACTGGCCTTTGTGGAGGCCCTGATTTTCATTGCCATCCTGGTGGTGGCCCTGGCCTATGCCTGGCGTAAGGGCGCCCTGGAGTGGTCATGATTCCCAGCGGTCCTCCACCCGGGCATCGGACAGCCCAGCACCTCCTTGTCCCTGATCCAGCCCCGTGATGTCTGCCTCAACTCCAATCTCCCCCATTCAGCCCGTGGTGCCGCCAGGGCAGCTTGCCCAGGTGCGCAGCCTGCGGGACGAGGCCTGCAATCCCGTAGGCAAGCCCCAGGTGACCCGTGATCTCTCCGAGAACGTCATCCTCACCACCCTGGACGACCTCCATAATTGGGCTCGCCTTTCCTCCCTCTGGCCTTTGTTGTACGGCACGGCCTGCTGCTTTATCGAGTTTGCGGCCTTGATCGGCAGCCGTTTCGACTTCGACCGTTTTGGTCTGGTGCCCCGCAGCTCACCACGGCAAGCGGATCTGATCATCACTGCCGGCACCATCACCATGAAAATGGCTCCAGCCCTGGTGCGTCTCTACGAACAGATGCCCGAGCCCAAATACGTGATCGCCATGGGGGCCTGCACCATCACCGGGGGCATGTTTAGCGCAGACAGCACCACGGCAGTGCGCGGGGTGGACAAGCTCATTCCTGTCGATCTCTATATCCCCGGCTGTCCGCCCCGACCGGAGGCCATTTTTGACGCTGTCGTCAAGCTACGCAAGAAGGTGGCCAACGAATCAGTGGCGGAACGCCCCAATACGCTGCCCACCCATCGCTATTGCACTGTGCCCCATGCCATGAAGATTGTGGCTCCAGCAGTGTCGGGGCGCTACCTTCAGGCGGAGAGCCAGCGAGCGGCCCTGGCTGCGTCCCGGGCGCCTTCCTGGGCGGCGGTGGAACCACCCCGGTCCCGGTCCGAGATCGAGCCCCTGCCCGCCAGCCCTGACGTGCCCACTTCCGCAGGACAATCCACACCCCATGAGTGAAAACGCCTCTGCCTCCGCCAACACCCCCAAGGAAGCGCCCCCAGGGCCTGAGCAGGGGCCGGTCAGCCAGTGGCTGCGTCAACAAGGCTTCGACCATCAGGTGTTGGAACGGGATCATCTGGGGGTCGAGACCATCGCCGTGGATTCCCTGGTTCTTGAACCCGTGGCCGCGGCGCTCAAGGCGTTCGGCTTTGATTATTTACAGTGCCAGGGCGCCTACGACGAAGGAGTAAGGGGTTGTCTGGTGAGCTTCTATCACCTGGTGAAGATGGGTGGCTTCACAGAGACAGGTGGGGATTGTGTGGAGGAGGTGCGCCTCAAGGTATTCCACGACCGGGCCACGCCCGTTGCACCATCCCTCTACGGCCTCTACCGCGGTGCGGACTGGCAGGAACGGGAATCCTTCGACATGTTCGGGATCTGCTACGAGGGCCATCCCCATCCCAAACGTCTGCTGATGCCGGAAGATTGGCAAGGCTGGCCCTTGCGGAAAGACTATGTGCAGCCGGATTTCTACGAAATGCAGGATGCCTATTGAGTATCCTGCATTTCTTGTCTCAAGACGCAGCCAGCAGGGTCCTCCCCTCTCTTGACTCGCCAACAGACTCCTGGCCGGTCCGATGGTTCCTCTTGCTGATGCGCAGTTGGCTCCCACGGGCGGCGAGGCACTGGTTCACCCAGGTGAGGATGTGGTGGGGCATGTCCGAATCGGCCATCTCCTGAGGGGTGACCAGAATGGCCGGCGATCCCACATGCAGGGCCTCCAGGAGATCAGCCCACTGCTCCACAAGCCGTTGCTCCTCAACAGAGCGCAGACCATGCTCCCGCAGGACTCCACTGCAGCGATCATAATTCCAGAGCACGCTGCGGTTGGCATTCTGCTCGGGTCGTCTGTAGGCGTAGCCTCGATCAATGGCTTGCGGAAAGGGAAAACCATCCTTATCTCGCAGCCCGGCTCGGCTCAGATGATGCCCGCAATGGACAGCAGAGATGCCGAAGTGCCGGCCAAGCTCTGTCAAGGTGAGCCAGATGTGGTGGCTGTTTCGGCATGGAGGAGAGGATAGGGAGAAGCTGTGCATTGGAGTTTCAGTAAAATCGGGAGACAATGGCTTTGACTTGGCCAATGCTTGTTCCTCTCCTGGAAGCTGACAACATGAATGGGAAAAGTTTCAGATTCTTTCCAGAAGAACTTTGAATTGCTGACAGATGAATTCTCATTCAATTCAGGAATTTATGTAACATTAATATCATCAAATATCATCTTTTGTGTCCTG
>MWLD01000007.1:17375-56773 GCA_002018045.1 Candidatus Synechococcus spongiarum LMB bulk15M
AGCTGGGGAAAAGACTTCTCGAATCACAGTGAGGACTCGTCCCCCTTTGAAAAAGCGATAGTGGCGACACCAAAGGGGGCTGGAGACCGAAAAGCGCTGCTCCAGCACCTCACTTTCCACCTGCCCCAGGCCATCCACCTCCCGAAACAATTCCACCCGATCCTGCCGCAGGCTGGCCCCGATGGGCTGGCGCAGGTCTCGGATGTGGTCTTGGGCGTCCTGCCGATTCCACCAACTTTCTGCCCACATGAGGGTTTCTTTACCACAGCACAGCCAAACTCGCCGTCGCAGCAACGGACTATCGAGTTCCGCCACTTCATCCGGGAGTTGAAGGGAGGCATGGGTTTCGGGTTCCATGCCGATGAGTTCCACCTCCACCCTCTGGCCGGTGAGCAACTGCAAATGGCGGGTTGGACTCCCGTCCCCCATGAGCATCAAGCGCCAGGAAGGACTGAGCTGAACCGGGGGTTCTCCCCACAAGACGCTACGACGACTGGCTGTCCACAGAAAGCGCAGGCGCGGATCAGTTGAGCAGAAAACCATAGAGAAATCTTACGTTTTCCCGGTCTTTTCCGTGGGAGACCGTTGGTTGGCGCATTAAAGTGGGCAACCCGATTCCCAGGAGACTCCCATCCCCTCCGGTAGCAAGGCTTTTCGGGAAGAAGTCGATAGGGATATCCAGCCAGGGGAGCCCCTGCTTCATCCCGACTCGGGACTTGGCCGCCAGCAGGCTTTCCAGCACCCGGTCCAGCTTGTCGCCCAGGGCACTGATATCGGTATCGGCTTTCAGTTCCGCTTTGAATGCAGCGTTATCCTGCCGTATCTCCCTTTATCTTCGCCTTGACATCGCTGCTTCGCTGGCCCGAATTTCCTCACGAAGCTTGGTCTCGGTGGTCCGGGTTGCCTCACCGAGACTTGTCTCCGTGGAGTTGATGTCGACCCTTGAGAGACTGGAATACGGCCACTGCACCGGTCACCAGGGCGGCCACCAGGGCGATGAGTGACCGAATCGGCTCCGACCAACGACGCCACCACCTGGTGGTTTCGGCTGTCTTCCGTGGTGTCCTGGTCGTGGCTCAGGACGTCAGCCCCTGCACGGCCCTTACCAAGGCTCCATAACACTGCTCCAGTTGGGCGTCGTTCATGGAGAGGGGTGGGAGCAGGTACAACACATGACCCAAGGGCCGCAGGAAGACCCCTTCTTCCAGGCAGGCCCGTTGGATCTGCCGCCCTGCCTGGTGGAGATAGCCGGGCTGGGCAACCCGTAGATCAATGGCGGCAACGGTGCCACAGAGGCGTGGATGCTCCAGGCAGGGCAGCCGCGCCAGTGTCTCCAGGTGGGGGCGGTGCCGATCTGCAAAGCCCTGATAGCGCTCCGGACGGGCATTCAACAACGTCAGGCTGGCATTGGCAGCCGCACAGCCCAAGGGATTGGCCGTGAAGCTATGGCCATGGAAGAAGGTGTGCCGTGGGTTGTCTGCCACGAAGGTCTGATAGACGCCCTCCCGCACCAAGCTCACGGCCATGGGTAGAAAGCCCCCGGTCAACCCCTTGGAGAGGGCCACAAGGTCCGGCTGAATGTCTGCTCGGTGGCTGGCGAACAGGGCTCCAGTGCGGCCGAAGCCGGTCATCACCTCATCGGCAACGAGCAGGGCGCCCGCCGCCTGCACCCGTTGTGCCACCTGTTGGAGGAAGGCCGGGCGCACCATGGCCATGCCCCCGACTCCTTGCACCAGGGGTTCCATGATGACTGCGGCGGTCGGGATCTCCAGCAGTTGGTCCAGGTGGTGCAATGCGGATTGCTCCCGGTCCTCCACGGTGTCGTCACCCCACCATGTGGCCGGGTACCGGCAGCGGGCCACAGCGAATAGCAGGGGCGCGAAGGGGGTGGTGAACAGAGAGCGGGCGCCCAGGGCCATGGCGCCGAAGGTGTCGCCGTGATAGGCGCCGTCAAAGGCGATCAACTGGCGGCGCGGCTCTCCCCGATTGTGCCAATACTGGAGTGCCATCTTGAGGCAGACTTCCACCGCAGTGGAGCCGTTATCCGAGAAAAACAACCGATCCAGGCCAGGCCAGGCCTGGCAGAGCCGTTGAGCCAGGGTGACCGCAGGGTGATGACTGAAATTGGCAAAGATCACCTGCTCCAACTGCCGGGCCTGGGCGGCAATGGCCGCGGCAATGGTGGGCTCCCCATGCCCATGGAGGGTCACCCACCAACTGCTGATGGCATCTAGCACACGGTGACCATCCGTCAACTCGAGCCAGGGGCCGTGGCCTGCACGCACCATCCGGGGAGGATCGTGCAGGGCTTCCTGGGCAAAGGGGTGCCAGAGATGGGGGTGCCAACGGGCATGAGCCTGCTCGGGCTTCCGGGGAGGACCTTCCATGGGATGAGGAGAGGCGCGAGACACCCTATGCCTTCTCTGATCCCGACATAGTGTCACCCCAGACCTGCTTCAGGCGTTGATCGCGACCACAACGCCAACGGTAGTAATTATAACGGAGAGAATTGGTTTTGGCATAGTCTTGATGATAATCCTCGGCGGAATAAAAAGGGCTGGCAGGGAGAACAGGTGTGGCAATGGGCTGATCGGCGAGTTGGGCTTGCACCGCATCCAGGGATGCCTCGGCCACCTCCCGCTGTTGGGGTGTGGTCACAAAAATGGCGCTGGTGTATTGCTCACCCCGGTCACAAAACTGGCCACCGTGATCCAGAGGATCGATGTTGCGCCAAAACACCTGGAGAAGATCCTCCAGGGGAAGCATCCGGCTGTCGAACGTCACCTCCACCACCTCCCGATGCCCGGTGTTACCAGAGGAGACCTGGCGATAACTGGGATTGGCAACATGACCTCCGCTATAACCACTGACCGCCTCCACCACCCCCGGCAACTTCTCCAGGTCACTTTCCAGGCACCAGAAGCATCCACCCGCCAACACGATTGTTTCCGTGCTGTCCGGATTCTCTCCAGGGGTTGTGCTGTTCTCCTGCAACGGAGCAGCCAGGTTGGCGCTACCCGGCACGAGCAACAGGAAGAAACTCGCGCCAAGCAGCCAGGCGAGGGAACGGTGCATGGTCATGAAACGGTGGACGAAGCCGGCGTTGTGCCTTGGCTCAAGCGGAGGGTATCCAGAACGGCCCGGGCAGCCCGTCGGGTGACGCCAGGTGTGCCCAATTGGCTGCGCAGACGCCCATAGCCATCCAACACCCGCTGACGGGCCATGTCACTGGTGAGCAGGGCATCGCCATGGTCTGCAACGGCAGCAGGGGTCAATGCATTCTGGAGCAGTTCGGGGACAAGTGGCTCATTCAGCACCAGGTTGACGGGAGAAATAAAAGGAATCTGAAAGTTCAACACATGGCGGGCCACCCAGGCGGTGGGTCGGCTGAGGCGATAACCCACCACCTGGGGCACGCCATAGAGAGCCAATTCCAGGTTCACGGTTCCGGATTTGGTCAGGGCAAGATCGGCGGCAGCAAAGAGCTCGGCCTTGCGCTGGTGCGCCTCCTGAGCATCAAGAACCGTTGCAACGAGCCCTGTGTTCTGCACCTGCTGGCGAATGGTGGGAGCAAAGCTCTGCCGCCCGGCCGGGATGATGACCTGCAGCGTTGGGTGGCGTCGCTGGAGCTGCGCCGCTCCCTCCAGCAGGGACGGCAAGAGGTAGCGTATCTCCTGGCTCCGCGAAGCCGGGAGCAGCAGCAGCAGTTTGCTGTCCTCCTCGAGATTGAGACGCGCTCGGGCAGCAGCGCGCCCGGGGCGACGGACCATGCTGTCCATCAGGGGATGGCCCACCCAATGCACAACAGCCCCGCACGCCGTGTAAAACTTCGCCTCTTCAGGGAAGACCGCCAGGATTTGATTGCTAAATCCAATCAGTCGTGTGGTGCCCCCTTCCCCCATACGAAAGGCCCACTCCTGGGGGGCGATGTAGTAGCTGATGGGTAGATCCGGATCCATCCGTCGCAGCTTGAGACCCAGATTGACGTTCGGGCCCATGTAGTCGATCAGCACCACACCGTCCAGCCGCACCGTCCTGATCCACCCGTTGACCCGCGCCTGGAGTCGCAGAGTTGGCACCACGAACGGCAAGGTTTCCCACAAACCAATGGCGCTCAATGACGTGGTGTCGGCGAGCAGGTGGGCGCCGGCCTGCTCCATCCGTTCTCCTCCGAGAGCATGGATGCAGAGGGGCAGGTTGCGGGCAGAAGCCTCTTCCCGCAAGGCCTTCACCAACCAACTTCCTTGCAGGTCACCCGAGATCTCTCCTGTGCTAATCAGGAGTTGCAGGGGTGCAGCGGGAGGGGTTTCAGCCACGGGCGGAGGGGAGGGGACCACGGCGCCCTGGGGCAAGGGACTGCTCCATGAAGTGCAAAAAGGTGGCAGCAGGGCCATGCCATGATGTGTTGCGCACCTGCTCCAATGCCTGGGCCATGGTCATCTCGCTACGATAAAAAAGCTTCCAGATGTCTTGAAGTTCTTGCAGGTAGGCGGCGCCGTGAATGCTGTCAAGTCCACTGCGTCGTAGCCCCACCTTGTTGAGCCCCCGCACCCGGGCCGGGTGGCCCTCCACCATGCAATAGGGAGGGATATCCCTGTCCACACGGCTCATGCCTCCCACCATGGCCAGGGAGCCAATCTGTACAAACTGGTGAATCCCCAGAGCGCCACCGATCACGGCACTGTCGTGGATACTTACATGACCAGCCACTTGCACCGAATTGGACATGACAACTCCATTGCCCAGGGTGCAATTGTGGGCAACGTGACAATAGGCCATGACCAGGTTGCCGTCCCCCACCTGCGTCATCTGGCCCTCTTCCGTTGCACGGTTCACCGTGACGTGTTCCCGAAAGGTGTTGCCGTTTCCAATGCGCACCTCCGTATCGCACCCCTGGTATTTGAGATCCTGGGGAGCCAGCCCCAGGCAGGCGCCAGGAAACACCCTGTTGTCCCGACCCATGGTGAGACGCCCTTCAAGAACCGCATGGGGGCCAATCCGGCAGTTGGGACCGACGGTCACCTTGGCGCCAATAACGGTATACGGACCAACCGTGACCCCTGGGGCCAGGGAGGCTTCCGGGTCCACAATGGCGGTGGGGTGAATTTGTGGCTTGAGAAGGTCCGCCTGCATCTCAATCCAGAAGAGAAAACATCAGTTCGCCGTCGCAAACCAACTCGCCATCCACAGCGACCCTCCCCCGCACCTTACTGAAGCGTTGGCGACGGATACTGATGAGTTCGCAACTGATGCGTAGCTGGTCGCCAGGTACGACAGGCCGGCGAAAGCGCACCCCGTCAATTCCGGCAAAGACGAACAGCCCTTTGGGGAGGTTGGGCATCTGCATCAGGATCAGGCCACCCACCTGGGCCATGGCTTCCACAATCAGCACGCCAGGCATCAGCGGGCAGCCAGGGAAGTGCCCTTGAAACTGGGGCTCGTTGATGCTGACGTTCTTGATGGCTACGGCCCGCTGGCCTGGCACCTGCTCTACGACCCGGTCCACCAGGGCAAAGGGGTAGCGGTGGGGAAGGAGGTTGAGGATCTGCTCACTGCGCAACTCCTGGCTCAGGGCGTCGGTCCGGGTTGCGTCGGGAGTGGTGGTGGGGGATGGGGGCATCATTCGGGTGCGGTGGTACGTGCAAAACAGGACACAGCCAGCCTTGAGGCCAGTTGGGTGTGGAGGGCATGGCCGGAGCGATAGGCGCTGATGTGGCCCCGGGGAAAACATCCGACCAGGGACAGATCACCGATCAAGTCCAGCAGCTTGTGGCGCACGGGCTCGTTGGCGAAACGCAGCGGGGGGTTGAGCCAGCGCCGGGCGTCACACACCAGGGCATTCCGGAGGCTCCCTCCCTGGATCAGACCAGCAGAGCGCAGGGCCTCCAACTGTTCCTGAAACCCGAACGTACGGGCTGGGGCAATGTACTCCACAAATCGTTCCGGGGTGAGTTCCACCTCGTAAAATTGCTGACCAATGGCTTGCGAGGGGTAATTGACAGCCACACTGAGTCGCAGACCGTCATAGGGCAGAGCCAGGATATGGCTGTCACCGGTCCGGATGCAGGTCGTCTCGCGAACCACCAGCGGAGACCGTTCACCCCCGAGGGAACGGAGGCCCACGGTGGCAACTGCGTCTATCCAGGGCAATGCCGATCCGTCCAGCAGGGGGATTTCCTGTCCCTCCACGTGAATATGCACATCGCTGATACCCACACCGGCCAGAGCAGCCAGCAGGTGTTCCACTGTGCGGACCAGGCCCGTTGGCAACTGCAGTGCGGTGCAAAGACGCTGCTCCCGCACCAGGTCGGGGTGTAGATGCACAGGAGGAGCGTCCCTGAGGCCCACGCTCAGGCCCCCTGACGTGCGGGGTACCAGAGTGACGCGGCTGGTGAGACCGCTGTGGAGGCCCACGCCGGCAAGAGCCACCTCTGCGGCAATGGTCCAACGACTTGTGTAGTCGGGAGGCCAAAGCATGGTGACGGCCCCTAGAATTTCCAGCCTACGCCAAAATTGAAGCGCCAGTTATCACTGTGGTTGCCTTTGGCGATCTCTCCACGCAGGGGTCCCAACGGTGTGTTGAGAACGACGCCGACGCCATAGCTGAAACCACTGTCCGGCTTGTTCAGAAGTGCTCCGGGATTGCCGGTCACACTTGTCTGGGATCCCAGCACACTGCCGGCATCGGCGAACAGTTCACCACTGACAATTCCGATGATCGGGAAGCGATACTCCACTGCAACTTCTCCGAAGGTTGTCCCAGGGCCGACGGCACATTCGGCGAAGCCGCGGATGGATGTGGAACCACCGAGGCAAAAGGATTCGTAGGACGGCGCACTCCCCAGAAGGGTACCACCTGTCACTTGAGCGGCCAGGGTCTGAGGGCAGTCTTCCGCTTCTCCGGGTTCAGGACGACAACCACGGTGGATTTTGAGCAGCTTCATAGGAATAAAATGGGCAAAACTGAACTGCGCTCGGTTGAATGTTGGCGAACCTTCTCCTACAGAAATATATTGCTCTGTGGAGAAACTGGCAAAATTTCCGCTAGTTGGGTTGGTTTTGTTGTCTAAGGTATTATAGAGAAAGCCGAGACGCAACCCGGCTAGAATATTGCTGGATTTACAATCATGACCTACACAAAAGAAGTTGTCGGTCGTTTCCTGATCCTTAGGGGGTCCCTTTGCATACGCTTTGGCGTCACCATCGGCATCCTGAATGGTTACTTGCTGTAAGGTCAGGCCAGCGGAGGCGGTCCATTTGATATTCTCAGCATGGGGATTGCCTTGGTTAAGAGGTCGGATGAACTGGAAGTTCATGCCATTCCGCTGTAGACGGACCGATTCGTTATCGGCATAGTAAAGGTTGGTGGTTTCAGGATTGTGAGTGCCCCCGCCTTTATCTTGTTGAGAATATATTCTATTTGTGGTAGAATCTGGGGCTTGATGATAGTAATCAACCACTCTGATATCGGCCTCCTCGTCATGCTGAAACTGGAGGGGTATTTCTCGGCTTAGAAAGATATTCATCCGAAAGGCTGTGCGATAAGGATCGTCTTTGATCCAGGGATCGTGGAAAGCAAGGTCCAGCAGTGCGCCATACTGGCCATAGGTGATCTGTGAATTTGTTCTCCAGGCACGGCCAAGTAGATTGTCTTCGCTAAAGGAAACCTGACCGTAAACTCCCTGAATACCACTATAACCAAGGCCACCGGACAGGGAGCCTGTCTTGGCTTCCTGGATCTTCAAGACAAGGGCCACAACACCAGGGTCGGTGGGAATGGGCTGCAGGGAAACATTGATGTCGGAAAACAGGCCTGTGCCATAGAGGCGTTCCAGGTCCTGCTGCAGGACGCGGCGGTTAAAGCGGTCCCCCGCCTTGGTGGACAACTCTCGGGTAATGACCCAGTCCTTGGTGCCCCCGCGGATGGGTTCCCCATCCTCATCCGTGGTTTCGCCATCGTCGTTGGTGAAGGCAATCTCGACGTCTGCCACCCTGCCCTCACGAACCGTGAGGACAACCACGCCTTCCGGGGTGATGCGCGCTGGTCCCAACACCCTGGCCAAGGAGTAGCCCTGCTCGGCGTACCACTCCTCCAGACGGGTCAAGCGCCTCTGGAGGCTCACCAGGTTAATGGTTTTGTCCTGGTCCGCCGCAAAGGTTTCTTCCAGCACCTCCTCCGGCAGCAGCGCGTCCTGCTCCGCCAACTCCACAGCACGCAGAACCGGGTTGGGGGTGACCGTCACGTCCAGGCGTACCCCCAGAAGTCCGTCGGTGGGAACAATCCGCACATCACTGAACCAGCCCGTGGCGTAGACGGCGGTAAGGTCTTTCTCCAGTTGGGTGCGGGTTGTGCTTCCACCCGGCCGCACCTCCATGGCGTCGTAGACGATGATCTCAAGGCGTTCCTCTTCAGGGTGACCCGACAGCCCCACGACGATCACTTCGGCGATGGGCACCTGCTGCTCGGGGTCGATGTCCCGAATCGCTCCGGACGGGACTTCCTCCGGAAGAATCTGCTCCCGCCCAGGGTCGTCCGGCGCCTCCTCCGGCAGTGTCTCCTCCAGGGGCAAAGACGATGGTTCCTCAGTGTCGTCCCCGGTGTCTTCCCCGTCTGGCGCCTGGGTCAGCTTCAGGTTTTCGACGGCCTGGGCCACCTGACGTCGGATTTCAACCGTGCTGCGGACCACGGGATCCAACTGGAGTTGATCCTGGTCCACACCATGGGTCAGAGTTGGCGTCTGCAGCTCGTCAACAGACCACCGGGATTCGGCGAACACCTGCGTGGGCAGCGTTGTCGTGAAGAGTCCCGTAGCGGAGAAGGTGCCGAGCAGCAGGCGGGCAAGCCGAGGCCGGGAACAATTCAGCGCGGAGGACAACAGGCCCATGGGATTGAACATGCTTGACTGACGTGGTGTGACCCGATTCATACCCTGACCCTAGAGCCATACGCGTCGGGGCTTGAGATCAAGCGTCTGGATGCGCCGGTTGATCTCCTCGTAGGCATCAACCAATCCACCAAGGCCCTGACGAAATCTGTCTTTGTCAAGAATACGTCCCGGGCTGTCAGGACTCTGCCGCTCATCCCAGAGGCGACAATTGTCCGGGCTGAGTTCATCGGCGAGCCGGAGTTGGCCCGAGGCGTCCCGGCCGAACTCCAGCTTGAGGTCCACCAGATCCAGCGCAAGCTTGCCCAAGACCTGATGCAAAGTACGGTTGACCTGTCGGGCCATGGTCTCCAGTTGACTCCGCTCCCGGGATGTGACGATGTTTAAGGTGGCCAGCCGGGCCTCGCTGAGGAAGGGATCCCCCAAGGCGTCGTCCTTGAAGTAAAGGTCCAACAGAGGTGGCTCCAGTTGTTGCCCCGCTACGGTGGGGAGTTGCCGCAGCAGAGAGCCCGCTGCCCGGTTCCGTAAGACCACTTCCAGAGGAATCATGCGCAGGGGCCGGACCAGCATCCACCCATCGCCCAGCAGTCCCTGGAAATGGGTGGGCAGCCCCGACTGCTCCAGAAGGGTGAAGAGCTGGGCTGAAATCCGGCAATTGAGCTTACCTTTGCCAGGCAAGCGAACCTGGTGACGACCGTTGGATGCCGTTGCCGTGTCCTTGAACTCCACAGCGCAAAGCCGGGGATCGGTTGTGGCATGAAATCGCTTGGCCTTCCCTTCATGGAGAAGGGAGCCAAGGGCAAGGGCCGGGGTATCCATGATCGGCACATGCAACGTTCGGTTCGACAGACCAAGCTAAGGGGAAGCGCATCCGCGCACCCGCGAAGATTCCGGATCCATGACTGCAAACATCCTGGTGATTGGCTCAGGTGGTCGTGAACACGCCCTGGCCTGGGCTTTGTCCAGAAGTCCGGGTGTCGAGGCGGTTTGGGTGGCGCCAGGCAACGGGGGCATGGTCAGTCCTGCAACAGGGGGATCGGCGGCCATTGCCGTGGTGCCGGTGGCCGCAGACGATGGCACGGGAATCGTCGGATTCTGCCGGGACAAGGCCGTCACACTGGTGGTGATCGGACCCGAGGCGCCTCTGGCTGCAGGTCTGGCAGATGAGCTGCGTGAACAGGGCCTGACGGTATTCGGTCCTGGCGCTGACGGGGCCCAACTGGAGGCCAGCAAAGCCTGGGCAAAGCAACTCATGACCCAGGCCGGTGTGCCCACGGCCCCCAGTTGGGTGGTGACCAGCCGGACGGAAGGCCTGGACCTGCTCCACCGTCTGGGGCGTCCTCCGGTGGTGAAGGCCGACGGGCTGGCTGCGGGAAAGGGGGTGACCGTGGCCAGCACCATGGCCGAGGCTGAAGCCGCTGTGGATCGGGCCTTTGCCGGAGCTTTCGGCCGTGCGGGGGAACAGCTTGTACTGGAGGAGCGATTGGAAGGCCCGGAGGTGTCCGTGCTTGCCCTCTGTGATGGGCGGGATCTGGTCCTGCTCCCCCCTGCCCAGGACCACAAGCGCATCGGCGAAGGCGACACCGGACCCAACACCGGCGGCATGGGGGCCTACGCTCCGGTCCCGTTCCTGGACCAACAGGCCCTGGAGCACATGCGCAGCACCGTTTTCCTGCCCGTGCTGGCGGCCATTCGGGATCGGGGAATCGACTACCGTGGCGTCATCTATGCGGGCATGATGCTCACAGCCACAGGTCCCAAGGTGATCGAGTTCAACTGTCGCTTTGGCGATCCGGAGTGTCAGTGCGTTTTACCCCTGCTGGACGGCAACCTGGCCGCTGTGCTCCAGGCTTGCGCCCTTGGTCAACTGGCGGAAGCCCCAGCCCTGAGCACCCGAAAGTCCGCGGCCTGCGCCTGTGTGGTGGCTGCCGCTGAAGGCTATCCCGGACCCGTTCGCCGTGGGGATCCCATCACGGACACTGGCAACGCAAGTTCCGAGGGTATGGTGTTCTACGCGGGTGTGAAGCGTGGGGAAACAGGACAGATCCAGACTGCTGGAGGGCGCGTCCTGGCCAGTGTGGGGCTGGGGGACGACTTTGACCAGGCCTTTGACCAGGCTTACAATCGCCTCGGTCGGATTGACTACGCTGGCAAAACGGTCCGCTCCGATATTGGCCACCAGGTGCGTCGACGCTGAGAAGCACTGCAGTAAAGCACGACATCATGGACATCCTGAACGTTCTGCTGACTGCGTTGCGGCAGTGGTGGTCGGAGTTCACGCTCCAAGCCAAGTTGCTGGCCCTGTCCACCCTTGTGGTGAGCCTCATCATGACGGGGCTCACCTTCTTTTCCTTGTCCTCCATCCAGTCGGATGCCCGCCTCAGCGACACCCGTTATGCCCGGGACGTGGGCCTGTTGCTGGCTGCCAACGTGACGTCCCTGGTTGCGGAAGGGCAGGATCGTCAGTTGATCACCGTAGCCAACCGCTTCTGGCAGCAGAGCAGCAGTATCCGCTACATCCTCTTTGCCGACCCTGACGGGGTGATTTACCTGAGCTTCCCCCTCGACAACGTTGATGAGGACAGCACCCTGCTGCTGAGCCGTCGCATGGAGTTACCGGACAGCATCTACGACCACCCCGGGAATCCTCTGGTGCGTCAGCACCTGGCCCCTGATGGGCAGGTCACCGACGTGTTTGTGCCCTTGACGGCCAACGGGCAAAACCTGGGTGCCGTGGCTCTGGGCCTCAACCCCAATGAAGTGGTTCTCAACACAACAGCGTTAACCCGCAAGGTGACCATTACCGTGTTTATTGCCATCTGGGTGCTGGTGATTCTGGGGGCTGTCTTCAATGCCCTCACCATCACCCATCCCATCAAGGCACTGCTCCACGGGGTGCGCAAGATCACTGCTGGCCAGTTTTCTACTCGCATTGCCTTGCCCATGGGCGGTGAGCTGGGGGAGTTACTGGATGGATTTAATGCCATGGCCAGCCAACTGGAAGTTTATAAAGCAGCCAACATCGAGGAGATGAAGGCGGCCAATAAGGAACTCAAGGTGGCCCAGGCCCAGCAGCAGTCCCTCATTGTGATGGGCAGGTCACCGACGTGTTTGTGCCCTTGACGGCCAACGGGCAAAACCTGGGTGCCGTGGCTCTGGGCCTCAACCCCAATGAAGTGGTTCTCAACACAACAGCGTTAACCCGCAAGGTGACCATTACCGTGTTTATTGCCATCTGGGTGCTGGTGATTCTGGGGGCTGTCTTCAATGCCCTCACCATCACCCATCCCATCAAGGCACTGCTCCACGGGGTGCGCAAGATCACTGCTGGCCAGTTTTCTACTCGCATTGCCTTGCCCATGGGCGGTGAGCTGGGGGAGTTACTGGATGGATTTAATGCCATGGCCAGCCAACTGGAAGTTTATAAAGCAGCCAACATCGAGGAGATGAAGGCGGCCAATAAGGAACTCAAGGTGGCCCAGGCCCAGCAGCAGTCCCTCATTGCCACCATGGCGGATGGGGCCATGCTGCTGGATGCCCGGGGATGTGTGGTGCTGGCTAACCCCACGTCCCAACGATTGTTCCGCTGGGAGGCCCGCAAGCTGGTGGGTGAACCGCTGGTGAATCTGCTGCCTGAATCCTTGCTGATGGACGTGGGGGAAGCCCTGCAGCAGGTGTTGGCGGGTGAACATGCCACCCGGGATATCCGTTGTAGCTTCGGTTCCCCCACCCGCACCTTGCGCATTGTGCTGGTGGCGGTCACGGATCCCAGTAGCAATGCCCTTAAAGGTGTCACCGTCACGCTGCAGGACCTGAGCCGTGAGGTGGAACTCAATGCAGCCAAAAGCCACTTTATCAGTAACGTATCCCATGAGCTGCGGACCCCGCTGTTCAACATCAAGACCTATGTGGAAACCCTTCACGATTTGTGGACACAAATCAGTGACGAGGAGCGCAGCGAATTTCTGGCCACAGCTAATGCGGAAACCGATCGCCTGACTCGCCTGGTCAACGACGTGCTGGATCTTTCTCGTCTGGAGTCGGGTCAGGAGTTTCGCTTTGAACCCATGGAGTTGCGCCCGGCCCTGGAGCAGACCCTGCGCAACTACCGCCTCAATGCGTCCGACAAGGGTGTGCGGCTGCTCTGCGAGGTGGAACCCACCCTGCCACGGGTTCAGGCCAACTTCGATCTCCTGCTCCAGGTGCTGGACAACCTGGTTGGCAATGCGCTCAAATTCACGCCGTCCGGCGGACTGATTTGCCTCCGGGCCTACCTCTGGCCTGATTCCTGTCCGGTACCCGACGTGAGCACCAGTGCCACCATCAACGACCTCACCTCCCGGATGCCACGGTTGCGGGTGGAGGTGTCGGATACGGGATGCGGCATGAACGAACTGGATCAAGCCCGGATCTTCGGGCGATTCTACCGGGCGGAGAACACGGTCCACACAGAGCAGGGGACCGGCCTTGGCCTCGCCATTGTGCGCAACATCATGGAGAAGCAGGGCAGCGTACCCAAGCTGGTCAGCAAGCCCGGTGTTGGAACCACGTTCTGGTTTGAACTTCCCTTGGAAGGCAGCGACGACGACGAGTTGGCGCTGCTGGCGGAGCGGGTCCAGGCGGACACCTGAAACCACATGGCGATTATTCCGCCGCGTCGCTCAGACTGACAATACGGCGAAGGCTTTGGCGCTCATCATCACTGATCCGGCTGGGGATTCCGCTGATGATCCGCTCAAAGTCCTTGAAGGAGTCCTTGATCTCGGCTCCCGTACTGCTAATGAGGAACTCACGGATGCCTTTGTCATGCCAGGACCCTCGCATCTTGAACACATTGATGGCCCGCGACATTTCACCGCGAATCTCCACGTACTGCAGCAGCAGAATTGAATCGGTGATGGTGGAGATGTGGGAGTCGGTGATGGAATGGCTGCCCATGAACTCTTCGGAGGTATTGGTGAACAGCCCGGTAATTTCCTCCTGCTTGACATAGCCGGTGACACCAATGACGAACTGGCGAAAGGCGTTTTGACTCACACCCCGTGCCAGAGCCGAGAGGGAATCAATGGCTATACGGGTTGGCTTGAACTGCTCAATGGCGGTCTTGATGATCTGAAGATGGTCTTCCAGGCCCGTGGATTCGGGATAGGCGCAGATGATCTTCACAAGTCCCGCCTGCTCCATCTCCTCGAAATCCATGCCCCAACTGGTGGCGTTGCGCATCAACTGGGCGCGGGACTCCTCGTAGGCAAAGAGGACGGCCCGTTCTTTCATCCGATAGGCATCCTCAAGGAACTTGCTCACCAGAAGTGTTTTGCCTGTCCCTGTCGGTCCGGTGGCCAGGATGATGGAGTCTTTGAAAAAGCCACCGCCGCACATCTCGTCCAGGCGGGGAATCCCCGAACTGATGCGTGTGTTGGAAGAGCGGGACGTGAGCCGCATGGCTCCCAGAGCGAAAATATTGATCCCCTGCACGCCAATGGTGAAGGGGAATTCCCCTTTCATGTGGCTGGTGCCCCGCAGCTTGAGAATTTCACAGGTTCGCCGGCGCCGCTCCCCCTCCAGAACGTTGCGCAGGATGACCACGTTGTCGGAGACAAATTCCTCCACGCCATAGCGGGCGATCGGACCGTACTCGTCAATGCGTTCCGTGGTCATCACCGTGGTCACTCCGATTTCCTTGAGCCGGGCGATCATGCGGAACACCTCGAGACGCACCACCGAGACAGCGTCGTATTGCTGAAAGACCGCGGTCACCGAATCGATGGCCACCCGTTTGGCTTTGTACTTGCGGATGGCGTAGTTGATGCGCTCAATCAGACCGGACAGGTCGAAGCTGCCTGCCATGTCCTGGCCTTCCGGGTTTGGAGAGGCGTCCAGAACAAAGAGCTTGTCCTGCTGCACCAGCTCCTGGAGCGACCAGCCGAAGCTGCTGGCATTGCGCAGGATGTCAACGGGAGACTCCTCAAAGGTGACAAAGATTCCCGGCTCCCCGAACTGCTTGATGCCGTTGTAGAGAAAGTGGAGGGAGAATACGGTCTTGCCCGTGCCGGACGTGCCGCTAATGAGGGTGGCGCGACCCGTGGGCAGTCCCCCATGACAGATGTCGTCAAAGCCTTCAATGCCGGTGGGGACCTTCTGAACATGGCCGAATCCCTGGCTGCGGGGATCCGGTAGGGAGGAAAGCGGACTGGTCATGGCCTCAGATTGCCTCTTCCGGGCCAGAATGCAACATATCGGTCTTATCGCCGGAAAGCTCCTCGAAGAGGAGATCCAGGCCAATGAGAACACGCTGGCGGTCCGATAGATCACCGATAATGCGGCGCACCGGGGGCGGCAGAATTTTTGCCAACGTTGGCGTGGCCAGGATCTTGTCCTCTTCGGCAAGCTGGGGATTTTTCAGGACATCAATCACCTTGAGGGCATAGACGCCTTTGAACTCTGTTTCCAGGATGTCCTTCAGGGTTTTGAGCGCTCGCATGGAGTTGGGCGTGTTGCCCGCCACGTAAAGCTTGAGAATGTAGGTTTTGCGAGGGCTCATCAAGTGGTTTCCGGCGATCGGGTCGACTGGGAACTGGGTGGATCCATGGCCATGGCGTTGCGGTACGTCTCCGCCAAGCGTGCCATGACGTCAATGAGGGCCAAGCGGTAATCCTTCAGAAATGCGGTGCTATGCCCTTCCATTTTGAGCTGGGTGGCCAATTGATCCATGATCTGAATGTGGATCTTTACCAGCAGTTGAGCCGGCACGTCCGCAGAGAACGTAGTGGAAACGAAACGCTCTAGTGCTTCTTCCGCAGTGTCTGTCCGGTCAAAGTAGCTTCTCAGCAAAACCCGGTAGCGCTGCTTGAGGCTCTGCAACAGCTCCTGCTTGCCGGGTTCGGGCAGGTTGCAGAAAAAATTGCGACGATTACGCTCGTACATCGTCTCAACGCTACACGTGCCAACACGATGCAATACAAGCAGCAGGGAGTAAAGCCAGACTACTGCAAGGCCTTCAACCCTACGGGGACAAGCCTTGACGGGAAGACGGGAAGACGTTAAGACTATGGGTTCTTCATTCTGCTGGTCAGCACGTTTGGTTTGCAATGGGGTTTGTTCGCGAGCCCAGCCAAGCTGCGCCATTCTCGTCCATGTCTTCATCGTCAGCTTCTCCGTCGGGCAACGACAACGCAAGCGCCACACAACCTTCTCCAGCCCCTGCCGCCGACCCCGTCGGCACGTACGCCATCGTTGAGGCCTCTGGCAAGCAGTTCTGGCTCCAGCCTGGACGCTACTACGATCTGGACCGCCTTGACGTCGCAGTGGATGAGACGTTACGGCTTGATCAGGTGCTCATGGTGCGTTCCGGCGCCGGGATCACCGTGGGGACTCCCTACGTGAAAGGCGGGCAGATCAACCTGACGGTTCTGGCCCATCGCCGTGGACCCAAACTCCTTGTCTACAAGATGCGCCGCAAGAAGAAAACCCGCAGCAAGCGAGGGCATCGACAGGCCCTGACCCGTGTGCGCGTGGATTCCATCACTGTGGCGGGGCAACCCCTGGCCTGATCCCGTCTCCCGACCCTTCCCTTCTCTTTCTCTTTTGCACTTCAATGGCCCATAAAAAAGGCACCGGCTCCACCCGCAACGGTCGTGATTCCAATGCCAAGCGTCTCGGCGTCAAGCGTTACGGCGGTGAGCGAGTCCATGCGGGATCCATCCTGATTCGTCAACGGGGGACTGCCATCCTTCCCGGCGAGAACGTGGGTCGCGGACGGGACGACACCCTCTTTGCTCTGGTGGATGGCGTTGTCGGCTTTCAGACCATTCGTCGCAAAGGCACCTGCCGCAAGCGGGTTCAGGTGGTTCCCGCCTGACGATGTACGGTGTGTCGCAGGCAGCAGAGCTTAGCGACCAGGGCCAGGAGATTCTTCGCTGGAACTGATTGCCCCCAGTTCCCGGCCCTGCCCCGGGATGTCCAGATGCTGACGCAGCCAACCCACCAGCCAGTAGCAGGGCAGAGTGTCTGCCAGGGCACAGAGGAACTTGAAGCTGTACCCGGTCAGGACGAACCCAGCCAGTTGGGGCAGGACGGCCTGGCTGGACGACAGGGGCAGCACGTCACTGCTGAGGTGGGTGACGAGCACCACGACGCTGGTGTCTACCAGTTGGCTCACCATGGTGGAGCCGTTGTTGCGCAGCCAGAGGTAGCGACCACGGGTAAGGCGCTTCCAGGCGTGGAATAGCCGCACGTCCGTAAGCTGGGCCGTTAGATACGCCACCATGGATGCCATGGTGGTGCCCATGGTGAGCCGCCGCAACTCGAAAAACAGGGGCTGACGACCTGCCTCGTCCACAGCAGGCAAGCCCGTGGTGGGGTCGATCTGCTCGAATCCCGGCAGTATGCCCCCAAACCAGACAACCAGCAGAATCCAGACGTTCACCAGTAGACCCACCCACACCAGTTGAGAGGCGCGCCGTTCTCCCCAGATCTCGCTGATGACATCGGTGCAAAGAAAGGTGATGGGATAGGGCAATACCCCTATCGTCACAACGATGGGGAACGGTCCAATCCGGCCGAAGTTGATGAAACGGCTCAGCCCCAACACGTTCAGCAGACTCATACTGCCAAGAAACAGGCCCGACAACACCAGAAACGCCAGTTCGCGGCGGGTGTTCAACCGATTTTGGGACGGCATACCGTGGACTTGGGAGCGGTGCTTCAGCCACCAGATGCTAGGTGGTGGTCAAACCGGGAGCACCATGGTCAGCCTGAGCGGTTTTCTCGTTCTCGATAAGCCTGCAGGATGCACCTCCCATGACTGCGTATCCCTGCTGCGGCGCTGCCTGGGGCTGCGGCGCATTGGCCATGGGGGCACCCTGGATCCGGATGTAACCGGTGTACTGCCCATGGCCGTGGGTAGCGCCACCCGCCTCCTGCCCTACCTGAATGACGACAAGGCCTATGAGGGAACCATTACCCTCGGTCTACGCACCAGCACCGACGATCTCTCCGGTGCCGTCCTGCAGCGGCGGCCTGTCCCTGAACTGGGTGTGGTGGACCTGGAGCGGACTCTGGCCCGCTTCCGTGGCGCCATTCGCCAGCGCCCACCGGCTGTCTCCGCCGTCCGGGTGAAGGGTGAGCGCCTCTACGTCAAGGCCAGACGGGGTGAAGCGGTGGCGCCGCCGGAACGTCAGGTGACAGTCCGGACCCTGGAACTGCGCCGCTGGAACCCTCCTCACCTCACCATCCAGGTGCGTTGCAGTGCAGGCACCTACATCCGCGCCATCGCCCGTGATCTGGGAGACGTCCTCGGCTGTGGCGGCGCCTTGGCCAGGCTACGGCGCACAGAGGCCCTGGGATTCGGCTTGGCGCAAGCCGTCACCATCCCCCGGTTGCAAGCCCACGGGGCCCCCACAACCCTGCTGCTGGATCCCAGGCAGCCCCTGGCGGCCCTCTACCCCCAACATCGACTCGACCCTGCCGAGCACAGCCGCTGGCGTTGTGGACGGGTGCTCCCCATCCCCACTGCTCTACCGGTGGGGCAAGTGGTGGTGGTGCTCACTCCATCCGGCGTTCTGGCCGGCATGGCAATTGTCCGGTTCCCAGGGCAACTGCAACCCAAGCTGGTGCTGGATCCCCGGAGTTGAGGCTGCAAGCTGGAACAACCTGCCGCACTCCACCATGCCCTGGTACATCAAGACCGAACGGTTTCGTGCTCCTGCTCAAGATATGGGCCAGCACCTGAGCGCCCATCGCCACTGGGTGCGGCAGCAACAGCAGCAAGGCCGGGTCGTGGTGAGTGGCTACCTGGTGGATGGCCATGGTCAACCCGGGGGCGGTGGGCTGATGGTTCTGGAAGCAGAGAACCATGGAGCAGCCCTGGCATTCATCCAGCAAGATCCCATGATCCTCTCCGGTTGTGTGGAATGGCGGCTGCAGGGATGGATCCCCGTGATGGGTGATCTGTGTCTGTTGCCTGCGCAGAACCTCCCGTGAGGTGAACGTGTTGGGTGTCCGGGCGCAGGGCCTGGCCGGTAGTTTTCTTTATTGCTCTCCCTTCAACCTATGCGATCCTCTACCGTGCAAGCAGGAGCGCAGATCCAGGACTAAAGAGCTTGATGCCTCCTCACCGATGAGCGCCTACTGTCGGTCAACTTAAGTATGTAGTTCCTAACATAAATTATCAAGTACTCACTCAATGCCAGTCAGAACTTGAAGAGATTAGTAAGATTCATTTCCTTTATTTTTAAGACTGCTTGGCTGTCAGGAGTGCTTCAACCAGACGATCCAGCTTCTCGTTCAGGGCTCTGTTGTCTTCCCGCTGCTCAGCCCTGCACTGAGCAAAGCCTTCCTTCACTTCAGTACGAAGTTCCTTCATATCCTGCTGTTGTCTGGCTTCACTCGCCTTCAGGTCAGCCCGGAGTTCGTCAATCCGCTTGCCTTGCTCGTCAATCCGTTTACCTTGTTCATCAATCCGTTTACCTTGCAGACCCAGGATCAGCCCCAACACTGCCAGGAAGACACTTGGCGCAAACCACTGACCGAGTTCAGTAGGGAAGGAAGGCATGGGGCGCCCGATGGACTTGCCAATGATTCTACAGGGCTTGTGGTGGGTGCAGGGCTTTGGAAGCGAAATCAAGCACTCACGCAATGCCGGTCAGAACTTGAAGAGATTAGTAAGATTCATCCGCTTACTCGTTGTCTGGCAGTGGGTGCCAGCACTCCCACTGAACCATGGCCAGCAGGCCTTCACGTTTTCTGGCGTCCCATTGAATGCCGACATTTATTAAGAATCGTGAAAACACTTGACTTCCTCTTCGTTTTGTGGTTAAATATCTGGCACAGCTTCCTGCTGACTAACTTTACAATTTATATCATTCTTGAGACTGCCCATTCTTGCCCAATCTTTTGGCCAACCCTTGAAATTGCGTTAGCCGGTGAGACTGGCTGGTAGAGTTCAAGAGAAATAGTAAACGGTAAAACCCTTACTACCACTGAGTTCCTGGCAAAATGGGATTCTTCCCCGACCGCTGCCCATACCTACCCAGAAGGGCTGAAACCTCAGTGTTCACGGTAACACTTCCAGCTTCAATAGCAGAGCCTTATCGAGTAGCCAGAACAACGGGACTATAATGCCAAGCGGAAGGCCAGGGCCGAAACCCTGGCGACACCCGAGGCGAAGGGGAACGATGTGACCATGGCCAAGAAACGCTCAACGAAGGCCGGGGCCGAAACCCCAGCGACACCCTTGCTGGCGCCCAGGGCGCCGGTCTCAATGAGGCGCGCTCAACGAAGGCCGGGGCCGAAACCCCAGCGACACTTTTCCGCAAGCGTGGCAAGTGCTCGGACAACGGGGCGCTCAACGAAGGCCGGGGCCGAAACCCCAGCGACACCCCCCGCAGAAAATCGGACTCCTCACGCACCCGCCACGCTCAACGAAGGCCGGGGCCGAAACCCCAGCGACACCATTCCCAGATGGGTGGCGAGGGGCTCAAAGCTGCGCGCTCAACGAAGGCCGGGGCCGAAACCCCAGCGACACCCGATGGTGCATCCCGCAATGGATGCAGACCGCCGTCGCTCAACGAAGGCCGGGGCCGAAACCCCAGCGACACAGGCACAGCAGATACTGTTTCTGACCATTCTATACACGCTCAACGAAGGCCGGGGCCGAAACCCCAGCGACACTGGTCAGGCATGTCCAGCGGTCGGTGTGGTGGTCCCTCGCTCAACGAAGGCCGGGGCCGAAACCCCAGCGACACCCCCAGCAGAGGAGCTTCTCTCAACGCTTGGGGCCGCGCTCAACGAAGGCCGGGGCCGAAACCCCAGCGACACTTTGCAAGCAGCTAGCGAAACACATGATACAAACGACGCTCAACGAAGGCCGGGGCCGAAACCCCAGCGACACTCCCGAGGCCTTGGAGAACCCGCTCCCCCTCCTTGGCCGCTCAACGAAGGCCGGGGCCGAAACCCCAGCGACACTTCCAGGAAAGAAGGATCCACCCAGCGGTCAAGCGCGCTCAACGAAGGCCGGGGCCGAAACCCCAGCGACACGGCAGACGGACGCACGCAGGGAGCCTGATCGAGGGTGCGCTCAACGAAGGCCGGGGCCGAAACCCCAGCGACACACCCACTTCGGGGGCAAGTGTCACGTCTGTTATAGCGCTCAACGAAGGCCGGGGCCGAAACCCCAGCGACACTTTTATCAGCCGTCGCCTGATCGTTATCACGTGAGATCGCTCAACGAAGGCCGGGGCCGAAACCCCAGCGACACCCAGGCGCCAACTCCTGCCATGTCCCTGGCTCACTCGCTCAACGAAGGCCGGGGCCGAAACCCCAGCGACACGGCCGCTCTACCAGGGGGCCTGCTCTCCGCCTAAACCGCTCAACGAAGGCCGGGGCCGAAACCCCAGCGACACCCTTGAAGGGTTGCATGAGCCAATACGAGGCTTGCTCATGCGGGGAAAGGCAATTTTTCGAGGTACCTTGGGGAAGGGGCAGGGAAGCTTCAGCGGCGCAGAGGGATTGTACAACAAAACACACCGATCTAACAACAAAAGGCCGGGTCCAGGGGCATGTTGGGCGGTTTGCGAGGAGAATCACCGGAGGTTCGCAGGATCAGACCATCCAGGGCTCACCAAGACCTTTTTGCTGAGGGCGACCAAGATGGTTGGCAAACTTTTCGATGTTGTCGGGGAAACGGTACAAAATGACCGAATCCTGTTGGTGGTCAATCACGTCTTCCACTTCGCTGATCAGGCGCGCCAGCCGCGTTGGGGAGAACCGGAACTGAAAGACGGAAAACTGTATCCGTTGGCCGTACCGTTCGCAAACGGCGGAAAGGCGTCTGAGCCGGGCGGCGCCGCTCTTGCTGGTGTCGGCAATGTCGTAGGTGAGCAGAACATCCATCGCTCAAGACAGCACAAACGGAGGATAAGCGGGAAGGTCACCCCGTAAATGGCGTGCAAGCAATGTGGCCTGAACCGATGGCAGCGCCCACCGCTCCACTGGCCGACCCAGGAGCCGATGCTGGATCTCCGCCCCCTTGTGCTCTTCCCATGCGGTCAGCAGTTGCGTACGGCCATCGTCATTCAGATACACACCGCCCCCTGGTGTCTCCTTGAAGCTATCCGGGTGCAGTTGTCGTCGCCGCACCAGTGACACCACAAAACGGTCGGTTAAAGCACGAAACTCTTCAGCGATGTCGAGGGCAAGGGAAGGGCGGCCTGAGCGCGGGCGATGAAAGAAACCCATCTGGTGGTCCAGGCCCACGCTCTCCAAGGCGCCGATGCACTCTGTCACCAACAACCCATAACAGAATCCGAGCATGGCATTGACCGGATCCCGAGGCGGTCGTCGGCTTCTTGCAGTGAACGGCAACGAGCTCGACGCGAGCGCTTCACCCACCGCCCGGAAGTAGATCCTGGCGGCATCACCCTCGATACCGCGCACATGATCACCGGTCTCGGCATCAACAAGGCGGGCGATTCGGGCTCGTATCATTTCACTGCGTTCCGCCAGGCCGTCGCTCTTTGCCGAGTTCTTTTCATCTCGCGACCAACGGCTAACCACGATCCCGCTGTTTTGCAGTTTGGCCGCCACAATGGCCCTGGAGAGATTCAAAGACCGTGATGGGTCCATGGCCGTCTGAAACAATGCACTCCGCAGATGCACGTTTCCACCTGTTGCAGCGTTGACAGTGAAACGGACAGAGCCACCTCTTTTCAAGGCGGCCACACGCACACCACGCTGAACACAGGCATCAATGGCCTGCATGGTGATCTGGGCGCCACCCAGCACAACCAGGCCATCAATGGCCTCGATGGGAATGCGCTGGCTTCCTTCCGGTGAAGACACCAACAAGGACCCGCGTCGACACTGCACGCGGGCGCGGTGGCTGCGGACATAGACCGTGTTCAGGTAGCGCATCCGAAAACCACGTCTTTGAGGTAGCTGCGCACCTTGCGTGGTGCGTTTGCCAACTGTGGAAGACAGTGATGCAGAAGTTGGCAGGCACTGCAGCGTTCGTCATCCACGGCGGCAGGCAACTGTCCGCTCAGCAGTTGTTCGCGGATCTCCTCGACAATGCCACACACCTCATTGCGCAGTGCTGTGGTGAAATCCACCCGCAGGCGACGTCTCGGTCCTCCATACCAGACATAGCCGTAAGGGATCTCGGCTTTGAGCATCTCTTCGAGACAGAGCGCCTGGGCACACAACTGGAGGTCGGCTGTAGGGCCATGCCGCACACCTGCCTTGTATTCCACCGGCCGTATGGCATCGTCCTCAGCGATTTCAACTGCGTCCGCACGCCCGGACAATCCCAGAACCTCCGACCAGAGTGGAATGCCGCGAAGTACCAACTGTCCCCGTTCACGGCGATGCTTCCCGCTATCGACGCGGCGATGGGCGCGAGTTCCACGGACGGTGTGTTCGTTGTCGCTCCAAACCCCGTCACAGTGAATCAGCGCACATTGTCTTGGACAGTAGGCAAAGTGTTCGATGGCGGAAATCGGAACAACGAGTTCAACACTCATAGCCGCTCGGATCCATAGCCCCTCGTGGGATCGTTCGTGCTCAGGGCTTCGTATCTGGCGCTCCGCCAAGCGGCATGCACACCAAAGCGCTGACATCGTTTTTGCCTGTCCGGATTCCACAGATCCAACAGATCCAGAAGAGCATCGATACTGTGAACATCCAGGGGCTGCTGCCATGCCGGCCAGTGAAAGCGGGGGGCTCCCCGAGAATTAGCCGGTTTCCGCCATCCTCGCTGGCGTCCTCCCTCACCAGAGGTCCTGGACCCAAGCCGACCATCTACTCCGGGACCACGCATGGGCAGCAGGGAGAGTCCGAAAAACGTCATCACTTCCACAACGGGGTCTGTGTAGATATCTGTTTTATCTGCCTGCGAGCCGATCCTCGCCGGATCAAAACCGAGTCCGTTTCCTTTCACCCTCGGCGCCTCACCCACTAGCGAAGCCCGGATCCGCTGCACCGAAGGTTGTTTCACATGGTTATGAGTCTTTAGCAATCGATGGTGCAACCACTTGATCGTGCCTGGACCAGAAGGATCAAAGGGTGCATGTGCGACTTCTCCGTCCTTGTCTACGCTCAGATCGGTCATTGTTGATGACAGTGTCCATGCATGGGGATGACTCCTTGTCGCTTGCACCCGTTGCCTGAACGAATCGACCGGAACCTTCCGCTGGAGCTCTCCCGTCCCCTTCCGTTGTTCGGCTATTGGCAGATCCTCCAGTAGCGCTTGCTTCGGCCAGGATTCCGCTAGAGCATCCACGGGATCACAATCGGCCGCTGAGAGAACTGCCAGATGATCGCTTGTTGTCCAGTGCAGCCGAATCCGAGGATCAAGGACGGTCGCTCCGATGGCGGCAAGCCAGCCATTGATCCAGAAAGCCGGTAATCCCTGGCAGATCACTTCCATGAGCCTCTCCTCCCATTCATGCTGCCCGACACGGCGTGATCCGAGCGGATGACGATCGCCTCAAGCAGCGCCAGTCCCCAGGGTCCAAAGTAATCGTTGAGCCGTCGGAAACGGGCTGGCTGATCCCAGTCGATCCTGGCCAGATCGGCTGAAGCCTCAACGGCAACTCCCGCAACCACACCACGTACACGTTCTCCTGTGCCGTCGGCTGCTGGCGGCACAATGGGCCTGCCTTTACCGTGGTGACTGATCACCAGATGCACCAGCAGGTCCCGCTCAATGGGAGTACCCCAGTCGGGTTGTTGCTGCAGCCAGGCAAGCACCAAGCGGGCTGAAAGGTCCTCGTGACGCCCACCGCGGGGCCACCCGGATCGAATGCGCATGGCTTCCCAGCGATGACGCGGTGTGTCCGACTTGGCCATGGCCACGCCATTTGTATCTTCAGGATCCAACCAGAGCTGAAAACGCCGGTCGGCCTTGCCAATGTCGTGCAGACAGGCGGCAAACCGAACCACCTCACATAGGCCCGCTGGCAGCCCAACCTGTTCGGCAACCATCCGTGACTGGTCACCAACCGCCTGTCCGTGTCCATCAAGCGTTGCCAGCGTTGGATCCGGATGGTGCAATGACGCCACGAGCGAGTTCTCGTCAAAGTCGCCAATGGGGGTTTCTCCTTCCGGCTGCGGCCTCCCGACTTTCAGCCTGGCTACTTCCCTGCGGGATTCCATGATTTCCGGCTTGAGGGAATTGGTGAAGTCACTCCATTCCACTGGGTCCCAGCCCTGCGGGGTCTCGACAGCACGGATTGCCTTGAGGATGTCGATAATTGCCTGGTGTTTTTCGCTTTCATCCATCTCGTCAATTTCATCATCTTCAGTACCGAGAACCTTTTTGATTTCACTGGTGAGATCAATGTCGCATAACCGCTTGATTGCTTTCTCGTCGAGGGGGAGTCCCTGGCCGGCCAGAGAAACATCCACCACCGGGCCAGTCGCGTCAGCGTCCCAGCCGAAGTTGTCCAGGAGACCACGGTCTGTGGGCAGTACGATGCGGTCGCCGGGACGAAGTTCGGCTTTTCCTATCAGTGGTTCCATTGTGACGCTGTCGCTCCCAAGGCGATGAATGATCTCGTCATCGTTCAAAACAGCCTTGAGCTCATTGATCGCTATATCTACTGCTTCCCGGTCCTTCGCCCGTGGCCACAAACGCCGACCGGGTTCCGGCACATGGACCCGCCAGATCACCGAGACGGTGTACTGCGGGCTCGCTATCCCACTGAAGTAGGGCTCGACCGGTGCTTCTCCCTCGGGGGGCGTGGTGGTCTTGACCCATTCCCACAGAATTCCCGGTAACACTTCAGGTGCGCGACCAGGGGCATCGCCGGGCGGCCCCAGCACGTCAGCCACCCGCCGTGGGGAAAGGTTGATCATTCCATCAGGTGTTGCTGGGCATTGTTTGAGCCGTTGGAGTACGCCTGCAGGCTCCTCGCCATACACCGGCCACACGGTCTCTGTTTTTTCTTTGCCTCCGCGACGTTTCCCCGGGGGCAAATGAATGTAGAGAGCACGGGCATCTGCGTAGTTCCCGAGTCGGTTCAGCCGGCCGAGGCGCTGGGTGAGTGCGCGAACACCACAGGCTTCGGTGATCAGGTATTCCGCATCAAGATCGGCCCCCACCTCCAGGGTCTGGGTTGCCACAACCACCAGATGGCGCTCACGAGGGGTAGTTGCAGACCGCGTTGCAGCCATTCCATGGTCGGGATCAACGATGTGCTTGCGGATGCACTCGGCTTCCTGTTCCCGCGTCAGGCCGGTGAGGAGTTGTGGTGGATCCATCGGTATGGAAGTTTTTTTGCTTTTTCTGGTCTTCGCCTGCTTCTCGAGGCGATTGAACACCTGGCGTGCGGTCTTCGGGGTGTTGGCAAACACCAGGAACGATGCTGGGCGGCTTGCTTCGTCCATCAGACGAATCGTTCCATCAACCAGATGACGTGCGATATCCCCGGATTCTTTAACCTCCAGGTCCAGCCGCTTGGTTGCGTCCAGTCGTTGCCGGATCACCCCATGACGTTGATCGTCATCGTCCAGATCAAAGCGGCTCTTGCTGGCAGGATCACCAGTGGCTGTCAGCGTTACCACTGTTGCTGTTGACCGTTGGCTGTTCAGCAGTGGCTGCACACCGGGCATGCACTCGCCCAGGGCGCCCGTCAGTGATCGCAGATGGGGCGCCAGATGCGCCTCGTCAAGCAGCACCAGGCTGTCGGTCCCGGCCATGGCAGCGTCCACCGCACGGAGGCTCGACCCGTAGCCACGGAACAGCAACCGTGAACCGTACATGGGCAACGTACACAGAATCACGGTGGGACAGGATGGATCGGTGGGCGTCCGGGAGGCAATGCCACCCCGCAGGGAGATCACCTTGAGGGGTGGTTCACCACGGCCAGCCGAGAGGGAGCACAGCCGCTCGGCCACCATGGCAAGAGCGTCTGAATCTGGTGTCTTGTTGCCTTCTGAACTACTGCTGTTCCGGAAAGCGTCCAGTTTCTTTGCGAGTCGCTCGGCTTGTTCCGCCGTCGAATCCACCAGCAGTCGGCGGTTCACCACCCACCATATCCGTGTTGGGGCGGTTCGTTCCTCCGGTGTACGGTCGGCTTGCGAAGCCAGCCACCAGATCGCGATCTCAAGGCAGGCCGTCTTGCCCATTCCCGTTGGCACACCGATCTCGTCAGGCCAGCTCTCATTCGCGGCAACATCCCTGGCGAGGCGGTCCTGCCACGGAAAGGGGTCGCGGTCGTTGACCGCCCGATAGAACTCCGGGAAGGTGGGCAGGGGTGTTGTCATTGGTCACCCTCCCCCCGATCACGCGGCACACAGAGCCCGAAGCCCCGCTGACGTCCGGCGCCAATAACCACCGGGCCGGCTACAGGCTCGGCAAAGCACAATTCCACGTGCGAGTAGGGGAGCCCGGGCCTTCCTGGTCGGTTCACCTCGATGGGCGCCAGGTCCAATGCGCCAGGAACGAGGGGTGTGCGCGATGAACGGAAGGCAACCGGCTCCGGAAGTCCTGCGTGTTGGCACCAGCGCGTCAATTCCAGGAGGTCAAGGGTACGGCGCCGCTCGTGGATGGCCGGGAAAGCTGTTGCCCAGAGACGGGATGGGTACGTCCACCGTTGCGGATGGGCTGCAAACGGGCGCCGCTCGTCGTCATCACGGGGAGCAACAGCAACATCAATGCCCCTGCCGACGAGACGACGGATGGAATGGGCGGCATCCCGCGCCTGGCGGCGAGGTGCCCCGTCGGAACCCGGTGGCATCCAGAGCGCCAGTCCGTAAATTCGACCACGGGAGTGCTCGTAACCCACATCCGGAAGTGCATAGTAACGGGTAATCTCGTAGCCCTGGCTGCCGCAGCCATGGCCATGGAGGATGCCGGGGGGATCGCCGTGGATCCGCTGATGTTGACTCAACACCGCTTCCTTGAAACACCGTGTCAAGGAACTGATGCGGCGCCCTGAAACAGCAGTGCCCAGGCGGAGCCACGCCACCACCTCTCCCCTGTCAACCGGTTGGGGTGCATCGGGTGAGCGATAGGGTACGTTGTGCCGCAGGGAAGGAAATTGCAGCCGAGCGACCGCCGCACCGCGCTCACACCACTGGTCGTACATCCTGTCCAGGGTCTTGATGTCGCCCGGCTGGGCAACACTGATCACGGCATCACCTCCCTCTTCCGGCACGAAGATCTGTTCCGGACAATTCGGGGGCATTTGCGTTGCAACACGTATACGCACCGGCGAGTCGGATGTACCGAGATAGCCAACCCGTGCAGCGCGTAACTTCAACGCCACAAGCGTTGTTGCGGAGGGCGGTTCCACGTCCCAGCAATAAGCCACACGGGGCTGGCGCAACGCAACCCGAACGCCTGGGCGGCTGAGTGTACTCAATCGGGCAACGTACTCCTGGTGTGTTCTGTTGGCTGGCCCCGTGGCGTTCTTCACGACATATCGATCCAGGAGCGGTTGGTGGTAGACCTGTGGACCCGCATGGATGTGCGGTGGTGGCAAACGCTCGAACCACTCCAGTTCAGAGCCGTCTGTGACCCGGCAGCGCTGCCGGGTGCCGTCTGCGGCAACCAGAGCCGCAAACAACCGGGAGGCAGACGGCGGCCATTCCCCATGGCGCAGTTGGCCAGTATTGGCTGTCCCATCGGGATCCGCACGAAAGGTTCCATGCAGGAACTCCACGGAAACGGTAAACATCAGTCAGCCAGCTCCGGCCATGTGGAAGAGACAGCTTTCTTCAGGTTGTCCTTGGGCAACAGAATGGTGGGCGACTGGCCCCAGCCATGCAGCGGCACGCCAGCCGATTCGGCATACGAACGGACGGATTCCAGCAAGGCTTGGGTGTTGTTGGCGTTTCCAGGTTCGCACTCTTCGTCCGCGTCTGCTCCCAGCCAGGTGAGGACAGTTCTCCTGGGCCTTAACGCCGCACCTGAGCGCAGGAAAAACCCACGCCCGAAGGCCAGTTGGTGGGCACGCAATCCGAGCGCCACCAGCAGTGCCCGCATCGCTGTATCTGCATCAGCCTCCTGTCCGAGGCTGAGCCGCCGTAACTGGGCAAAAGACAGGGTTGCCCGTTGCGTAATACGGGAGAACGAGACAGGCGCCAGCGCAGCATCCTTGTCCGTGAACGGCACCTGCCCATGGCCAATATTGGATAGCTTTTCCTTCTTCCTCTTCGTATTCTTGCTGTCAGAAGCCTTGCTGCCAGTACCAATATCCCATTTCATTTGATCGTCTACGTTCACACTCACGGTCTCCTCAATGCTCAGGTTCAGTGGATCTCCCTTCACACCGAAGGTCCGGGTCTCCGTTGATGCCGGTTGCCAACCGATGATCTCGGACACCCAGGCGCGAGCATGCTTCGTGTTTGCCCGCTTCTTGCCCAGGTGAGACTGCCAGAACCCGTAGAGCAGCGCCTGCGGGAACCAGGCCACCAAAGCACCGCAATTCTCAGCCGTCGCGGCGAAAATCGACTTGCCGAGTTCTGTGTTGATAAAGTCTTTTCCGTTCAATGTGGCATCACGTAGATAGGCGTCCCCATTGCGGTGCGGAAATTGCAGGCTTGACAACTGCCTCGGCAGGTGGGCTGGTAGATGGGCCAGATCAGACAGATCGAGCACAAGCTCAGGTATGGCAATAGCAGCGCGATGACGACGCAGGGCCTCCTCCAGGCGGTTGGCCTGTGATGGCACGTTGTCAATGACGATCACATCCGTCGGCTCTGCAGTGTCCGGGGTGGCCCATCGACGATCCAACTGATAGGTTCCACCGGCATAGGTCGCTGGCTTGACAGGGCCGCCAGCGCCGGCAAGCGGTTCAAGCTCTACGTCGATGCGAATACCAGCGTCGAAGGATTGCTCTGCGCAACCGTGGAGCAATGCGTCGAGGTCAAGGTTTCGGGCCATGAACGGTCGCCTGAATTGTGTAAGCGTAATGCAGCGTCGGCCCGATATTGCTCCAAACTCCAGGTATCGAGCGCAGCCACAGGGCAGGGTTGGTCAGTCCTTGACCGTGCCGGATAACATTTCTTGTATGAGCTTCTGATGGTTGTCCAGACCATGGAGTAGGCAATGGATCCCCTGTCACCAAGCGAGTTAAGAGCGAGTAAGTGCGTAGAAGTTTGGTAGCAAAGACCGGGAATGGACAAGAATCGGATGAGTTGTCGCCCTCCTCACCTACGAGGCAGACGTTCCGAAGGGCCGGGGCTTCTCGGCAGGCCTTGCCTTCAATCTCGATCCCGTAACCGAACGGGGCCTTCCCCTCACGTGGGGACAGGACCTGGTAAGAAGAGCAACACAATGGAGGCAGACGGACAACAGGGGCGGAGTTACACCCCCGTCTGCTGCCACACTCATCATTGAGGTTCCTGTTGTCAACGCATGAATCGCCCAGGAAGCACCATTGCTGCAGTCGCCACGGCAGTGGCTGCTGGCGTGGGTAGCGTGGCCATTGTGCGCATCTCTGGTCCGCAAGCACAGGCCGTTGGTCAGCGTGTGTTCCGCCCGACAGGTAAACGCCAACCGGTGTGGGAAAGCCATCGGGTGCTGTATGGTCACGTGGTGGAACCTGCTAGTGGTCAGGTTCTTGACGAAGTGCTGCTGCTCTATATGCAGGCCCCACGAAGTTTTACGGGAGAAGATGTAGTGGAACTCCACTGTCATGGGGGAGTGGTTTGTGTGCAGCGGGTGCTGGAGCAGGTACTGACCAACGGTGCAGAGGCCGCAGCGCCCGGGGCCTTCAGCCAGCGCGCTTTTCTCCATGGCCGTCTGGACCTGACCCAGGCAGAAGCTGTGGCGCAGGTGATCAGTGCCCGCAGTCGCCGGGCGGCGGGGTTGGCGTTGGCAGGCCTGGACGGCGGGATTGAACGCCGCATTGAAGGGCTACGTCAGCAGTTGCTGGAACAGTTGGCCCAGTTGGAAGCTCACCTGGATTTTGAAGACGATCTGCCCCCTTTAAGGCCTGAAGCTGTGAAAAAGAAGATACAGGAAGTAGCAAAGAACTTGTCCCATCTTGTAAAGGATAGTCTCCAGGGACAATCCTTACAACAGGGGCTACGGGTTGCCATTATTGGCTGTCCTAACGTGGGGAAATCCAGCCTTTTAAATTATCTCGGCGGCCGTGATCGGGCCATTGTGACAGATTTACCTGGAACCACGCGAGACACCTTGGAAACCGAGGTGGTTCTACGGGACGTTCCCATTACGCTGGTGGACACTGCCGGTATTCGCGAAGCCAGCAATCCGGTGGAGAAGCTGGGCATTGCCCGTAGTCGTCAAGTCCTCAAACAGGTGGATTTGATTATATTGTTATTTGATGTTCACCTGGGCTGGAGTGAAGCTGATCAAGCCCTTGCCAACGAACTCCCGGAAGACGTTCCTCATCTGCGGGTTGGCAACAAAGTTGATCTATTGGACCAGAGCAGATACCAGGCCAACGGTGGATCAAATGATGCACTGAAATCCTCTCTGGCCATTAGCTCGATTACAGGGCAAGGGATGGAAGCCTTCACCGATGCTTTTTTCAGGTGTTGTGGCCTTACAGACCTGGAGCGTCTTGACATCAGTCTGAACCGACGTCAAACCAGTATGGCCCAGAAGGCGATTGAGGCTCTCATCCGTTTAGAGACTACAGCCCAAGCCGGATTGCCTTGGGACTTCTGGACCATTGATCTGCGAGATGCGATCCATTATCTTGGAGAAATCACTGGAAAGGAGATCAGTGAAAATATTCTAGATGAAATATTCAGTAAATTTTGCATTGGAAAATAATTATCTGATTATTTTTTGATGCAATGCTGTAAGAAATATAATGTATATTACGAATAAGTCATCCTTACATTAGAGAAAATGAGAGGCCATCAAGAGGAGGCGATTCCCTGTTCTCCTACGTCTCGATAGAGGAACGGGTTTCTCTGCCCAGCATCCGCTGCGGCAGATACAATTGTTGGGCCATGAGGCAATAAAGCGTCCGGACAGAACCTTTGAGCGTCTCTATGGCTGTGCTGGTCGTCCATCGATACCACCAGAGCAGTTGTTATCGGAACTGTTACTCCAAACCATCCGTAGACAGGCTATGTACCAGACCACTTTCATCGTTCACACCAACGTGGCGCTTCATGCCCAAGTGCCACTGCTGTCCCTTCCTGCTCTGCTTCATCTCGCAATCACGCTCCCCTGCCTGGTTCGTCGTCGTCGATGACGGTGCGGCAACGATGCTGGCAGCCATGATCGTCCCTTTCTTCAACTTCAACCCTTGACTCCCTGGATGCTCATTGATCCTCTCCAACAGCTTGACCCCCGATCCCTGGCACTCCGGCAGGTGGCGGCAGTTCAAGATCGTGGTCTCGTCCGGTACCTTCCTCGGTTGGATACCGGTAAGCATCGCCAGCCGTCACCCCCAAACCACGGCGCCCGATGACGTACGATGGCCAAGCCAGCGCCCTGGGCCATGTCCAATGAAAAACCATCCAATTCACGGCGGAAGCCGGTACAGGTGCTCAGTTACCGCCATGATGAAACGCGGGTGAACAACCCCGACGTGGGGATGGTCCATGCCGGAACAGACCCGGACGGGCAAACGACCACCTGGACCCATGATCCGCACCTGGACCCGGTGCTCAACTTCGACAGCGCCCGGGCCGGGATTGAGACGCTCATTGACGACGCCCTGGCTTCGGGAGATCCTGAGCGGATGAAAACAGCGCTGGAGGAGTTGAAGCGGCTCCAGCGGCCCTACCTCACCTGGACGGGCAAGGCGGAGACCACCAGCTTCACGGTGGACACAGTTTCTCTCTACATCCATGAGCGGGTGGATCCGGCAACCATTCTGGCCAATGTGGCCAAGCGGCTGAGCAGCAAGGACGCCGCCCACCAATGGCAACAACCGGACCTGTTCGCAGCGCCGTTCGAGAATCTGCCCCTGCGGCAGGCGCTGGAGTTCTACCGCCACGAAAAAGGCTGGTCCAACCGGCTGGTGGCGGGGGACAGCCTGCTGGTGATGAACTCCCTGCTTAACAAGGAAAGCATGGGTGGCCGTGTGTCAATGATCTACATGGACCCGCCCTATGGAATCAAATACGGCTCCAATTTTCAGCCCTTTGTAAATAAGCGGAACGTGAAAGATCGCGCCGATTCGGATCTTACCCAGGAACCGGAAATGATCAAAGCCTTCCGGGACACCTGGGAGCTGGGCATTCACTCCTATCTGACTTATCTGCGGGATCGGTTGCTGCTGGCACGGGAATTGCTAAGTGAGAGTGGATCAGTGTTTGTGCAGATTTCTGATGAGAATGTACATCATGTTCGTGAGCTGATGGATGAGATTTTCGGTATCGACAACTTTTGCTCAATAGTTCAAGTACAAAAGACTGGCAGCCAAGAAGGAAAACTATTGGCAACAACGGTAGATTTTCTAGTTTGGTATGCCTTCAACAAGAAGAATGTTAAATATCGCCAAATCTATCTAGGAAGAACACCAGGTCATGTTTCGTTAGACCGGTATGACCAAATAGAAATGAACAATGGAGAAGAAAGACGACTTTCCCGAAACGAACTTAATAGAGAGGTTAAGATTCCAGAGTGCCGGATCTTCCAGCATACAAGCCTTATTAGCTCTGGTCAATCCTCACATAATCAAAGTTGCAAACTCAAATTTTTTGGAAAGTCTTTTGACGTTGGAGCTGGTAGCCATTGGAAAACCACAATTGATGGCATGAAAAATCTGCACAAGGCTGGTCGTATATCTGACGGTGCATCAACAATCCGATACAAGCGCTTTCTCGACGACTTCCCCGTGCTGCCAATATCTGATCGCTGGGAGTCAATGCAGATTGGCACAGGCTTAATGTATGTTGTCCAGACGAGTGTATCAGTCATCCAACGCTGCCTCCTCATGACCACCGACCCCGGCGACCTTGTCCTTGATCCCACCTGCGGCTCCGGCACTACCGCCTATGTGGCCGAGAAGTGGGGTCGCCGCTGGATCACTTGCGATACATCCCGGGTGGCCATCACCTTGGCCAAGAAGCGGCTGATGACTGCCTCTTTCGATTACTACACATTGCGTGATCCCCAGGAGGGATTGAGGGGAGGTTTCAACTATGAAACCGTCCCCCACATCACCCTCAAAAGCATTGCCAATAACCCGGAAATCGACACAATCTATGAAGAGGATCACCCCAAGATCGCTGCGGCGCTTGCTGATCTCAATGAAGCGCTGACCGCCGCGCCGCCCCAGCCTTTCCAGCCTACCCAAGGCGTGCGCAAAGGCACGCTGGTGAGGTTTGGTGATGGGGAAACGCTCCATGAATGGGAGGTTCCTTTTGATTGGCCGGAGGATTGGCCCGCCGCCGCCCGTGGTCCATTCGAGACGTTTCGCGAGGCCCGGGCGGCCATGCAGCGGCGCATGGATCAGGCCATCGCTGATCGCGCCGAGCAGGAAACCCTCTACGACAAACCCCGGATTGACAGGACCCGCTTGCGCATCACCGGCCCGTTCTCGGTGGAGGCGGTGCCGGCCCCCACCGTCCTGTTCCTGGATGACAGCCTCCCGCCCCAGGAGGCGGACGCCACCATTGCCCGCAGCGGCGAAACCTCACGCCAGGCCATGTGGCAGGATGAGCTGCTCAAAACAGGTGTCCGGGCCAAGGGGGGCGCGATGTTGCATTTCGCCGATTTGGAGACGCTGCCTGGTCCCAAAACCATCCATGCCCGCGGTTCACTGCAAAGCGACGAGTCTGTAGCTGTCAGTTTCGGCCCCGCCCACGCCCCCCTGGAACAGCGGCAAGTGGAAACGGCCATGCAGGATGCTTACGCTTTACTGCCCCGTCCGCAGCTTGTTCTGTTTTGCGCGTTCATCTTTGATCCGGAAGCTGCCAAGAATATTGATGAAATGAACGTGCCGAACATGACCTTTCTCAAGGTACAAATGAACACTGATTTGCTCACGAAAGACTTGAAGAAAAAACGAGCCTCGAATCAATCGTTCTGGCTCATGGGCCAGCCGGAGGTGAAGCCGCACAAGCGGGAGGATGGCCTGTGGGAGGTAGAAGTCCACGGCTTCGACTATTTTGATCCCGGAAGGGAAGATCCGGTGCCTGGCGGCAAAGAGCAGATTGCCATGTGGTCGTTGGATACCGATTATGATCAGCGCTCGCTGATGCCGCACCAGGTGTTCTTTCCCATGGCGGATGCCAGGGACGGCTGGCATCGGCTGCGCAACACCATCCGTGCCGAGCTGGATGAAGGCCTGCTGAAGCAGTTCCACGGCACCGTCTCCCTGCCGTTTGAAGCTGGGGACAATCGGCGGATCGCCGTCAAGATCGTGGATGATCGCGGCATTGAATCCCTCAAGATCATCACCCTTGAGGACTGAGCCCATGTCGCTGATTATCAACTCCCCCTATCTCTGCCCGGCACAGCACTGGTGGAGCGAAGACGCAGGCGGCAGTCTTAGCATCAGGCCAGGTCGGCGGCACGCCAGCACCGAGATCTTCGATCCCCGCAACAACACCAGGCGCAGGGAACCGCTGGAGCTGGTGAACAGGATTCGCGACCGTGTCAACCAGTGGCGGGAGGCGGGCTATCCCGGTGTGACCATCGTCACCCGCAAACTGCTGGAGCACTGGCATGACCGGGATGCGCGGCAGTATCCCTTCTACTTCTGCCAGTTGGAGGCGGTGGAGACCCTCGTCTGGTGGATTGAGGGTACAGAAAATTATAAACAAGGCATTGAGATTCCTGGGGATGGCGGCCCCTGGGAACGGCTCTGCAACAAGATGGCAACGGGAGCCGGCAAGACCACAGTGATGGCCATGATCATCACCTGGCAGGTTCTGAACGCCCTCACCTACCCGCAGCGGAATCAGGATTTTAGCCGCGCCATCCTTGTTGTGGCGCCGGGGTTGACGGTGAAGGAACGGCTGCACGTGTTGCTGACCAGTGAGAACAGCTATTATGACCAATTCAATCTCTGTCCCTCCGAGGCGTTGCGGCAGAAGCTCAACCAGGCTGAGGTGCTGATTGAGAATTGGCACACGCTGATGCCGTTGAAGGAAGTGGATCGCTCGGTGGTCAAGAAGGGGCGTGAGTCGGACGAGGCCTTCACGCGCCGGGTTCTCGGTAAGCTGAGCCGCCACAAGAACATTGTCGTCATCAACGACGAGGCGCACCACGCTTATCGTCAGCCGCCGGAAGTGAAGATCAGCAAGAAGCAAGCGGCTGAGCAGGGCATTGATCTGGATGCAGCGACCCGCTGGATTGAGGGCCTTGATCGCCTCCACAACACCCGCAGAATTCAGCGATGCTTTGATTTGTCCGCCACACCCTTTGCCCCGACGGGCAAAAGGAGCAAGGACGCGGCATTGTTCAACTGGATTGTCTCGGATTTCGGCTTGAACGACGCCATTGAAGCGGGACTGGTGAAGACCCCGCGGGTTGTTGTTCGCGATGACGCTTTACCTGATGCCGAAACACTGCGCCCCAAGCTCTACCACCTCTATCGCGACTCAGCCGTATCCCAGGACATCAACAGGAAAGCCCAGCCCCATGAAGCCCTACCCAAACTGATGCAGGATGCCTACACGCTCCTTGGCGCCGACTGGCGGGAGACCCGACGGCAGTGGCGCGAGGCCGGCCATTCCTCGCCGCCCATCATGCTGACCGTGTGCAATCGCACGGAAACCGCTGCACGGATTGAGTATCACTTCAATCAGGGAAATGCCCACTGGCCGGAGCTTCATGCCCCCCTACAAACACTGCGGGTTGATTCAAAAGTGCTTGAGAAGGCGGAGATTGGCGAGACCGCAAGTCCGGGCAGAAGCAACGATTATGAAAGGCGGCTGAAGGACATCATCCAAGCCACCGATCTTCCGGCAACGCGCAAGCGCCAACTTCTGGGTATGAAAAAAGAGGAGCTGTTGCGCGAGATTGTGGACAACGTGGGTAAGCGGGGTGCTGCTGGTCAGGATCTGCAAAACGTCATCTCGGTTGCTATGTTGTCTGAAGGTTGGGACGCCAAAAATGTAACCCATATCATGGGCTTGCGAGCCTTTACCTCGCAATTGCTCTGTGAACAAGTGATTGGCCGAGGCTTGCGGCGCGTGTCCTACGACAGGGACGAAGCGGGGCGGTTTTTGCCCGAATACGTGAATGTCTTTGGCGTGCCACTGTCCATCTCGGAACCTGGCGAAGGGGGCGAGGCGCCGCCACCCCCCAAGCCCACCACCCAGATTGAGGTTGTCCCGGACCGCGCCCATCTTGAGATCCGCTGGCCCAATGTTCTGCGCATTGAAGCTGTCGTCAGGCCCAGGCTGGTCGTGGACTGGGACACGGTGACCCCTCTCCCCGACCTTGATCCGGCCACAACACCCATCATCGCTGAGTTAGCCCCCGCCCTTGGCGGCGCAACCCACATGGACCAGGTGACGACCATCGATCTTGAGACGCTGCCGGATGGGTTTCGCTTGCAGCGGATCGTCTTTCGGGCGGCCAGCAAAGTGCTTGCTGAGCTAGGCCGTCGGTTCTCTGGAGAGACAACATACTTGGCAGCGCAATTAGTGCGCATAATCGAGACCTTTCTGAATTCTCGGTTTGTGCAGATTCCGTCTCTTTTTCACTCGGATCCTCTACGGCAGCGAATCCTAATTGCCCTCAACATTGACACTGTTGTTCAACATATTCTTCAGTTCGTCAGGGAACAGAATACTGAGCAACTGACGCCAGTGTTTGACCAGGAAAATCCCATCGGCGCTACTGGTCAGATGCGCACTTGGTACACAACCAAGCCATGCTTCCCTACGATCAGATCACACATTAGCCATCTTGTTGGGGATTCTAGTTGGGAAGGGTATGCTGCAAATATTTTTGACACATCAAACCACGTTATTGCCTACGCAAAGAATGATCACCTGGGCTTTGCCGTCTACTACATGTGGAATGGCTCTCGGCGGCGGTATGTTCCAGATTTCATAATGAAATTATCAAATGAAACGTTTCTGGCCCTTGAGATCAAGGGCAGCGATAGCCCACAAAACAGAGCCAAGCGTGATGCTCTCGATGAATGGGTCAGGGCAATCAATGCAAGTGGTGGTTTTGGGCACTGGGCTTGGGCTGTGGTGTTTGAGCCTGGTTATCTTCAAGATATTATTATCAATTATTCCCAGCCTCTGGTATAAAGCCCACATCAGCACCATGAACGACAGTCGGCCCCGGTGCTGAGAAGCATCCTGGCGGTTCAATCCTGAGTTGGTCAGGCATTTGCTGGTCAAGATGCGCTAAACCTGCGCCGCATCAAGAATGCTGAAGCTTTCTTATCAGCACTGTTTAAGGTGCATGATAGAATTGATATTGTTTGATACTGACAAGCTGAGGCAGCGTGTTGAGGAAGTGCGGAGAGCCAGTCCGCAAGGGAGTGAACGCTATGTAACTCTACAGCGCTTCATGGATGCTTTTAATGAGCGCTGGCATGTTGACCAATGATTTTGCAATCCCCATGAGCCTTTATGCTGGATTCTTTTCCTACCCAACTCAATAATAAACAACTTGGCGATGGTCAAAAATCTCTGCCTACTATATTCATTACCACCGCCGTGAACCTATAAGACAAGCCTTTCGCTATGCAGAATCCTGAAGAGCGTTGACCATCACCCCACACCTCCGAGCCCGAAGCAATGAATCACTAAATCTCTCTATTCCAGGATGTGCTCTTGCTGCAGGCATCTGCTGGACCATCTACTACTGCAGAACGTGCATGTCTGTCCAAGCTTAGCTGCACTAGCTGCAGGGTGGGTCACGACGGGGATGTGAACGCAGTGTACATATCCTCCTCGTTCCCTCTGCACTATCACAGCAGAAGCAAGGCACTTGAGCCCATCAAGCAGAACAGGATGCTTGAGAGGCTGCTATGAGCAACTAAGCCCCCTTGCCAACCCCCCCTGGTCCACGCGGCCTATGAACATTCTCCAACCCGTGAACTCTGGTAGTTCAGGGCGGATCCGGCACACCCGGCATTTACCTGGAAAGCCGCCACGCTAAAACCGGTGATCACGCTTTGGATCTCGATTGTTCTTCTTGAATCAACTGCTGCAAAGTTTTGATGAAAACATTAAAACTTTTAGAATTGTTCTTTGTCAAATCAAGGTGCTGACTGATATTTTGTGCCCGCTGAACCTTGGTTTGAATGTTGATTAAGCGTCCGAGTTCTTGCGAAGCATTTCCCAACTTGTCTGGCTTACGAAACTTTGCCCTGGCTCGAATTCTTGCTTCAGGATATGCTCTTCTGATTGCCTCCGGATCACCGAGAAGCCAACTCTCCAGTTCTTGACAAACAATTCGCACATGAAAAGGTTTGTCATATGGATTTGCTATGGTACACAATTCCTGTTTTGTCTTAAGACAATCATCCTCTCCATCATTATCTTGAAGAATGATAAAGTGCGGATCCCCGTAATTCTTCCATCCTTTCATTTTTTTGGGAATTGACTTTTTCAGGTCGCTCTTGCCTTGAAATGACAAGACGAACCAGTTTAAACCCT
>MWLD01000065.1 GCA_002018045.1 Candidatus Synechococcus spongiarum LMB bulk15M
AGATAGACGCAAGCCTGCTGCCAGGCGCGGTTCACCATCTCCTGGTCCCGCTCCCGATCCTGGGTATTCCAGGTGAAGCCTTCCCCCAGGGCGTGCCACCGCAATTGTTCTCCAAACACCGCCAGGGCCTTGGCTTCTCCCGGTATCCAGGCCCCCTTGATGAACTGCACCACCGCTACCCGCTCCCCATGACCCAGGGTGCGCAGCACCAGGCCCAGCCCCGCGGTGGTTTTGCCTTTTCCCTGGCCGGTGAACACCAGCCACAACCCCTTCTCCCGTTGACGGGCCTGCACCCGTTGTTGCTGCACCTGCTGGCGCCGTTCCATGCGGTGGCGGTAGGCGGAAGAATCCTGCTCCGGCGCCGTGGCGCCACCGGACCCCAGAGCTGCCGCCGCGGCATCCAGGACGTGCTCCTGCTCTTGCGGGGGTTGGGGAGACGGAGTCATGGCACAGCGAAGGGGAAGGGTTTTCGGGCGGTCACCAACTGGAGGGAGCCCATGGCCAGGGTTTCAACCGCAACGGATCCATAGCCCGCCATGCTCAAGTCTGCCGACAGGTCCGAGGCTAGAAAATCCACGGCGGTGTCCGTCTCGAACAAGCGGACAAACCATTGCTGGGGCCAACCCGACAGGCCATGGGTAGGGTGCAGATCCAGGGCCACAAACCACCCGCCGGGCTGAAGCAGGCGCAATGCCGCCGCCAGCAGCGCCAGCCGTGCAGGCCGGTGAAACTCATGAAGCGCCAGGCTGCTCTGCACCCCTGCAAACTGCCCCGGCGCCAACGGCGGCTGCTCCGCCAACCCCTGCACCGTCGCCAACTCCGGATAGGAGCGCGCTGCCCGTTCCAGAGCTTGACGGGAGCAGTCCAACCCCGTGACGCGGAAACCACGGGCTAGCAAAGGCGCGCTGGCTGCCCCGCCTCCACAACAGAGATCCAGCACCGCTGCTGGCGGCGGCAGCCGTGACGCCAACCGTTGCGCACAGAGACCACGCAACCGCCGGGGACCACCCACCGGCAGGGAACCGATGCCGGTCACCAGGTCGTAGAACCAGGGATGGCCGTAGGCAAAGGTGCGGAGGGGGCGGCGGCTCATGGGCTGCCAGCGTTGTGGCGTCGCGCCAGGGCGGTGTTCACGGCCTGCTGTTGATCACGGTGGGTGATCCAATGGTGATAGGTGCGGGTATGGATGGCCACGGAATGCCCCATCATGCGGGCGGCCACCGTGTCGGGCAGGCCCAGATGAATGGTGCGCACAGCCCAGGCGTGGCGCAGGTCGTAGGGGCTGAAGCCCACCTTGTAGCGGCGAAACTGCTCCATCACCCGCCGTCCCACCTGTTGCAGGGTGACCTGCTCCAGGTCCGTGGTGACGGGTGGTCGTCGCACGTCGGCCAGGGTGAAGCGCTCCACCCATTCCGGTAGGAAGGGCCAAACCTGGTGTTCACCGGTTTTGCTGGTGGCCAGAACCCGCACCACAGGAGCGCCACCCCCATGGAGGGCCGAGCAGTCACAGAAAAACACCTCGTGGTTGCGCAGACCGTAGGTGGCCATCACGCCCAACACCCAACGCCAGGCCGGATTGGGGATCCTGTGCCATGCCGCCATGATCTGCCGGTCGGTGGGGAGTTGGCGATGGCCGGCCCGGTGCAGACCGTAGCCCCCTGACCGCCTGGACCAGTCCTCAGGCAAGGGGATACCCTCCTGACGGGCCAGGGCCGCCAGGACCGTGCCACACTGCTGCCGGCTGCGGCTGGCCGGTTGGTAGCTCTCCAGGGCGTCCAGGAGCAACTCCTGCCCAAGGGGCTGCCGGTTCTGCTCCTGTATCAGCGCCAGCCGCCGCAGATAGGGCCAATAGGCGGTGGACCAGGTGCTGCGCTGCCCCGCCGGATTCCTGCTGCGCACAGGGTCGGCATCAAACGCGGCCTTGAAGCGGTGCAGGGCGTGATCGAGCAGGTCGGCGTCCCCCACTGCTTGCACGGGGAGCCGGGGGCGATGGCGGGGGAGCCACCGGCTCCAGCAGAAGCGGCCACTGGAGAGGTCCCCACAAATCACGTGCAACTGCTGTACTGCCGCCTCCAGGCCCGTCCCATCGGCCTTGAGGCCGAGGCTGAGACGCTGTACCCGAAAGCCCGGACCATTCCGCCGCGGTAGCCGCCCCCGCAATCCCAACCGCTGCCCGCGCCGCTCGACCCGCAGGGGCAGTCCACCCGTGCGGAAGCCTTCGTTGAGGATTTGCAGACGCAGGTCGAAGGGATGAGCGTCCACTGGGGCTGGTGTGGTCAACACAAATCTAGACCGCAAATTCCCCACCCTGCAGGGACTGGAGGGTTCGCCGAGGTTCTCGATGAGCACCCGGAAAAGGTTAGGGTCCATTCAATTCACCACTTGCCCGCCAGGGACATGGCCCGTATTGGCGTTTTGCTGTTGAACCTTGGCGGTCCCGAGCGAATCCAGGACGTGGGGCCGTTTCTCTATAACCTCTTTGCGGATCCGGAAATCATCCGCCTGCCCCTGCCTCAGCTTCAGAAGCCCCTGGCCTGGCTCATCAGCAGCCTGCGGACCCGGCGCTCCCAGGAGGCTTACCGCTCCATCGGCGGCGGTTCCCCCCTGCGGCGCATCACGGACCAGCAGGCCAAGGTGCTGCAGAGTGAGTTGCGCCAGCGGCGGATTGACGCCACCACCTATGTGGCCATGCGCTATTGGCATCCGTTTACGGAGTCCGCCGTAGCTGACATCAAGGCGGACGAGATGGACGAGGTGGTGGTGTTGCCCCTCTATCCCCAGTTCTCCATCAGCACCAGTGGCTCCAGCTTCCGGCTGCTGGAGCGGCTCCGCCAGGACGACCCCGCCTTTGCCCGCCTGCCGCTGCGCGCCGTTGGCTCCTGGTATGAGCAACCCCGCTATCTGCAAGCCATGACGGAACTCATCAGCGCCACCCTGGATCAGGCAAACGCGCCGGACAAGGCCCACGTGTTTTTTAGTGCCCACGGGGTACCGAAGAGCTACGTGGAGGAGGCCGGGGATCCCTACCAGGAGCAGATTGAACGCTGCGCCAGGTTGATCATGGACACCATGCAGCGGGACAACGCCTACACCCTGGCCTACCAGAGCCGTGTGGGTCCTGTGGAGTGGCTACAGCCCTACACCGAAGACGCTCTGCACGGGTTGGGGGAGGCCGGTGTGAAGGAGCTGGTGGTGGTGCCCATCAGTTTCGTGGGTGAGCACATCGAAACCCTGGAGGAGATCGATATCGAGTACCGACACGTTGCTGCAGAAGCAGGCATCGAGAACTTCCTCCGGGTTCCGGCGCTGGGCACCCATCCCACCTTCATCCATGCCCTGGCGGATCTTGTGGAGACCAGCCTGGCGGAGGAGCCTGTGGACCTGGCCACCTTCACCCAGTTGCCCCAGAAGACCAAGCTTTACCCCCAGGAAAAATGGCAGTGGGGCTGGAACAACAGTTCGGAGGTGTGGAACGGCCGCCTGGCCATGCTGGGCTTCCTGGCCATCCTGCTGGAGGTATTGAGCGGCCATGGCCCCCTCCATGCGTTGGGACTACTGTAAAAGCTGCAAAAGCGCCAGGACGATTCGCAAATTCCTACCCGAAACACCAATCGTTCAAGGAATTCGGTCATACCCTGGACATCATCTTCAAGGCGGCTTCGACCCCGGCGCCCGTGACTGTCACTCCTGTCCGCACTGACTTCACCACCCCCCATCCCCTGACGGATACCCAGCGTGTTTCCGGGGGATTTGCCCTCATGGACGCACTTCACCGCCATGGGGTCAAGCACGTCTTCGGCTATCCCGGAGGAGCCATCCTGCCCATTTACGACGAACTCCATCAGGCGGAAAGTCGCGGCTGGCTGCAACACATTCTGGTGCGCCATGAGCAGGGAGCCGCCCACGCCGCCGACGGCTACGCCAGAGCCACGGGCCGTGTGGGCGTCTGTTTCGGCACCTCCGGACCTGGCGCCACCAACCTGGTGACCGGTATCGCCACAGCCCAGATGGACTCCGTGCCCTTGCTGGTCGTTACCGGTCAGGTGTCGCGATCCGCCATTGGCACCGATGCCTTCCAGGAAACCGACATCTTCGGCATCACCCTCCCCATCGTGAAACACTCCTGGGTGGTGAGGGATCCGCGTGACATGGGCCGCATCGTGGCCCAGGCCTTTTACGTTGCCGCCCACGGCCGCCCTGGTCCGGTGCTGATCGACGTGCCCAAGGACGTGGGGCAGGAGTTGTTTGATTATATCCCGGTGTCGCCTGGCAGTTGCGTGCCCAGGGGATTCAGCCTGGCCCCTACGGCTACCGATGCGGCGATTCGTAAAGCGCTGGAGATGATCCGCGGCTCCCGGCGGCCCCTGCTCTACGTGGGTGGCGGGGCAATTGCCGCCGGCGCCCAGGACCTGTTGGCGGACCTGGCCCAGCGCTTCCGCATCCCGGTTACCACAACCTTGATGGGCAAAGGGACGTTCGACGAGAACCACGAACTGTCCGTGGGCATGTTGGGGATGCACGGCACGGCCTATGCCAACTTCGCCGTCACCGAATGTGACCTGCTCATTGCCTGCGGCGCCCGCTTCGACGATCGGGTCACCGGCAAGCTGGACACCTTTGCTCCCCGCGCACAGGTCATTCACTTCGAGATCGATCCTGCCGAGATTGCCAAAAACCGTCGCCCGGAACTGGCGGTGGTGGGGGATCTCAACAACAGTCTGGGACGGCTTCTGGACCGTTGCCAGCCCCATGAACCTCCCCTGAGCACAGCGGCCTGGTTGCAGCGCATCGCGGATTGGAAACAGCGCTATCCCCTCATGACCCCACCAGCGTCCGGGGAAATTTATCCCCAGGAAGTGCTCATCGCCGTGCGGGATCTGGCGCCCGGCAGCTTCGTCACCACGGATGTGGGTCAGCATCAGATGTGGGCCGCCCAATACCTGCGCAACGGGCAGCGCCAGTGGATCAGCAGTTCGGGTCTGGGCACCATGGGCTTCGGAATGCCTGCCGCCATGGGTGTCCTGACTGCCCTGCCGGATCAGCAGGTGGTTTGCATTGCCGGTGACGCCAGCATCCTGATGAACATCCAGGAGCTGGGCACCCTGGCCCAGTACGACTTGCCGGCCAAGGTCGTCATCGTCAACAACCAGTGGCAGGGCATGGTGCGCCAGTGGCAGGAAAGCTTCTACGAAGAGCGCTATTCCGCGTCCAGCATGAACAACGGGATGCCGGATTTCGTGAAACTGGCGGAAGCGTTCGGGATCAGGGGCCTCTGTATTCGTGAGCGGGAGGAATTGCGCCCTGGTCTGCAAGCTGCCCTGGACCATGACGGTCCGGTGCTGGTGGACGTGCGGGTGCGCCCCGGTGAAAACTGCTACCCCATGGTGCCACCGGGAAAGAGCAATGCCCAGATGGTGGGTCTACCCAACCATCCCGATCTGGCCGTGGCCAGCAGCCGGGATTGTGGCAAGTGTGGCTTCGTCACGGCTGTGGACCATCTGTTCTGCCCCAACTGCGGCGCCAAACTCTAGGCTCATGCATACTGGCTGGTTACGGTTCCGTCCGGATGGGATGCAGGACGCGGCGCCTTGATCCGTCAGCACGGTACGGGGCCGCCCCGAAACTCGCGCTTCCCGCCTGGCCGGGCCTGTATCGGCAAGAAGAGAGAAGAACGCTTGACAGAGGGAGCAAATCCGGCTTAGGATCACCGGGTACGCTCCTTGTCCTCAAACACCCATGAAGTCCATGAGCACTCCGGATCCGAAGCTG
>MWLD01000050.1:0-4068 GCA_002018045.1 Candidatus Synechococcus spongiarum LMB bulk15M
AGTGCCGGGTTCGACCTTTTCCGTGACCAGCGCATGGAACCTTAAATCGAGGAGGCCATAGCCTGTTGACGCTTGGCCTTGACAGCGGGAGCAACCCCCTGAAGCGCCAGTTTGCTCAGAATGGCGTCCGTCATCCGGGGGGCGGTCAGCCCCAGATCCTGGAGGCTTTCCTGGGGTTTGGCGTGGTCCACCAGGCGATCCGGAATACCGAAGCGCTGCACCGGCACCAGACAGTCGTTGTCCTGCAGTACTTCCAGAACAGCCGAGCCGAAACCTCCCAGAAGTGTGCCCTCCTCCATGGTGACCACCCGGCCACAGCGTTGAGCCAAGGGCAGCAGCAGGGCTTGATCCATGGGGCGGAGGAAGCGGGCATTCACCACTGCGGCATGGATGCCGTGCTCCTGGAGCAGACCAGCAGTGTCCATTGCGGACTTCACCATGGTCCCGTAGGCCACGATCAGCAGATCGTTCCCTGCCGCCAACTGCTCACCGCAACCCATTTCCAGAGGCTGCCATCCACCCTCCAGGAGGGGCACACCCACGCCGTTGCCCCGGGGAATCCGCATGGCCACAGGGCCGTCATGGGCCAAGGCTGTCACCAACATCCGCTGCAACTCCCCCTCGTCCTTGGGGGCCATCACCGTGAAATTAGGCACCGCCCGCAAATAGCTGATGTCGTACTGACCTTGATGGGTAGGGCCGTCGGCGCCCACCACACCGGCACGATCCAGCACAAACACCACCGGCAGCTTCTGGATGCCCACATCGTGAATCACCTGGTCGTAGGCCCGCTGGAGGAAGGTGCTGTAAATGGCCACCACAGGTCGTAACCCCTCGGCGGCCATGCCGGCGGACAAAGTCACCGCATGTTGTTCGGCGATGCCCACGTCGATGTATTGATTCGGCAGGGCCTTCTGGAGCAGGTCAAGCCCTGTGCCAGTGGCCATGGCCGCCGTGATGCCTACCACCCGGGGATTGTGCTCGGCGATGCGCACCAGCGTGGAACCAAACACCTTGGAATAGCTGGGGGGTTTGGGCCTGGTGCTGGGCTTTGCCTTGCCACTGGCCAGATCAAAGCTGGACTGGGCGTGGTAGCCCACCTTGTCGGCCTCGGCGTAGGCATAGCCCTTGCCCTTGGTGGTGGCCACGTGGACCATCACGGGCCCCTCGCAATTATGGGCCGCTGTGAAGGTCCGGACCATGGCGGAGATGTCGTGGCCGTCAATGGGACCCATGTAGGTGAGACCCAACTCTTCAAAGACCGCACCCACCTTGGGCACAGCCAGCCGCTTCATGCCCTCCTTGATGCGACTCAACTCGGGTGGAAGCTCCCCACCCAGGAAGGGCAGGTTGCGCACGCTTTCCTCCATGGAGTCACTGAGGAACTGAATCGGCGGGCTCAGGCGCAGCTTGTTCAAATAGCCCGATAGCGCCCCCACCGGTGGCGAGATGGACATGTCGTTGTCGTTGAGCACCACCAGCAGCCTGGTTTTGGGCAGATGACCCGCGTGGTTGATGGCCTCCAGGGCCATGCCGCCCGTCAGGGCGCCATCCCCGATAACCGCGACACATTTGTAGTCCTCTCCCTTGCGATCCCGGGCCACGGCCATGCCCAGGGCCGCGGAGATGGAAGTGGAGGCATGGCCTGCCCCGAAGTGGTCAAAGGGGCTTTCACTGCGTTTCAGATAGCCGGCAATGCCGTTTTTCTGCCTCAGGGTGTGGAAACGGTGATAGCGGCCGGTAATCAACTTGTGGGGATAGGCCTGGTGGCCCACATCCCAGCACACACGGTCCCGATCCAGATCCAGGGTCTGATAGAGCGCCAGAGTCAGTTCCACAACCCCCAAACCGGGGCCCAGGTGTCCACCGCTGGTGGATACGGTCTGCAGATGCTTCTCGCGTATCTGCCGTGCAATCTGCTCCAGCTCCGCAACGGTCAGCCCATGGAGCTGGTTGGGGTGTTGCAGTTGGCTAAGGTGCATCCCTATGGTGTCTCCTGGGAACAATCTAAGGTGGACGGGTAGGCGTTGCCGGGTTACCGGTATGGATTCTTTCCAACCGAGACCGAAGATCACTCCGCCCTGCCCGGCAGCAGAGACGACGGACGGCTTTTGAAGGGTGACGGCCTGGTAATCGGCGACCGGCTGTTACGGAGCTGGCTGCGCTGCCCCCGCAAAGCCTGGCAGGATCTGCATGGCAACCCCACCCAGCGGGCATGGCATCCTCAACGGGCCATTCAACTGGGACAGGAGCAACAGTGTCTCAGCCGCTATGCCCTGGGCCGCGGGCTGGCCATGGCGCGGGGCGCCGCAGAAGCCTTCCGGGGCGCAGCCGCCATCCGGGGCCTGCGGCTTTCGACCCGGGAGGGGCGCTTCCAACTGAGGGGACGGATCCCCCTCCTGCTGCGCCGCGACACCAGGAGCTGGCTGGGACCATGGAGCTATGTGCCGCTGCTGGTGCGCACCGGCCGCTTCATCAACCGTGAACAACGGCTGTGCCTGGCCTTTCTGGGACGCCTGCTGGAAAGCTTCCAGGGGCAGTGCCCCTCCCATGGCTTGGTGTTAAGCCCTGACGGGGGCTGCCAACAGGTGGCATTGGACCCTCTGCAACCCCAACTCGACGAGCTGCTGGAGGAGATGGCCGTCGGGCTGAGTCAACCCCACGCTCCGGAGTTGATTGCAGAGCGCAAGCGCTGCACCATCTGCAGTTGGCGGCGGCCCTGTAATGCCCACGCCGCCGCCAGCGGCCACCTGGGGGACGTGAGTGGCGTGGGTGCGGGCCGCCGCCGCCAACTGATCCGGTTGCAGATCCACACTGTTGCGGAACTGGCCCGGACCGACCCGTCCCGGCTGGGGCAGGCGATGGTTCAACAGGGGCACCCCAGCCAGGCGGACTACCACAACGCCTTGGCCAGCACTCTGGTGGTCCAGGCCCGGAGCCAGCAGAGCCAACAGGTCCAGCGCCGCACCGATCCTGCCGCCTTACCGGTCCGGACCAGCTTGACGGCACGGCTTCGTCACGCTCCAGGGGTGCTCTTCTACGACATTGAGGCGGACCCCGACGCTCGCGAGAACTACCTCCACGGCTTTCTGATCCTGACCCGACAGGATCAGGACGCACCGTTGGACCTGACGTTGGCGCGAGCCGGTACGTCTACACAACACCATCCCGTTTTCTGTTTGCCCCGGCACGGTGATCTCCGCTGCTGGCAGCGCATCCATCGTCTGCTGAGCCGTTTTCCAGGCTGGCCACTGCTGCACTACGGGGAAACGGAACAGGTCGAGCTGCACCGCCTGGCCCGGCGGGTGGGCGCCAGTGCAGCGTCACTGGAGGATTTGAAGCAGCGCCTCGTTGATGTGCATCAGTTGGTGCGTCAACAATGGGTGCTGCCCCTCAGCAACTACGGCCTCAAGAGTGTGGCCACATGGCTGGGGTTTCGTTGGCGTCAACCCAACGCGGAGGGGGCGCGCGCCGTGTTGTGGTGGCGGCATTGGCGTCGCCACGGGCATCGCCACGACCTGCGCCGCATCCTGGACTACAACCATGACGATTGCCAAGCCACCCGTGTTGTGGCAGCCTGGCTTTCAGCGCGGGAGCAGGCCCCGTCGTCTAAGCTGGGCGGGGCGCCGTGGGGGCCTAGCAATCTGGTGAATGCAGCGGACTCATAATCCGCCTTAGGCGAGTTCGATCCTCGCGGTCCCCATTCCCTGCTCCTCAGAGGGCCAGAGACTCGGGGCGCGTCTCCAGCAGCTTGGCAAGGTCCTTGAGGAAAGCGGCGGCATGGGCGCCATAGATCACCCGATGGTCGGCGGTGAGATTGACCTGCATTTGCCGCTGAATGGTCATGGCGTTGCCGCCGGTGACAGCCACCACGGGACGGGAGGCCGCCACCGCCAGGATGGCGCCGGTGTCGGGGGGCAGGACAGCGGAAAAGCGATCCACACCAAACATCCCCAGATTGGAGAGGGTAAAGGTGCCGCCGCTGTAGTCCTCCGGCTGAAGTTGTTTGCTACGGGCGCGTTTCACAAGGTCGGCCCAGGTGCGGGAGAGGGAATAGAGATCCGTGCG
>MWLD01000050.1:4262-5597 GCA_002018045.1 Candidatus Synechococcus spongiarum LMB bulk15M
GCAACGGCCTTCACCAGCAGCGCCGTCATGGTGACCCCCCGAGGCTTCACCTGCTTGTAGAACGCCTCCAACGGGTCGGTGGCGATGGTGTAACCCACCTGGAAGCAGGGGGCGCCGAGGCTGGCGGTCATGTTACGGTTCACGGCCTGCTGAGCCGTGGTAAACGCCACCGCCTGCCCTGGAGCAGCCTTGGCCAGCGCCGGCGTTGCCGGGGTTGTTGTCTGCGGGCGTCCTTCCCGCACCAGCGAAGACGTGGAGAGTGGTTGCCCCGCTGCTCGTTCCACGTCGTTGGCAACGATGCGACCATGGGGACCACTGCCCTGCACACTCTCCAGCGCAACCCCCAGCCGCCTGGCCAAAGCCTTGGCGCGAGGGCTGGCGACGATGCGACCTCCGGGCGCCGGGGCCGGGTCGGGCGCCGGGGTTGCTGGCGCCTTTGTCGGCACGCCAGCGGCCGGGGTCGTCGGCGCTTCCACCCGGGACGGCGCTTCCGGCGTCGACGGCGGCGCACTTTCGGCAGAGGGCTGGCTTGCTGCCGTGTTGCCACGGGCCTTGGCCTCTTCCACCTCAGCGGCAGTTTCCGCCACCAGCGCCAGGGTTTCTCCCACCGGGGCAGTGGCGCCCGCCGGCAACAGCACCGCAGCCAGTGTGCCGCTGTGGAAACACTCCACGTCCATATCGGCCTTATCCGACTCCACCACCAGCACCGCTTCCCCCTTCTTCACCTCGTCTCCCGGCTGTTTCAGCCAGGACACGATCTTCCCCTCGCTCATGGTTGAGCTCAGAGCCGGCATGAAGATCTCGTGAATGGCCATTCACTGCCCGATTTGCGCAGTGGCCCATCCTATCCCGCTCCGGACCCGTTGCACCTGGCTGGTGACCCGGCGCTCTACCCAAAGCCCGGCAATTCAGCGGCAGCGCCGCCACGGCTCACGGGAGCCTGGGCGGAGCAACTGCACCGACCGACAAGGTTCACGTACCGGGGCTCTGTTGAGTGGCGGCTGGTTATGCCGCACGTCATGGCGCGTTATCTCATGGCTACCTTCACTCCAGGAAACCCCGAAAACACCAGGGCGCCCCGAAACTTGCGCTTTCCGTCTGGCCAGGTCTGTATCGGCAGGAAGGGAGAGGAAAGCTTGACGAGGGAGCAACCCCGGCTTAAGCTTGCCAAGTATGTTCCTTGTCCTCAAGCGCCCATGAAACCCATGAACAAGCCTGATCCGAAGCTGGTCCAGAGGTCCAGAGGTCCAGAGGTCCAGAGGTCCGAGATTATGTGCCAATGGTCATGAGGTAGTTGCGAGTCGAAGCCGGCGCACGGTAACCGGTTAATGATGT
>MWLD01000011.1 GCA_002018045.1 Candidatus Synechococcus spongiarum LMB bulk15M
AACAGGTGGCGGCAGTCAGCAGGGTGGGGATCATCAGCACGCCGAACCAACCCACGTAGAGGCGGTTGTCGGTGCTGGTCACCCAGTCGCAGAAGGACTGCCACCCGGAAGCGCCTTGGCGCTGCTGAAGTGTGGTGGTCATCAGGACAGATGAGGAAGAAGGTAGGGAAGGCGGAATGTCCGCCCTGAGCAACGTAACGGAAAATTGCGATTGGTGTGGAAATATTGCGCAACCGAGCAGATCCCGCTTCGGGACAAGTTTTGTCAATTTGGATGGGTAGCACCTGCAGATGGGCAATGGGTCAGCAGTTGCCGGCGGGGAGTTCTCCATCAAAGACAGCCATCCGCTGCGCCCCTGCCCGTGCCCTGAACCTTCAAGGCCCATGAAGATGCCCATGACGTCATGGGCGCAGCAGACATTGGACAACCGATCAACCCGTCGGCAGCAAGGTCAGGCGCTCTGGCGCGGAGGTCTATTGGCTGCTGGGGGATTGCAGGTGTTGCAAGCACTATGGATCCCTGTTGTTGCGGGACTGCCTGAGGTAGTCCCGCCCATGTCTGATGTCGAGCTCGTCGCAAGATACCCTACGGATGCTGCCGGCCAAGCTCCCTACGCAGAGATCAGCCAAGCGTACGGTGAAAAGAGTTATGCCGGTGGCCAGCCGCTGCGTCCGTCAAGGATTGAGAATTGGATTCTATATTATACGAATGTCGAACGGGAAGCGGCTAGCCTAAGGCCGTTAACTCACGATCCTGCTATCTCCACTATCGCCAGAAAGCATAGCCAGAACATGATCAGATCCGGACTATTCGAGCACGAGATTAATGGCAAAGACCCGACGGACCGCGCCTTGGAAGCGGGATATAATTGTCGAGCCTACCATGGGGACGGCTCATATTCCTTCGGACTGAGTGAGAATATCTATGAGTACCCTAAAATCACCAATTGGTCGCAAATGTCGACGGAGATTGTTCCCACCTCTTTTCACAGCGATCAAACCATGGCGTTAGCTCTGGTGCGCGGATGGATGAACAGTCCTGGCCATAGAAGGAACATACTAGATACTAGCGCTCGTAGGATCGGTATCGGTGTGGCTATTCGAGAGCATCGGATCGCAAGGTCTGCCGGCTTGCGCCAGGAGACGGTGTTTGCAACCCAGAACTTCTCCAGTTGCCAGTAGAGGCCCTGGGAACAATCAAAACGGGGGATGCAGGAATCGTTGTGGTCCATCCTGGGGATTCCCCGTTGTTTCTTCCTGGACCCGGCCAGGCCATGGGTGGCGCACAGGCGGATCGCTTCCTTCCGGAACCACAACGCCCGGCTGCCCTTGCTAGCCTCCTGTTACCCACTACATCCCCGGGTTCGTCGGAACTCTTCACGCTGTGCAGGAGCGCATTCTCTACATCCGGCTCCCCTGCAACCCCATCTTCCCGATCGGGCCGGTCTACCTGGCCGACCACGTTCATAAAGTCTTCCCCCAGGCGCGCCAGCATATCCTGGACCTGGCCACCGTGCCCTCGCTGAGCGTTGGGGCCACGCTCCGCCAAACCGTTGACCAGTGGCAGCCCACGTTGCTGGTGTTTTCCTGGCGAGACATTCAGATCTATGCACCCGTGGACGGCCGGGGAGGCAACCCGCTGCAGCATTCCTTCGAGGCGTTCTATGGGGAGAGTCCTCTACGCCGACTGCGTGGCGCCCTGGGGGGCCTGCGACTCACCTGGAGCTACTACGCGGAGATTCGGCGCAATCTGGGCTTGATTCGCGTGGGCCTGACCCAGGCGCGACGCCACCACGCCCACGCCCGGGTGGTGGTGGGAGGTGGTGCGGTGAGCGTGTTCTACGAGCAGCTTGCGTCCCGACTTCCCCGGGGAACGGTTGTGTCTGTTGGGGAAGGAGAACGACTGCTGGAAACGTTGCTTCAGGGAAAAAGTCTGGCGGCTGAGCGTTGTTACGTGGTGGGAGAAGCTCCCCGCGCGGGTCTCGTCCATGAGCCACCGTCACCCCTCCTGCCCAGAACGGCCTGTAACTACAATTATATCGAGACCGTTTGGCCGGCGTTCAACTGGTATTTGGAAGGGGGTGATTTTTATGTGGGCGTGCAGACCAAACGGGGCTGTCCCCATAACTGCTGCTACTGCATCTATACTGTTGTGGAAGGCAAGCAAGTACGCCTGAATCCGGTAGACGAGGTGGTGGCGGAAATGCGTCAACTCTATGACCGGGGTGTTCGGGGATTCTGGTTCACGGATGCGCAGTTTATCCCGGCACGTCGCTATATTGCTGATGCCAAGGAATTGTTGCGGGCTATTCTTTCCGCAGGAATGACAAACATTCACTGGGCTGCTTATATTCGTGCTGATAATCTGGATGAAGAGTTGGCAAAACTCATGGTCGACAGTGGCATGAGTTATTTTGAAATCGGCATCACTTCCGGCTCCCAGGAACTGATCCGCAAAATGCGAATGGGTTACAACTTGCGCGTCGTTTTACAAAATTGCCGCCTCCTGGCACAGGCAGGATTTCGAGAAAAGATTTCCGTGAATTATTCCTTCAACGTGATTGACGAACGACCGGAGACCATTGGCCAGACCGTGGCCTTTCACCGGGAGCTGGAAGCCGTTTTTGGAGCGGAACAGGTGGAGCCAGCCATCTTTTTTATCGGTCTGCAACCCCACACCCATCTGGAACGCTACGCCTTGGATAACGGCTTCCTCAAGCCCGGCTACAACCCCATGAGCATGATGCCCTGGGTGGCCCGCAAGCTGCTGTGGAACCCTGAACCCATGGGCAGCGCCTTCGGGCGCATTTGCCTGGAGGCCTTTGCGCGTAATCCGCACGACTTTGGCCGCACCGTAATAAATCTACTGGAGGCCAGGTATGGTGCAGCGCCCCTTGAGGAAGCGCTTTCAGCACCCTTGGCTGGTCAGCGGATCATGGCCAACGCTTCACGATGAGGGAAGATCCGGGGAAATCCTCAATACCCCCAATTCCGGATACGTTCAGGAGGGGCCTGTGACGCTGGGCATGGAGTTGAAGTCTCCTTATCCGGAACTCGGGGTTGTGACTACGATTGCCTGCCTGCACATGAACAGACCGCAGCCATTGCCTGGCTCCGGTCTGGTCTGTTGCGCCATGGTAATTGCAAGGTGTAGCGGCGTCCCGGAATAATCATTACGAGCATCTACATTTTTTCATTGCGTCAAGGAGGATTGCCGTGATTTCCGTGTGGCCATGTAACGCTGCATCGTATAAATTACCGGATGAAATTTCCAGATCTGTATCCGCAAAAAGCCTGACCACGCCTGTATGACCTTCCTGGATGGCCACACCGATGGCAGTTGTGTCGTCTTGATCAGGAAACGTAGGATTGGCCCCTGCCGCAAGAAGAACCTTGCAAATCTCGACTGAACCGGTTTCAGCGGCAAGGTGGAGGGGAGTCTTGCCACGGGCGGTGGTGTCGTTGGGATCAAGCCCCTGCCTGCATGAAAACCGCAACAACATCTGCGTGCCCTCTTCTGACCGTCTCGTGTAACGGGCTGAGGCCACGGGAGTGTTTCTGGTTTATATCCCTGATCAAGAAGTTGCTTCACCTGCTCCAGGTCTCCTGCCCTTGCCGCAAGATGCAACCTGGACGACCCCGGCGGTGAACTCTCGATCACAAGCAACGGCTGGGCTGGGGCGCCATTGCCGTTATCATGCTCAACCGGCTCTTGCCGTGGCGCTTCTGTCAACTGCTCCGGGGCGGAAGACAACTGGGAAACTCGACTGCTACAAGCGCTGCCCAGAGACACCGCCAAGGAAAACACCACAGCCAAAGGCAGGATCACTGGAACCGATCTGGTTCCAGTGGGAAGACTCAACATTGCTGGTTAAAAAGGCTTACATACCAAAGTGCCATACACCAAGGCTTGGTGAAGTTTTGGTGTGATAGGATGTGATTCTGGCAGGTCCAAGCTTTGGCAGGCCAGGACCCACCACCATCAACCTCCACATCGTAGTGGATCAGACTTGCTATCGCAGTATCCGGTACCGACTCCTACCAGGTTCGGCATCCCAAGACCGTACTTCGCCTGGCAGGGGCTTGCAAGGATCCTATCATCTAGCAAGGTTCCGGTTTGCTTTTGGCTGTTGTTGAGAGGGCATATCTCGCTAGTCACAACACAAAATCTTCAATCACACTTCTTTGTCGGCTAATTCAGAGATGCCCTAAACAGGGAATCCGTGATTTCCCCGAATATGTACCATGACTTGATAGAAAAGCAGGAATCTTAAGGAACCTCCGAACAAGTCCCTTCTGCCTCTGCTGGTCTTTTGAAAAGCCTTGTAGGGACAGGGAAGTCAGAGTTTTCTAGTGGCGTAATTCCGACGTATTCAGAGATTCCTTAAGATTCCTGGTCAGGTTTTTAATATCTTTATATTCAGGAAGTGGGGAAGACAATTTTTACTACGTTGGTGTCTTTTTTCAAGAAGAAAGAAGGTAATCTTTCTAATGCATTCTCCCAGAGATTCTTTAACTTCCTCCTCCTTAATACCTATTTTTTATGTACCCAACATCAGTTTTAAGGTCTCTGCAAATGGTTTGAACTTCCCGATTAACCTTTTTCATATCATCTATTCCGTCGTCAAAACGATTTCTCATTTCTTCTGCGCGGGTTTCTACTTTCTCCTCGATAGCTTGTGAAGTACTTTTTATAGTTTCTCCAATGCTGATTTCCATACTCTTCAATTCATTGGTAATGGTTTTAACTTTCTTTTCTAAAGAGTTATTTACTTCTTCTCTCAGTCTATCAAGATTGCTTCCCTTGGCAGTATTTTCTGTTTCTTTCTTGATGTCTTTCAATAGGTAATAGAGAAGCAAACCACTCCCCCCTGCGCCACCCACAGCGCCGCCTATTACCTCTGGAACCCATCTATTCAGATTCAGAGCGTCTTCGTGCTGAGCAGCATGAGCAACAGTTGCTGTAGAAAGAGTAACCGTCACCGCCACAGCAGAAGCAGCGAGCAGTTGGGGAAGGAAAGAAGGAGAAGAGGTTTTCATGGAAGGTAGTAGGTGAAGGTGGACTGGATGGGGAGGTGCGGAACCTTAGGAAAGGGAAAGAGCGCCAACCGGAGGCACAACCCGGCTGGCGTCGAGCTCCACGCCGATCTAGAGATCGGAGCGGAGTTGAAGGAAGAGGCGGTTGTCGTTGTTGCCCGAGGAGCTGTTCCAGCGGCTGGCGCTCAGGTCCAGGTCCAGACTGTTATCCAGTTGGTAGCGGATACCGGCGCCGTAGGTGGTGCTGTAGTCTGTGGTGTCGAGCCGGGTGTAGGGGGTGAGGAGGGCAGTGCCGTTGCGGAAGCCGTAGGCCACCTCGGCGTGGAAGCGGGCGGTGAGGGGGGTTGTGCCGACGGCCAGCTCTTGTGTGGGGTCGTAGGAGAAGCCGCCACCCTCCTGGAAGAGCTGGAGTTTGTTGGCGCCGCTCTGGCCGAAGGAGGGCTGGAGGGAGAGGGAGAGCCCTTCACCTTCCTGGCCGGGCAGCAGGACGATGCCGCCGCCGATGCCCCATTCGCTGCGATCCCCGCCGAAGAGGAGGACACGGGCGGTGGTGGAACCAC
>MWLD01000038.1 GCA_002018045.1 Candidatus Synechococcus spongiarum LMB bulk15M
TGGACCTCTGGACCTCTGGACCTCTGGACCTCTGGACCTCTGGACCTCTGGACCTATTATACTCCTTATCGTACTCTTCCCGCTTGCGAAAGCTACGTCCTTCATATTATCGTCATTAACCGTCAGATCTCCCCTCGCTCCGCCCCACACCCATGGGACGTCTCCTCCCAACTGCAACAGCTTCGGATCCGGAGTGCTCATGGACTTCATGGGTGTTTGAGGACAAGGAGCGTACCCGGTGATCCTAAGCCGGATTTGCTCCCTCTGTCAAGCGTTCTTCTCTCTTCTTGCCGATACAGGCCTGGCCAGGCGGAAAGCGCGAGTTTCGGGGCGCCGTTCGCTTCCGTTGCCTTCCCCGTCCCGAAGCCGGTTACGGGCAGATACTCTCATGCAGCGCTCCTCGATTCGAGTGATCCGGAGACGACGCACCTTTCACGCAGCCGTCACTTCTCATGGGGTAGACGGCCAGCGCGGCGCTCCTGATCGGGCACACCGTGGGGATCCACGACCCCCTTGGGTAGATAGGCCAACTCCCGCAGCGGCTGCACGGAAGGATCCATGGTCACGCTGGTGGGCAGCCGGCCCAGCGCCACGTTGTCGAAGTTGAGGCTGTGGCGGTCAAAGGCGGCCAGCTCGTACTCCTCGGTCATGGAGAGACAGTTGGTGGGACAGTATTCCACACAGTTGCCGCAAAAGATGCACACGCCAAAGTCGATGGAGTAGTTCTTCAACTGCTTTTTCCTGGTTTCCTTGTTCATCACCCAGTCCACCACCGGCAAGTTGATGGGGCAGACCCTGACGCACACCTCACAGGCGATGCATTTGTCGAGTTCGAAGTGGATCCGGCCGCGGTAGCGCTCCGAAGGGATCAGCTTTTCATAGGGATACTGAACCGTCACCGGACGACGGCGCATGTGGTCGAAGGTGACCGCTAAACCCTGGGTCATCCCCCTGGCCGCTGCGGCAGCCTCGCGGCTGTAATCACCCACCTGCTTGAGGAATCCGAACATGGCAATACCGGGGAGGGGAGAGACGTGGGTCTATGGCAACCATCATGGAGACGCGGCGGGCTATCCGTGCCGTCAGCCGCCAAAGGTTGCAGGGAAAACGAGTTTCAGGGCTGCGGTGAGCAGAAGGTTGACCAGGGCAACGGGCAGGAGGAACTTCCAGCCGAAGTCCAGCAGTTGGTCGATGCGCACCCTGGGTGTGGTCCAGCGCAGCAGGATCGCAAAAAAGACCAGCAGAAACGCCTTGAGCACCGTGGTGACAATGCCCACCGAGGCCGTTACCACTTGCACCAGAGGAGAGCTCAGGGGTTGGTGGAGCAGCGTGGCCAACCATTCCACCGGCAAGGGGAAACCCCATCCCCCCAGGTAGAGCACTGCCACCAACAGGCCGGAGAGCACCAGATTGATGTAGCTGCCCAGGTAGAAGAGGGCAAATTTCATGCCGGCGTATTCGGTTTGATAGCCCGCCACCAATTCCTCTTCCGCTTCCGGCAGGTCGAAAGGGGCCCGCTCGCATTCGGCGATGACGCAGATCCAGAAGACGAGAAACCCCACCGGTTGGCGCCAGATGTTCCAACCGAGCAGACCGGCGCCGGTCTGTTGTTGAACGATGTCCACCGTGCTGAGGGAGTTGCTGAGCATGACGACGGCCAACACCGCCAGAGCCAACGGAACCTCGTAGCTGATGGACTGGGCCGCGGCGCGTAAGCCCCCCAGCAAGGCGTATTTGTTGTTGCTGGAGTAGCCGGACATGAGCAGACCGATGGGCTGAATGCTGCTCAGAGCAATCCAGAGGAAGATGCCCACCCCCACGTTGCTGATCAGGAGGTTCTGGCCAAAGGGAACGATCAGCCAGGAGAGAATCACCGGCACCAGCACCAGCACCGGACCCAGGGTGAAGAGAAGGCCATCGGCTCGGGCGGGAATCACGTCCTCCTTCACCAGCAGTTTGAGGCCGTCGGCGATGGGTTGAAGAATGCCCAGAGGACCTGCGTATTCCGGACCGATGCGCTGCTGCACCGCTGCCGAAACCTTTCGCTCCATCCAGACACTGGCCAGAACTCCCACCACCGCAGCCGCCAGAACCAGCAGCATGGGCAGGGGTAGCCAAAGCGCGTGGGCCAGGCCAGGGCTCAGACCCCACGTCTGAAGTACAGCTTCAAATCCTCCTGCCAGGTCCAGGTTGCCACTGGGCAAGGCGGCCCAAGGCAGCCGGATCGGCGCCGTTGAAATCATGGGTGAGGCGGCAGCGGCAGCGGTCAATCTAGTCTGACGCGGCCCCCCGTTCCCGATGGAGTTGCCAGGGGCGCGGATCGACACCCGTGTAAATTTGCGACGGGCGAAAGATGCGGTTGGCGCCGAGTTGTTCCTTCCAATGGGCCAGCCACCCGGCCACCCGGGCAACGGCAAATACGGGCGTAAACAAGTCCGTGGGAATGCCGAGTCTGCGGTAGACAAGGCCTGAATAAAAATCCACGTTGGCGTAAACGCCTTTCCCGGCAAGCCGCTCTTCCACCTTCTGCTCCAGGAGACGGGCCAGGTCGTAGGTGGCGTCACTGCCGTAGCAGGCGAAAAGCTTTTCCGCCAGTTCCTGGAGAATCCTGGCGCGGGGATCCTTCACCCGATAGACCCGATGCCCAAACCCGGCAATGCGCTGCTTCCGGGCCAGGCATTGATCCAGAAAGGGCTCCACCCGGTCGGGACTGCCAATTGCGTCCAGCATGTCCAGCACGTCCTCGTTGGCGCCGCCATGGAGCGGCCCCGCCAGAGTGCCCACTGCGGATGCAACCACCGCATAGGGGTCGGTAAGGGTGCTGGCGGTGACCCGGGCACTGAACGTGCTGGCGTTGAGGCTGTGTTCGGCATGGAGAATGAGGCAGGCGTCCAGGACTCTGGCCGCCAGGGGCTCGGGCTCCTGCTCGCTGAGCATATAGAGGAAGTTGGCGGCATAGGAGAGATCGTCCCGGGGACGGATGGGGTCCAATCCCTTGCGGATCAACTGAAACGCAGCCACCATGGTGGGAATCTTGGCCACCAGTCGCACCACGGCCTGGCGGACGTAGAGGGGATTATCCAGCACCCGTCGGGAGTAGAAAAGCCCCAGGGCTGCCGCACTGGCCTGGAGCGCATCCATCGGGTGACCGCTTTCCGGGAAGCACTTCATCACGTCCCGAATGCGGAACTTGATGCGCCGGTGGGTATACACGTCGTGCTCGAAGGTCCGGAGATCCTCGACGGGGGGAAGCTCGCCCCAGATGAGCAGGTGGGCTGTTTCGAGGAAGTTGCTGTGGCGCACAAGGTCCTCGATGGCGTAGCCCCGATAGAGAAGAGAGCCGACCGTGCCGTCGATGTGGCAAATGGCGGACTGGGCAACGGGAACGTCTTCAAGGCCAGGCTGAAACTCCATGACACAACAACGGACAACAAACGTCATTTTGACATCCTCCCCGCCGTAAACAAGGGGGATTCCCTTTCTTCAGGTTGCACATATGTACCCCCTGATCAAGACGGGCTCCTGCTTCATAGCCAGGTACCGGCAAGCTGGACGTACCCTCGGCTCCACAAGCGTTTAACCTCTCCGTGTGCCCCACGGCGAGGATATTTTCGCGGCATTGATATCATGGTCGTGCTCGGCGCCGCAAGCCGAGCAGGTCCAACGGCGGATGGCAAGAGATTTCTTGCCGTCGAGATGTCGGCAACTGGAACACCTTTGGGAAGTTGATTCCCACCGACCAATCACTACAATCTCGCGGCCATAGCGGTCTGCCTTGTACTCCAGGAGAGTCTTGAACATCCGCCATCCTGCATCGGAGATATTCTTGGCCAGACGACGGTTCTTCAGCATTCCCGACACATTCGGATTCTCAAGCGCAACCGTTTGATTCTCGCGGATGTATTTGGTACTGGGTTTGTGTAAGAAATCCAGCCTTTGATGAACCACCTTCTCCTGGGCTCTCGCCACCAGAAGACGGGCCTTCTGTCAGTTACCGGAACCCTTCGCCTTTCGGCTCAGACTCCGTTGTAATCTCCTGATCGTCCTTAACGCAGAGCGCAGGAACTTGGGAGGGGCTATTTTTCACCGTCGCTTCCGACGGCGAGGGATGCCAAGCCCGAATCGAGGCCGACTTTCCTGGCAGTCCAGGGGAATTTTACCTCCTCCACCTCTATAACAAAGGAGGCATGCTAGCGGCCCGAGCACTCCTTGAGAAGGGTGACACTCGTTGGGGGAGAGGGCAGAGGTCGTGACCATTTCAGCTTGAGTTCCCCAACCTTCGGGAACCGAACCCCTTTGTCCGTTGGATACAACTCCCTACCGCAAACACCCATACTCTGCCGGCTTCTCCGACTCTTGAAACGAGGGGCACGGACCCTACCTGTGCCTTTCCACCAGTTCTTGAACGCTTGGCTCAGGTCTCGAAGGGATTGTTGAAGCATGGTATGCGACGACTCAGCAAGCCAGCTCCGCTCCTCGCTCCGCTTTGCCTGAGTACTGCAACGCTTCATCAGCTCCCCGGCGTCGAAGGGCTTGACCTTTTCCTCGTAGAGTTGCCTGTTCAGAGCCAACGCATCGTTCCACACCACACGAGCACAACCAAAGGCCTTGGCCATAAGGGTCTTCTGCACTGGATCGGGGTAACAGCGGTAACGGTAGCGTATTGGCATGAAGCTGGCATAGCAGTTTTCCTGTCATGTGCGAGTCCGTCCTGAGAAAAGGTCGTCACAGCCTGTCACGACTGGTTGGTCTTCGCGACCAGGTACCGCAAGAGAATCCTGGAGAGCAACCACTTGGCACGGATGCACTCCGTCTGCATCCGTGTCGCCGAGAAGAGCGGCTTTCAGTTGCTGGAGTTCAACGGAGAAGCGGACCGCGCCCACCTCCTGATTGAGCACTCGCCCGCAACGCCTGTCTCACAGCTCGTTAGCCAAGTCAAAGGTGTCACCAGTCGAGTGCTCAGGAAGGAATTCGGATTTCAAGGGGAGCAACCTTTGCAGTCCCAGCTACTTTGCCTCCAGCGCAGGAGGGGCGAGTATTGAGACCTTCCTGAAGCACGGAACACCTCCCTCCATTTTGGTGGAAGGCCGCAGGTGGAACCGGTCAGCTTGCGGTGTCGAACACGACCGAGACGCCAACGCCGCAAAAAACGTCCTCGCTGCCGGGCTGGCGGAGAGGTTCAACGCCGCTGGCGCCGGGAGCAGGTCCAGCTTGACGCTTCCCGGCCTTGAAGCAGGAATCCGTCTTGATCGGTGATCAGGAGGTGCAGTCGTGTGCAACCTGAAGAAAGGAAATCCCCTCCTCAGGACGGAGAGGATGTCACAACACTCGGGTCACAAGATGGATAGTCTTGAAGCATGGACGCTTCCCCAACGCCCTCCCCGCTGCTCTGGACC
>MWLD01000058.1 GCA_002018045.1 Candidatus Synechococcus spongiarum LMB bulk15M
GAATCCTGCCGCGCCATCGCCGAGGAGAGCGGATCAAGGCCAAACCCATGTCGGCCAGCATCAGCTCTCCGTCAAACCGGGGTTGCGCCACCGATCCCCCCAACTGTCCCGTGACGTTCAACTCCCCGTTCAGAGGGCTGAACGGATCCAGGGAAAAGTCCTCCAGGTCAATGCTCAGATCAAGACCGGCTTCTTGCCATGGACGCCCTGGCCACCAATCCACAACGCCATGGCTGCGGAACCGGGGGGCATCCATCTGCACAGTCCATGGTTGCTGTGCCGTGGTCCGGAGTTGAAAACGGGTGGAACCCAGGAGGGAGCGATCAGGGGTGCCGAGGCCGTGGGGAAGCCTGGCGGTGAGTTGGGCCTGCCGAACCTGCAGGCGGCTGCCCTGGCCGGACGACTCGGTGGATGAGCTGTCCCCGTAGCGTCCTTGGGCCGTAGCCGTCAGGCTCAGGGGAGAGGGCAACAGGGGCAGCGTCAGCGCCCCGTCCAACAGAGGGACCACATCCATCCCGGCCAGGTCGGCCTCCAGGTGCCATTGCCCTCCCGCAGCTTGGCCGGTGATCCCCAGATGCCGACCGTCAGCCAGTTCCAGGCTGCCGTTGACATGGACGTGGTCCTCCGTCAACCGAAGGACGAAATCCTCCTGCAGACGGGGGTTATGGAGTTGCAGGTCCACGTCCGGCATCGCCGCCCCTGCTTGTGCCACGGTCAGGGAGGCTGTGTAGGGTTGATCCGGCCAAAGGTCGGGGGTCAGCCAATCCCGGGGTTGCAGGTTGATGGTGCTGCTTTGCAGTTGCAGCGTGGGGGTGAGTTGGCCAGCCATCACCACCTGGCTGTCCCCTGCCTGCACCTGGAGAGATGCCCAGAGTTGCCGCTGCCCTTCAGCCGAGCGCCACTGGCTGGCCAGTTGTAGCGTCAGAGGCGGGAACGGCTGGGAGGCAACCGCTGCATCGGAAGGCGCGTGCCAGTCGGCGACGGTGAGGTTGACCTGACCCTTCGGTGCTGTCAGTGGTCCCAGGAGTCGTAGATCCGCTGTTGCGGCGCCACCCAGAGCCGCCAACGGTGAAGGAAGTGGCCCGTGCAGGTTGGCCTGGAGATCCAGGTGTCGATCCTCCAACCCCAGGGAGCCCTGCACCCGACCCGTCAGTGCCCCCACGTTGAAGTCGCCGGGCGAGAGTTGGAGACGGCGGCCGTCACAACGCAGTGACAGGGGATCGAAGCGCAGTGCGCCCAACTCTCCGGTGGAGTCGATCCGCTGCAACGGGAGCTGGAGGTCGTTGAACACCACGGAGCCACGGCATGTGCCGCCTTGGACGTTCCGCACGGTCACGGCGCCGTCCACCTGTCCGGAGAGGCCCGCCCCTGGTGTGTTGGCCAGCAGAGGACCCAGCAGCCCATCCAGTTGGATGCTGCGCGCAGCGCCATGGGCAATCCAGGACTCGCTCAGGGGAACACCGCGGCTTCGCAGCGAAAGTCTGCCCCCCGAGGCGAGATCCAGTTTGCCCTGGATCACCATGCCGTGCTGGAGGTGCCCAAACGCCACCTGCCCCGTAAAATCCCCCATGAAATCCGGTGGGGAGGGCGCATCCAGGTCAGAGTCAGGTTGCCACCACAATCGGAATCGGGCCGGATCGCGGGTGTGAATCCACAGCTCCACCGGCATGGAAACCTCCCCCTGACGGGGGGGTGTGGTCCACACAGCGCCCTGGGCATTGCGGCGCCAGTCCGCTTGCAGTGCCCGGGCATGGAGATGGACCACCCAGCGGCGCTGCAGCAGGCTGACCCATGGGTCCAGGGATACGATTAGCCCGTCCGCCGCCAGTTGGGTGCGATCCACCGCATTGGGCAGGATCCGACTGGGGCCCACATGGAGACCGGACCAGCGCAGACCACGGTAAGGACCCAACCTCAGGGGACGGCCCAACGCACGGCTATACCTTTCCTCAAGGTCGGGGTGCAGGTTGCGGTACATCCTGCCCAGGGCCTGATCCAAAGCCAACCAGGCCAGCAGCAGAACCGCAGCGGCAATCAGGGCGAACCGGGCTGGGCGCTGCAACCGCCGGGAGCAGAGCAAGAGCCGAAGCGGATGCCCATGAACCATCAAGCTGGCCTCTGCCCCATGGGAACAAAACTTACTCCTACACTAAAAGTCGTGCTGTCAACGGCCTGGAGTTCCCCTCCCCCATGGTTGTAGATCCTCTGCTCTTCAAGGCTGGTGTGTGGATCGGCGCCGTTGGCCTTCTCTTGATAGCGCTCACCGCAGCGGGCTTCCTGGCCGGTTGGGGAATCCGCTTCCGCATGGTGGGGGTTAGTAGTTTCACGGTGCTGCTGGCCGTGGCCTGCATGGCCTTTGCCGTGAGCTATGAAGAACGACAAACCGTTCCCGGTGCTGTCAACGTACCGGTTGTGTTCGACAACAGCCATGGCCTTGTCGTTGCTGCCGTGCAGGAGCCGCTGCCGGTTGCGGCCGTCGCCCCCACCCTGCAGCAACTGGCTGTCAACCAGTCACGGCGCCCCCAATCCGCTGCCAACGGACACATCACGGTGCGGCTACGACAGGTGGAGCCCGCTGAGGAAGCCGGGGTGAGTCGCCCCCGTCTGCTGGGGGAAGCCCGGCTTCCCCTCGGTGGCCAGCCGGAAGACGTCCGGTTGTTGATCCCGGACGTCAATCAACGTCACATTCGTGCTGCGTTTTAGGCTCAAGCTGCTGCAGAAGCTTCGTGATCACCGTTGCCCTGGCCAAAGGAGCGCTGCTGCAGGACAGCATCACGTCTCTGCAAGCGGCGGGATTGGACTTCACTGCCTTGACAACACCCGGTAACCGGCAACTGATGGTGGACAGCCCCTGTGGCCGAGCCTGCGCCTTGCTGGTACGCAATGCCGACGTGCCGGTTTACGTGGCCTATGGTCAAGCCCAGTTGGGCGTGGTGGGGGACGACGTATTGCGGGAGCACCCATTGGAGCTGGCCAGGTTGGTGGATCTGGGATTCGGGAGCTGTCGCATGGCTGTTGCCGTAAAACGCAGCAGTCCCTACCGTCGTGCGGCGGATCTGCCTGCCCACTGCCGTGTGGCCAGCAAGTTCATCCACTGTGCCCGGACGTTTTTCGACAGCCTGGATCTCCCCGTGGATCTGATCCGGTTGCAGGGTTCGGTGGAGCTGGGTCCACTCACGGGCATGTCGGAAGCCATTGTGGATCTGGTGGCCACAGGCCGCACGCTGCAGGAGAACGGCTTGGTAGCCATTGAAGATCTGTTCTTGAGTACGGCCCGGCTGGTGGGAAATCCCCTGGCGTTGCGCATGGATCGCGGTGTGCTCCAGGACGTGGTGGAGGCGGTGCGGCACGGGGTCCAGGTACAACCCCGGCAGCCGTAACCATGTCTTCGGCCTCGGAGCAACAGCGGCGTGGCGATCCCGCCAGCTCCATGGGCTGGCGGAGGATGGCGCCCTACTTCCGGAGTGAGCGCAAGTCCATTGGCCTGGCGCTGGGGTTGCTGGTGCCCGTAGCTCTCGGCAATGCCCTGCAACCGTTGTTGTTGGGTCAGGCGGTGTCCCTTCTACGCCAGGAGCCCATCATTCCCTGGCTTCAACAACTGGGCACCGCCAACTCCCTCCACCTGCTCACCGGACTGCTGGCCCTCACCATGGTCACGGGTCTGGTGTTGCAGGGGCTTCTCAGCTATACGGTGCAAAGCGTGGGTCAACTGATGACGGCCCGCATCCGCAGTGATCTGTTCGACCATGCCCTCGGGTTGGACTTGAGCTTTCACGTGCGCACCCCTGTGGGTCTGCTGTTGACCCGTCTCACCAGCGACGTGGAGGCGGTGGCTGAAATGTTTGGCAACGGCGCCATCGGGGTGTTGGCGGAGTTGGTGTCGCTGCTGGTGATTGGCGCCACCATGTTGCTGGTGGACTGGCGTCTGGGCCTGCTGTTGCTGCTGACTCTGATCCCCGTGACGCGGATTGTGATTGCGTTGCAAACCCGTTACCGCCGGGCCAACTATCGGGTGCGGGAAGAGTTGGGCAGCCTCAATGCGGATCTACAGGAAAACCTCCAGGGGCTGGAGGTGGTGCAGATGTTCCGCCGTCAGGCCCGCAACAGCGCCCGCACCGCCACCAACGTGGCCCGCTACAAGCGGTTCACCATGCAGACCATTGCTTTGGACGCCACCATTTCCTCACTGCTTGAGTGGGTGTCCATTGCGGCCATTGCGCTGGTGATCAGCCTGGGAGGCTGGCTGGTGCTCCGCAACGCCCTGGCCCTGGGCACGCTGGTGACCTTTGTGCTCTATGCCCAGCGGTTGTTCAACCCCCTGCGCCAGGTGGCCGAGCGTTTTACGTTCATTCAATCCGGCCTGACGGGGCTACAGCGCATTGGTGAATTACTGGATCAGCCGATCCAGGTGCGGGACAGGCCCGCGACGGTTCCCTTGCCTCGCCCCGCCTCTGCTGGAGAGGTGGTGTTCGAGCACGTCACCTTCGCCTACAACGTGCGGGACGACGTTCCGGTGATCCGGGATCTGAGCTTCCGCGTTGCGCCTGGGGAGACCGTCGCCCTGGTGGGGGCCACGGGTTCAGGTAAGAGCACGGTCATCAATTTGCTCTGCCGCCTGTGGGAACCCCAGCAGGGGCGCATTCTCCTGGACGGCGTGAACGTTCGGGACCTGCCTCGGGAGGAGTTGCGTTGGCGCCTTGGGGTGGTGCTCCAGGACACCTTTCTCTTCAGTGGAGACGTGGCCACCAATCTGCGCCTGGGGCAAACCATCAGCCGTACCCAACTGCAGCGGTCCTGCGAAGACCTGGGGCTGGGGCCATGGATTCGCAGCTTGCCCCAGGGGCTGGATACGGAACTACGGGAGCGGGGCGCCAATCTTTCCGCAGGGGAACGACAACTGCTGGGTGTAGCGCGGGTGGCCCTGCGTCAACCTGAAGTGTTGGTGATGGACGAGGCCACGGCCCACCTGGATCCCTCCACGGAAGCCGCGTTGCAGCGGGACCTGGCAAACCTCCTGGAGCAGAGAACCGCCATAATCATTGCCCACCGTTTGAGCACGGTGGAATCCGCGGATCGCATCCTGGTGCTCCGCCGTGGCCAGTTGATTGAATCGGGCACCCACGAAAAGTGGAA
>MWLD01000030.1 GCA_002018045.1 Candidatus Synechococcus spongiarum LMB bulk15M
AATGGAATCCGGACGGTTGACTGACCCCACGCCGATCCGTTGGCTGGCTGTCCCCAGCGTGGATAGGCGCCGAGCGCGCGCGCGAAGAACTCGTTCCGCACCCCCTTGCGGGGGATCACTGAAGTGATGGGTTGCACCACAGGAACCGGAGCGGATGCCGGATCGGTTTCTCGTGGCTGGCCTCGTCGAGGTACACAGCCATGAACGGGCTGGGACTTCCGGCTCAGTGCTGCTTTTGTCTCTACCGGGTTCTGGTGGAGTATCTCCCGCAGGCTGGTCACGTTCCGCCTCCGACGTTTGGCGGCAGCCGCGGCGCGATGAAAACCACGGATTGATTTTAGATCACTTACGTGCAGGCCCACCTAGAATAAGTGTATGCACTGGTCTCCTTCATACTTGTCCAAAGGCTAAGTTGGCCTCTGGGCAATGGCGACCTAACGTTCGGATGCGACGAGCCACGGACTGCACCTGGAGCACCTGGTTGTGCCTGGGGAGGAACTCCGAGGCTGATTGAGCTCCAGTTGCAAGCCCGGCCACCCAACTCAGCCACACACAACAACCATGACCAGCACGTCGCCCGCAGCCAGTTCGTCGGACAAGTCCCTCAAGGATCTAACGGTTGTCGAGTTGAAGGACCTGTGTAAGGAGCGTGGCATCAAGGGCTTTGCCCACAAGTCGAAGGCCAGACTCCTTGCAATGATCGAAGCGGCGCCCAAGACCTCGTCCCAATCTGTCGCCACGTCTCCCGCTGACACGTCACACCGGTCCGGGCCAAGCAAGTCGGCGGTGAAGAAAAAGTCCAAGGACAAGACCACAAACCAACACGGCAAGGGTCGGCAAGGTGATCTCACCAGCCTGACCATTGCGCAACTCAAGCAATTCTGCAAAGATCAAGGCATTAAAGGCTTTGCACGTAAAAACAAGCAGGAGTTACTTGGACTCATCAACTCTACGACCTCATCGGAATCGTCTAATCGTCAGTCCGAGATTGATGTGGAGGAAAAGAAAAGCTCTGATTCTCTCAACATGGAAAATTCTCCCATGGATGAGTCGGATTCAAACCTGTTGTCTTCTGAAGACCTGGATGCCAATCAGGTTGACCAGGAAGAAACTGCTGATGTGGAACTTGATGCTGTCACGGAAGATTTGGAAGGTCGGTTCAACGGGGATGCCGAAGAAACCATGGTCGAGGTGTCCGATAGCCTGATTCTTGAGGTGCTGGATCGCTTCGACCGTATTGAAACCCTGCTTCAGCGTATTGCCGAGGGTCTGGCAACCCGTTCCGGCAACCCCTGATGGATTCGGGCGCTTCCACTATCCCTATCGTCTGCCCGGGAAGCCCTGAATCTGCCGCCAAACCGCCACCAATCTGCCCTGAATCACCACCTGATCCGCTGGCAGAACAATGGGCTCATATGCAGGGTTTGCCGGCTCCAGGCGGATGGTGGGGCCGTCTTCGTAGAAGAATTTGAGCGTGGTGCCTTCTCCTGGAACCATGGCGGAGACAATTGCTCCATCGGGGAGGGATCGGATGTCGTCTACGGGCCTCATCACCACCACGTCCCCGCTGGTGATATGGGCGCCAATCATGCTGTCACCGCGGACAGTGAGGGCAAACACGTCCTTTTCCTTGAGGATCGTCTCCGGATCGAGACGATCCGCCGCGTCAAGGAAGGTCTCCACCAGCCCTCCCGCAAAGACCGTTCCCAGAACAGGGACTCCCGTGGGGAGGGCACTATTCAACTGCAGGGTGCGCGCTCGACCTGGCTGCCACCGGATCCAGCCCTTCTTCCGGAGATAGTGCAAACGACTTTGAATGGGCGCTGGTGAGCGCAGGCCCATGGCCTCCATCATCTGGCGTATGGATGGAGCGTGGCCATGGTCGGTCAGGAACCGAACGATCCAGTCGTAAAGCTCTTGCTGGGCAACGGTGAGGGGTGTGGGCTGCATCAGCTATCCAGACAGTCAATACAGACGTACGAGATTTTCAGACATTTGTCCAGCCTGTTTCCCGAATTTCCTTGGTAATTGTTCACGATCCAGGATTCTACACCAGATCCAACAATAGAGCGAGTAAGGCTTGCTGGCCGTAGAGGCGATTCTCGGCTTGCAGAAACACCCGACTTGCCGACCCTTCCAGCACCTCGTTGCTGATTTCCTCTCCCCGGTGGGCTGGTAAGCAGTGGAGCACAACGGCATCCGGCGCCGCGTGGGCCAGCAGGCCCGCATTCAAGCAGTATCCGGAAAAATCGCGGCGGCGCTGCTGTGCTGCTGCTTCCTGGCCCATGGACGACCACACGTCGGTGTAGACGGCTTGGGCGCCACGGCAGGCTTCCACGGGATCATGGAGCACGGTCACGGTGCATCGCCCCTGGCTCAGCCGCTGTGCCCGCTGCACCACCGCAGGATCCGGTCCATACCGCCTGGGGGTTGCCACCCGCAGGTGAACACCCAGCAGGGCCGCAGCCAGGAGGAGGGAGTGGGCCACGTTGTTGCCGTCTCCGACATAGGCCATGGTCAGACCGTTCAGATCCGGGAAGCACTCCTGCAGGGTGAGGAAGTCCGCAATGACCTGACAAGGGTGTTCCGCATCGCTAAGCGCATTGATCACGGGAACGGTGCTGGCCTGGGCATAGGCTTCAAGGTCGTTCTGGGCAAAGGTGCGAATGGCCAGGGCGTCCACGTAGCTGCTGAGGACCCGGGCCGTGTCGGCGATGGACTCGCCGCGACCCACTTGGGTGCTGTCGGGGGGCAAATCCATGGTCTGCCCGCCAAGGCGGGCCATTGCCACGGCAAAACTGACGCGGGTGCGGGTGGAAGGCTTGGAAAACAAAAGCCCCAGCACCTTGACGGAGCCGGGGGTGGGCAACCGGGTCTCTCCCCGTTTCAGGGCCCCTGCCAACTGAAGGAGATCGAGCCATTCCTGGCAACTACAATCCTCAACCCCAAGGAAGTGACGACCAGAGAGGGTCATGGTAGGGGCTGCCAAAGAGTCTTTATACCTGAACAGGTTCAGGGGCCTTGCACCGGTTCAGCAGAGTTTGCAGATCCTCTCCCTCAATCACTTCCTTTTCCAGAATCTTCCGGGAGATGGCTTCCAGCGACTCCCGGTTGAACTCCAGAATCGCCAGAGCGTGATTATGGGCATTGTCCACCAGTTGGCGCACCTCCCGATCAATGGATTGGGCAGTCGCATCACTGACGGAGCGGCGCGGGTTGTTGGTTTGACCAAGGAAGCGGTTGCCGGTCTGACGGTCATAGGCCAGTGGACCCAACACACTGCTCATGCCGTAGGTGCTCACCATCTGCTCGGCGATGTCTGTTGCCCGTTGCAGATCGTTGGCCGCCCCTGTAGTGATTTTGCCAAAGACGATCTCCTCGGCAGAGCGGCCTCCCAGCAATGTGGTGATCTGACCCTGCAGGTCTTCCTTGGAATTGAGGAAGCGATCTTCCGTGGGCAACTGCAACGTGTAGCCCAGGGCAGACATGCCGCGGGGCACGATGGAAATTTTGGCTACCTTGCTGCCACCGGGAACCATGTGGCCCACGATGGCATGGCCCACCTCGTGGTAGGCAACGATGCGCTTTTCATCCTCGGCGAGGACGCGGCTGCGCTTCTCCAGGCCAGCCACAACTCTCTCAATGGCCTCCTGGAGATCCGCCTGGATCACCGTTTTCCGATCAGCCCGTGCTGCCAACAGGGCGGCTTCATTAACGAGATTTGCCAGATCCGCACCCGCAAATCCGCTGGTGGCCGCGGCAATGCTCTCCAGCTCCACAGCGGGATCCAGTTTCACCTTGTTCCCGTAGATCTCCAAAATGGTGCGGCGACCGCTCAGATCGGGGCGATCAACCAACACCTGCCGGTCAAAGCGACCCGGTCGCAGCAGGGCAGCATCAAGGGTTTCCGGCTGGTTGGTGGCAGCCAGAACAATCACGGGCTTATCGGAGACGTTAAAGCCGTCCATCTCCGTGAGCAACTGGTTGAGGGTTTGCTCCCGCTCGTCGTTGCCTCCCACGACCCCCATGGAACCGGAGCGGCTTTTACCAATGGCATCCAGCTCGTCAATAAAGATGATGCAAGGAGCTTTTTTCTTGGCTTGCTCAAACAAGTCGCGCACCCGTGCTGCACCGGCCCCTACAAATAGCTCAACAAATTCCGAGCCGGAGATGATAAAGAACGGGACGTTGGCTTCTCCGGCAACGGCCTTGGAAAGAAGGGTTTTCCCGGTGCCGGGAGGGCCTACCAACAACACGCCGCGGGGGATTTTTGCCCCCAGGACAGTGTAGCGTTGTGGTTTCTTCAAAAAGTCGACAATTTCCGTCAGTTCCTGCTTGGCTTCGTCCACACCGGCCACGTCAGCGAAGCTGACCCGTGATTGCTCATCGGGAACATAGACCTTGGCCTTGGAGCGAGTAAAGCTGAGAGCTCCCTGGCCGCCACCCATTTGGCGTCGTGCGAAGAACTGGAGCACCAGAATGAAGATCACCGGCGGCACCACCCAGCTCAGAACGGTACTGAACACACCGGGACGCTTGGGTGGCGCTGCGGCAAATTCCACCCCGTGTTGTTCCAACCGCTGAGGCAGGTCCATGTCGAAGATGGGCGTGGTGGCCAGCAGGGGAGGCTCTCCATCTAACGGCTGCTTGAGCTCGTAGCGGATCTGGTCTTGTGTGATGTAGGCTCTGGCCACGCGCTCATCGTTCACCTGGTCAATAAAGAGGGAATAAGGAACTCGGGGCACCTGCATGGCAGGGCGCGGCAAGAAACTGCTGAGTAATAACAACACGCCAACCCCAATTACAACGAGGTTGACCCACCCAAAACGCCGTCGGGGTTCGTTGTTGTCCTGGCGCTGAAGAGGCAAGAGAACTGAAGCGGCTGATTTTCACGCTAAGCCGCAGAGACGGTTCCACTGTGGGCCGGTTTTCCGAATGATACGGAGCGATAAAGCCGTCAGGCAATCACCGTGGGATTGTCCAGATGGAAGCGCCGGATCAGGTCACCACCACAGCGCTCCAGCCGGACTTCGCTCAACGGCAGGCTT
>MWLD01000010.1 GCA_002018045.1 Candidatus Synechococcus spongiarum LMB bulk15M
GAACACCGGCATGAGACGGGGTTGAGACTGACTTGCCTTGAGGAGATAAACGCCTGAACGTATATTTCCTCCGGTCTGGTCCTTCAGGTGTTCCATGGCTGTCATCTGGTTTCACCTCATCACGGCCTCGGTGGCAACCGGGCTGGGTCTGCTGAGCCTCCTGCAGGCGAAGGGCACACCGTTGCACCGGTTGATGGACTGGTTATGGCTTGGCCTGATGTCGTGTGCCGCCCTATCGTTCTTCCTGATTCGTCAAGTTCACCCCTCAGGGGGGTGGAGCTGGCTTCATCAGCATGACCTGTGGAGCGTTGTGGCAATTCGGCAAGGCAACACGGGACGCCATGCCAATTTCATGAAAGGCGCCATCGTCGGCGCTGTCGCAGCAGGGACGGCAGCGTTCGCCCCGGGGCGTTTTCTGGCCGGGATCCTGGGATACTGATGGGCGGCTAACCTGTCGCTATCGTCCTCGGCGGCAACGGATTGGGCACCGTTGAATCAGTCTTCCAGCGCAGGCAACGGCTGCGGCGCTCGGGATTCTGCCCAAGGCTGGCCAGGTTGGGGCTCCTCCAGATAGGTCACACAAGGATAAAAATCATCCAGAGCAATGAAACGGCCGTTCTGTTCAGCCCACTGCCTCATGCGCCGATTGCAACTGTGACGCCAGGCCAGGATTTCAATCCGCCATCCCTTCCTGCGCATCCGCTCCAGATCGGCGTGAAATCCGCAGCCGTCAACAAAGCCAGCCCCATCCCCACTCAGAAGTACGGCAGTGCCGGGGTCGCCGTTGTTGTCCAGGGCATCACGCAGCATGGCGGTCTGCAGCGCCTGATCCACACCTTGCTCTTGTCCCCCCATCTTACCCCGCTCAAAGAGTTGCACCTCAATACCCTCAGCTTCGAGATTGTTCCAGACGCGACGCAACTGTGGCGGAACCGACCCCACTGCCAGAGCTCGCCCGATGGGTCTTTGCCGGCGAGCAAGCCGGATCATGGTGGGGAAGTGGATGCGGATGCGGCTACAAGCACCCCAGCCTTCCCGGTCTTCCGCCAGGTCCTGAGCGCTGATAAAGATGTTCGAGTTGTCCCAATAGAGAAAATACTGTCCACGAAGGAGATTGACGATGGTCCACAGAAGAAGCTAACAATCAGCAGAAGTGTTCAGCCTTGCCTGTGTTCATGGGCTGGCTATGGTCTTGACAACGGATCTCTCCTGGGGTGATGCCGTCCTCCGACCCTGTCGCCATCGCCCTCGGCAGCAATCTGGGGGATTCCCTGGCCACCTTGACCTGGGCTGTGGCCGCCCTCGAACCCATGGCGGAAGGTGGTGTGCTGCGATGCTCCCCCTGGTTTCGCTCCGCAGCGGTGGGGGGACCTCCCAACCAGCCGGATTACGTCAACGGTGTGGTGCTGATGCACTCTTCCTGGTCCCCCGTGACGTTGCTGCGGCGCCTCCAGGCCCTGGAGCGGCAGGCAGGCCGACAGCCGGGACCCCTTTGGGGTCCCCGTGTTCTGGATCTGGATCTGCTCTGGTTTGGCCAGCGCCGCAGCGCCACACCGGAATTGCTGCTTCCCCATCCCCGCTGGCAACAGCGCAGTTTCGTTCTGGCCCCTCTGGTGGCTCTGGATCCTCGTCTGGTGGCTCCCCACGCACCCTGCAGTTGCGAGGAACTACTGTCCAACTGTTCCCCTCCCTATCCCCGACTGCTCTACTACGGCTTGCGCCAGCGCACCTGATTCCATGACAAAGGTGTGCAACAGGCAGTTGTGATCCTGGACCCGCCCATGCCCCCTTCCCCCTCCGAACCCGCCCAACTGCTGGACACCCTGGCCACCTTGAAGGTGCGCAAGGTGTCTTTCGAGTTGGCCCGCTGGCGGCTGCCCGTTGGCGCCGAAGGGGTGTATGGCTGCATTCGCCACCCTGGAGCGTGCCTGGCGGTGCCCGTTCTGGACGACGGACGTGTGGTCGTTTTGCGTCAGTACCGCTTTGCCGTGGCGCGGCGACTTCTGGAGTTTCCTGCCGGCACCCTGGAAGCGGGCGAGCAGCCTCTGGCCTCCGTTCAGCGGGAACTGGGTGAGGAGACAGGCTTTGCCGCTGCACGCTGGGACAGCCTGGGTCGCCTGCTGCCTTGTCCGGGCTACTCCGACGAGGTGATTCACCTCTTTCTGGCGCGGCAACTCACACCCTTGTCGGATCCACCGGGAAGTGACCCGGATGAAGACCTGGAGGTGGTCACCTTGACGCCGGACCAGTTGGAGGAACGCCTGGCCGGTAGCGAGGAATTCCTCGATGCCAAGACCGTCACCGCCTGGTTTCAGGCCCGGGCCTTTCTGACGAGGGAATCCCGGTCGTGAACGTCCCATGGCTGTTCTGGCACCGCCGGGATTTGCGCCTGGCCGATAATCTGGGCTTGGCGCAGTTGGCGGAGCGCACTACAGCCGTCACGGGCCTGGTTGTGCTGGAGCCCGGCGTTTGGGAGGGGCCGGAGGCGGCGCCGTCACGGCTCTGGTTTCTGCTGACCAGCGTGGCGGAACTGCAGCAGGCCTGGCGGCATATCGGCAGCCAACTGCTGGTGCTTCAAGGGGATCCACTGCAGCACGTTCCCCGACTGGTGGCCCGGCTGGGGGTGGCGGGCCTGGCGTTTAACGAAGACGTGGAACCGGGTCCCCGTCAGCGGGACGACCAACTGCAGCGGGTCCTGTTGCGTCAAGGTGTTGCAGTGCAACGCTCCTGGGACCAACTGCTGGTGCCGCCCGAGCGGGTCAAGGCAGGTTCGGGGGAGCCCTACAAGGTCTATGGCCATTACCGCCGCGCCTGGTTCAACCAGGCCAAGGCCAGGCCCGTGGCAGCACCCCGGCGCCTGACGGGTCCCGACCACGTGCGCTTGGCCACGGCGGCTCGGACCCTGCCCCTCTTGCAACGGCTCCCCACCCCGGCGGAGCTGGGTTGTTCCTGGAGGGGACGTTCTCCCTGTCGTCCCGGCGAACAGGCCGCCCGCCAACAACTGGACGCTTTTGTGGATGGGGCGCTCAGCCGCTACGAACCGGAGCGTAATTACCCCGGGCGCAAGGGAACGTCCTGCCTCAGCGCGGCCCTGCGCTTTGGCACCGTTGGCCCGCGGACGGTCTGGCACGCCTCGCAAGAGGCCATGGCCACGCGGGGGCAGGAGTCCGTAGAGGCGCAGCAAGCCATCACCGTCTGGCAACAGGAGCTGGCCTGGCGGGAGTTTTACCAGCAGGCCCTGTTCCACTTCCCCGCGTTGGCGGAGGGGGCATTTCGTACCCGCTGGCGCCGGTTTCCCTGGCACAACCAGCCGGAGCGCTTTGCTGCCTGGTGCGAAGCTCGTACGGGCTATCCCATTGTGGATGCCGCCATGACGCAACTCCTCCGCACCGGCTGGATGCACAACCGTTGTCGCATGATTGTGGCGTCTTTCCTCACCAAGGATCTGATCTGCGACTGGCGCTGGGGAGAAGCCTTTTTCATGCAACATCTGGTGGACGGGGATCCGGCGGCCAACAACGGCGGGTGGCAATGGAGCGCCAGCAGCGGCATGGATCCCCGCCCGCTGCGCATCTTCAACCCCGCCGCCCAGGCCGCCAGGTTCGACGAAGACGGCGACTACATTCGTCGTTGGTTACCGGAGCTGGCCTCCTGTGAAACAGCAGATCTCCTCTCGGGACGGATCGCACCCCTGGAACGCCGGGGCTATCCGGAGCGCCTCGTAGATCATCGGCAGCAGCAGGCCCTCTTCCGGCAGTTGTATGCCACCCACGTCAGGGGTGAGGCCTAGAAGGCCTGGCGACCTGGTTCGGGCAGGTTGCAGCAGTTGAAGCCGTCGCGGCAGACCTTGCCGTGGTCCATGGCCCAATTGATGAGCACCACACGGTTCCTGGTGCCGGTCTTGGTGAAGATATTGCTCACGTGGTTATCAACGGTGCGCTTGCTGATGGAGAGCACCTGGGCAATTTCCTGGTTGGTCAAGCCGCGGGCCAGATGCTCGATGATTTCGATCTCTCGCTCCGAGAGGCCGACACCCGCATCCCGAGGAAGCGCCACTGGGTTCCCGTAATCTGACATCAGCTTAACGGCATCCCGAAAACAGGAAAAGTCCGGAACGACCAATTCCGCTACTCCCTGGGCAAGGCACCGGCATCAGGTCTGCACGGCGGACTTCACTTTGACTAGAATGGGAAGGCGTTATTTCAGCCAAATGCCCATGAAGCCCATGAGCAAGCCGGATCCGAAGCTGGTGCAGCTTGGAGAGAATGTCCCACGGGCGTGGGGCGTGGATGGAGGGAGGGGAGACCTGACAGTTAATGAAAAGAAGTTTCAAAACGTAGCTTTCATAACCAGGAAGGATTATAATCGGTCCAGAGGTCCAGAGGTCCAGAGGTCCAGAGGTCCAGAGGTCCAGAGGTCCA
>MWLD01000072.1:0-1120 GCA_002018045.1 Candidatus Synechococcus spongiarum LMB bulk15M
CAATGGCGGTGCCCACCTGGATGCCCACGGATTCACCCTTCACGGTGAATACACTGCCGTCGGGTTCGCCATCGGGTGTTTTGCCGCCTTTGCGCACATCCCCGTTGAGGCAATCAATCCGGATGGCATCAAAAGCCTCCAGAAACCGCTCCCGCATTCCCGTAAACGACAACCCATCCAGCCAGGAATAGTTGGAGATGAAGCACACCACTCCCTGCCGCGTTTTCTCGGCAATGCGCCGTTCCGCCATGCGGAAGAACCGCACATAGAGATCGTTCAATCCCTGTCCCTCCGGTCTGCGCACCCGCCGGGTGGAGCGGTAGGCGTTGGAGAGCGCCCGCTCCTCATCGACTGCCAGGCCGGCAAAGCCGTTGTAGGGCGGGTTGCCCAGGATCACCAGGACGGGCTTGTCCTGCTTCACCCGTTTGGCCCGGTCCCGCTCCTTCTCCAGTTCGGGGAAGGGGAGGGGTTTGTTGGTGTGGGGTTCCCAGCCGGTGAGGGCGTTGGTGAGGAACACACCGGCCTGTTCGCCGTCGTCGGCCAGTGGCGCGTCCAGCTCTTGCAGGGTGAGCCCCACTTGTAGATGGGCAATCACAAACGGCGCCGGCATGATCTCGAAACCGAACACCCGTTCCGTGGCGGCGGCTTTCACCCGCGCTCCCGCCAAGGCGCCCAAGCCCTGGCCATCCAGGTTGGCGGCGATGCGGCGCAACACTGCCGCCAGATAGGCGCCGGTGCCGCAGCAGGGGTCCAGCACCACCACGTTCTCGGCGGCCAGCCCGTCGCTGATGCCCAGGTCCTGTTTCAGGGCGTTGTCCACCCGGGCCACCATGGCTTGCACCACCTCCGTGGGGGTGTACCACACACCCAAGTCTTTGCGCAGGGCCGGATCAAAGGCTTCCAGGAAGGGTTCATAGAAATAGGGCACCGCCTCGCCGGTGTTGAAGCGGGAGAAGAAGGCGGTGCGGTCCACCCGTTCCAGGGCGGCGGCGGTCCAGTCCAGCACCTCCACCAGGTCCAGGGGTTGGAGGCGGCCCGGCTGGGACAGTTGCTGGAAGAGGGCCGCCAGCACCGGCGAGCGCAGATGCCACACCGCTTCCCGCCACCGGAAACGGGCCGC
>MWLD01000072.1:1181-45227 GCA_002018045.1 Candidatus Synechococcus spongiarum LMB bulk15M
AACGGTCTCGGCACGGGACCACAACACCCAGGCGGAGAAGACGCCGTAGAAGAGAGTTTGCACCAGGGTGGAGCGGAAGAACCGGGCGCCTTTCTCCCCCTCGAAGCGCACCCCCAGGCCTCCTCCAACGCTGACCGCACCGCCGCCAGTTGGGGGGCGTCCCCCGCCGTTTCCACCCGGGCCAGACCGTCGCGGGCATAGGAGGCCAGCAGCCAGGCCAGATCCCCGGGTTCCGTCAGTGCAGCGCGATGACACAAGGCCCGGGCCAGGTATTCCCCCAGCCCGGCGCCGGCAGTGCGGGCAAAGGCCTGTGGCTTTTCCAGTGCTTGCCAGAAGGCTTCGGCGCTCTCCGCCAGTTGGAATTTTTCCAGCTTGACGGGGCGGCCGGCGCTGTCCTCCCCCACCAACACGAACTGGCGCAGGTTGGTGACCAACACCAGCCGGTAACGGTCCCAATAGCGACTCACCTGATCACTGGTTGCCGTGAGCCCTGCGTCATCGTTGGCCCCTTTCACCTCCACCACGCCCCGCTCAGGAATCTGGCCCTGGCGGGGACGACCTTTCTGCACCTGCCTGGCTCCATACAGCCCGAAATCAGGATGGCCGGCGCCCTGGTTGGCCAGCTCGCCCACACAGAACACCCTGGGCTTCAGCAGTGCGCCCACCCCGTTGAGGAGAGTGGCCAGTGGACCGTAGCTGGAGCGCTCGCCCGTGGCGCCGCCGGAGGCGCGCACACGGTGGAGTGAACCGCAATAGTCCTCCACCGCCTTTGCCAATTTGTCGCTGGTGGTTGTCATGGTCCGGGTTGTGGCCAAGCGGGGACCAGGGTGCAAAGGCCCATGGGGGTGGAGTGGTGCTGGTGGTGTGGAGCCATTGTGTCTGATGGGGTGGCTCGTTTTTGGCGTCAACTGACGGGAATGTTTGGGAGACCGGTATTGACCCTGCTACGATGGAGCGAGCAACGTATCCGACAACCAGGATGAGCAGACAGTCTTGGAAATGGCCCGGTTCCCGCTGGTGGCGTGTTGATTTTCATACCCACTCGCCAGCCTCCTACGATTTCAACAGAAAAGAAGCAAATGCCGAGGATCATGAACGTTGGATCAAATGGATCACAGCAGCCCGTGATGCGGGTCTTGATGCCGTTGCGATTACCGACCACAACACAGCCGATGGAATCGAGCCCCTTCAGAAAGCTTGCTCACAAGTGGAAAATGCCCCTGTTCTGTTTCCGGGAGTTGAGATTACTGCCGGTGACGGATGCCACCTGTTGCTGATTATGGACCCGGATGATAGTCGTGATCACGTCAACGATTTTTTAGCTCGTGTGGGCATTACGCAAGAAACGCGCGGCAAACCAGAAGCGTATTCTTTACAGAGCGTTGAACATATATTAAAACAATGTGACGATAATGTATTGATTTTAGGTGCTCATGTGAATAGTAAAGCTGCCGGTCTTTTGAAGTATGGAGGCCAGAAACGCATTGCCGAGTTGAATCATCCCCGTCTGGCTGGCGTTGAAGTTGTCCCCGGCCAATGCGCAGAAGATGGGAAATTCCTTGCCCCCGAGGAGTATGAACCATGGCTTGATGGCAGTAAACCAGAGATCAAACGCCGATTCCAGCCAGTGTGGTCATCCGATGCCCATCGCCTTGCAGATCTGGGCCGTCGCTGGACCTGGGTCAAGATGACCTTGCCAACGCTGGAAGGCCTACGCTTGGCTTTGTTGGATGGGGATGGCTCTCTGAAGCCCTCGCAAGCCAAAGATGATCATCCCAATACGCCACCTGATCTGGCCATTGAAAGCATCACAGTGGGTCAAGGAAAATTCATTGGTCGGCCTGAAGCAATAACCATCCCTTTAAATCCGTATCTAAACACAATTATTGGCGGACGCGGCACTGGTAAATCAACCATTATCGATTTTTGTCGCATGACACTGCGACGGCAAGATGAACTTGGTAATCAGAAGAGAGAAGAACCCCTGAAAGATTCATTTAATCGACGGATGAAAGTTCCGAAGGATCGAAAGGAAGCAGGGCTTCTTACACAACAGACAAAAACCGAAGTGGTCTACCGCAAGGACGGCCAGAGGTTTATCCTCTCCTGGAGCCAGGATGGGTCCGCACGTTCCATAGCGCGTGTCAACGAGCAAGATCATAGCTCTAGTCCGGAAGAGGGTGATATTCGTGAGCGCTTCCCTGTTCGCATCTACAGTCAAAAACAACTGTTCACCCTGGCTCAAAATCCAAATGCGCTGCTCTCGGTCATTGATGACGATATCCCGACCCGTAGGGGCGAAATCAAGCGGAAAATTGAGGAGTTTCGTAATAGTTATCTGTTTCTGCGGGCAAGTGCCAGGGCAGCTCTGAAGCAATCAGAAGCCATATCGACATATGAAGGCTCATTGAGAGATGTGCGTCACAAGATCAATGTCCTCCAGGCTGGTAATCAGGCTCAAGTCATTAAACGACATCAACAGCTTCACAGCAAAGATAGTAGCTGGCAGCAGATCCTGGCGGCAGCTATGAATGCTATTGATTCCGTTAAATCGCAAGTCAGTGAATTAACGGTTGCCGATCTTATTACAGATGCTGCTAAAGATGATCAAGCCCAAGCAAGCCTTCAAAAAGTTCATGGGGAAATCAAAAAAACCATCAATCAACTTCGCCAGGATTTGAAGCAAAGAATTGATGTTGCTCAAAATGATATTGCACGAATTCAAGAAAGTGACGATGCAAAACACTGGCAAAATGAAATCATATCTATCCAGAAGAAATTAGCAGAAATAATGAAAAATCTCACTCAGCAAGGTATTGCAAATCCTAATGAATATAGTGATCTCTTGAAAGTCTCAAAATCTCTTGAAGGAAAAATTCAAGACTGTAAGAATAAAAAAGAAGATGCAGAGAAATTAGAAAGGGATGCAGATAAAGTACTGAGAAATTATCGCGAATATCACATCAAGATGAATGAATTACGCCAGTCTTTCTTATTAGAAGTATCATCTAACAATGAGAATCTAATTAAAATCAAAATCAATCAACTTTCAAATCATGATAATCTTAGGGAACAAATCGGTGAAATTCTTGGTACCAGTGCATTTGAAAGAGATCGTGAAGAAATAGTCAAGAATATTGAGGGAGGTAATAGACAGTCATGGAGCTGGGAAAACTTGGATAAACTGATTACTGATATTCGCAAACTACCTGACCAGCAAATTTCATGGGACATTCAGGATAAGCGCTTCCTGGATTTTCTCCAAAAGTTGCCGCCTGAAAGAATTGATCGCTTAGCATTGTATTGTCCTGGAGATGAGGTGGAAGTGGAGTTCAGAGAAAAGAAAGTCGGCTCTTGGAAGTCACTACAACAAGGCTCACCCGGCCAGCAAGCTGCCGCGCTCTTGGCGTTTATCCTCGGACATGGCAAGGAGCCAATCATCATCGATCAACCGGAAGATGACCTGGACAATTCTCTGATTTATGAATTGTTGGTTCGTCGTCTTCGCGAGGTCAAGCAGCATCGCCAGGTCATCGTGGTGACCCATAACCCCAACATCGTCGTCAATGGCAATGCGGAGTTTGTGCTCTCACTCAAGGTGGAGTCGAGCCAAACCCGGATCGGTTGCTGTGGTGGGCTGCAAGACCAGTCTGTGCGAGACGAGATCTGCCGTGTGATGGAGGGGGGCCGGGAAGCGCTTGTGCGGCGCTATCAATGGATCCTGTTACCCGAGAGGTGAAACCATGCAGGATGTTGACGCACTTGTGAAACGCATTCGCCTCGGCGAAGACGCTACGCTTGAATTCAAGCAGGTTCTCCTGGATGGGGACAAGGTGATTGGCCCCAAGCGCAATGCCTTTGCCGATGAATTGGCCGGCTTTGCCAATACCCGTGGTGGCACCGTCCTGCTGGGTGTGGACGACAAGAGCCATGCAATTACAGGCATCCCCATTGAAAAACTGGATGCCGTAGAAAGCTGGGTGCAGGAGATTTGTAACGACACCGTCAAGCCGCCACTGGACGCACTGATTCGCAAGATCTACCTGCCCGGTCCCGGTGGCGATGATGTGCCCATCATCCGTGTTGATCTATCCCGCAGCCTGTTCGTCCACAAAAGTCCAGGCGGATATTTCCGCAGGGTCGGCAGCGCCAAGCGGGAGATGGGCACTGACGTGCTGGCTCGGCTCTTGCAGGAGCGTAGCCAGAGCCGGGTGATTCGCTTTGACGAGTCTCCGGTCAGCAAGGCTTCCCCGGATTGCCTTGATGATGGATTGGTTCGCCGGTTCTTGCGACATGACGCTGTGGTGGATCTCGCCATGCTGCGCAAGCTGCGCGTCGTTGCAGACGATGAAAACGGCGCACCATGGGCAACCGTTGGCGGCATCCTCCTGTGTACACACACGCCGGAACAATGGTTACCCCAAGCACGGATTCAGGCCGTCAGCTATGCGGGGACGCGGCGGGATATCAATTACCAACTTGATGCACGGGATTGTGGAGGGCCGCTGGACCAGCAGGTGATTGAAGCGCTGCACTTTGCCTGCAGAAACATGCGGGTAGCGGCAAGTAAAGGCCTGGCCCGCCTCGACCGTCCCCAGTTCAGTGAACGCGCTCTTTTCGAGGCACTTGTCAACGCTGTGGCCCATCGGGATTACTCCATGGCTGGCGCCCGGATTCGTTTCCATCTATTCCAGGACCGCGTTGAACTCCATGTGCCAGGCGCTCTGGCCAATACGTTGACGCCAGACAGCATGGAGCTACGCCAGTACAGCCGCAACGAGTTGATCGTCTCTCTGCTGACCCGCTGCCAGGTACCTGATCAGAGCGATGGCGCCCGATCCCACATGATGGAGCGGCGGGGTGACGGGGTGCCCATCATTCTAAACGATAGCCGGCAGCTTTCAGGACATACGCCTGAATATACTGTGATTGATGAGTCTGAGCTGCGGCTGATTATCTGGGCAGCTCAACATGAGGGTGAAAGATAACCACCCAGCGACCGATAGATAGGCGATTGAATTCTTTTAGCCGAGGTTATAGAAGAGTTGGACACAACCGTACTGGCAGTATCGCCTTCCAGCGGATAGGGCACTCTCCCCTGACCAGCACCACCGTAGTAAGATCCCCCGATCAATAGCCGGTCAGGTTGAATGGGACAGCCTTGACACTTACTATGGAAGCCCGATTACTAATCCACCAGACGACGCTCCAGGGCATAACGCACCAGCTCGGTGCGGCTGGAGGTGGATGTTTTGCCAAACAGACGGCTTACATACTTTTCCACATTGCGAATAGAGGTACCCAGTTGTTTGGCAATTTGTTTATTCATCAGTCCTTCCGCCACCAACTGGAGCACACTGGCCTCCCGTGGTGTGAACTGGTGTTGCGGCGCCTCGCCGCCGCCATGGCCACTTTGTTTGCCTGAGCTTCCCTGGCCGCCTTGACCCAGGAGACTACGGATCTCGGTGATCTGCTTGGCCAACCGACCCACATCGGCGTCTGCAAAGCGGGCCGCCTCAGCCAGCAGCCGCTGCTGACGGGCCAACACACTGCGCACCCGGGCCACCAACTCATCAGGATCAAACGGCTTGGGAATGTAGTCGTCCACACCGGCCATAAAGCCGGCAATGCGGTCCGCGGTCATGCCTCTGGCCGTGAGAAACACCACGGGTGTTCCGGACAACCGCTCATCCTCCCGCAGCCGGGCCAGCAGCCCGTAGCCATCCAGACGGGGCATCATCACATCACTGATCACCAGATCGGGAAGAAGTTGTTGCGCCTTCTCCCAACCCTCCTCCCCGTCTTTGGCGGTTTCCACACAAAAGGATTCCTCTTGCAGATATGCCCGGGTGGCCTTGCGGAGACCGGGTTCGTCGTCCACCAGTAGCAGCCGCGCTGAACTGGCGGGGGGTTCCGCCGAAGCCTGATCAGGGGATTGGGGTGGAAGGACTGTCATCACTGGCGGTAGCAACCCCATCAATCTAGCGAAGCGGCCCATGGTCATCCCGTTGGCAGCGACCGGTCAGGTCCCTAAGCTGAGTCCGCTTTTGCCTGGCTTGGGCAGTGCTGGATTCCATTGACCTGGTGATTGACACGGTGGTGGCGCGGGAGGTGCTGGATTCCCGCGGCAATCCCACCGTGGAGGCTGAAGTGCAGTTGGAAGGCGGGGCCATGGGTCGGGCCATGGTGCCCAGTGGCGCCAGCACCGGCGCCCACGAGGCCCATGAGCTTCGCGATGGCGACAAGAGTCGCTACGGGGGTAAGGGGGTACTCAAAGCGGTCATCAACATCGAGGAGCGCATCGCACCGGCCATCTGTGGTCTCAACGCCCTGGAGCAGCAGGCTGTTGATCAGGCCATGGCAGCGCTGGACGGCAGCCACAACAAGTCCAGCCTGGGCGCCAATGCCGTGTTGGCAGTGTCTCTGGCCACCGCCCACGCGGCAGCCCGGGGTTTGGGGTTGCCGCTCTATCGCTACTTGGGGGGACCCATGGCCACGGTGCTGCCGGTTCCCCTCATGAACCTGCTCAACGGCGGCGCCCATGCCAGCAACACGCTGGATTTTCAGGAATTCATGGTGGTGCCCCATGCGGCTGCCAATTTCCGTGAAGCCCTACGCATGGGGGCCGAGGTGTTCCATGCCCTGAAGGATCTCCTCAAGCAGCAGGGGTTGTCTCTGGCTGTGGGCGATGAAGGAGGCTTTGCCCCGGACCTGCAAGACAACCACGGGGCTCTGACCCTGCTGGTGAAGGCCATTGAGCAGGCCGGTTACCGCCCCGGTGAGCAGATCGCTCTGGCATTGGACGTGGCCAGCACGGAGTTGTACCGTGACGGCGCCTATCACTTTGGTGGCCGCAGCTTCAACTCTGTTGAAATGGTCCAGGAGTTGGCTGGGCTTTGCAAGCGTTACCCCATTGTTTCCATCGAAGACGGTCTTGCAGAGGATGACTGGAGTGGCTGGGAACACCTCACGCAAGTCCTGGGAAATCACGTTCAACTGGTGGGGGATGATCTGTTTGTCACCAATCAGCAGCGGTTGCAGCGGGGCATTGATCAAGGGGTGGCCAATGCCGTTCTGATCAAGGTGAATCAGATTGGTAGCCTCAGCGAAACCATGGACGCCATGGCTCTGGGCAGCCGCCATGGGTATGCCAGTGTGGTGAGTCACCGGTCAGGGGAAACGGAAGACGTGTCCATTGCCGATCTGGCCGTGGCCAGCCGGGCAGGACAAATCAAGACCGGCTCCCTCAGCCGCAGTGAGCGGGTAGCCAAATACAATCGGCTCCTGCGTATTGAAGATGAATTGGGTAGCCAGGCCCGCTACGGGGGCGCCATCGGCATGGGTTCCCGGAAGTGGAAAACGCACTGAGCAACACACGCTTCTGCCCTTAGCCTCCCGGCAGACGCTCTTCCCGCCGCAAGCGCAGGTTGGCTTGGAGCCAGCCTTTGACCACAGGCGCCATGGCCACCAGCGGCAACAACGCCAGCCAGGGGGAGGAGCTCAGGCTGGTGGAGAGAATGGCTGCGGCAATGGCCAGGGCGCCCAGAAGTACGGCTTGACCACTGGATTGCTGCGCCAGCACCAGACGGCGCAGAATCCGCTCGCTATCGCCGGAGCGCACCTGCACCTGCAGATCTCCCTGCTCTAGCCGGGCCAGGCTTTCATCCAGGCGGCGCGGGATGCCCAGGGCACGGCTGCCCACTTCCGCCGCCTGGCGGCCGAGATCACCAAGAAACGCATCGGTGCCTTTGCTTTTGCTGCTGCTGTTCTTGTTGTCCTGATTGCTCATGAGAGGAACGAGATAGGGCTTGGCAATATCCACCAGGGTAAAACCTGGATCCAGCGTGCGACCCACCCCTTCAAACGTGGAGAGGGCCCGCAACACAAAAATCAAATCCGGGGGCAGACGAAAGGGTTGGCCGTAAACGAGATCGTAAACGTCTCCGGAAAGCTTCTCCAGCACATGGGAGGAGAAGGGTGGGGTGAGCATTTCCGTAAGCATCAGCCGCACCAGACGCCGCACAGGTCCCAGGTCGATGCCCTTGGCCAGCAGACCCACCCGTTGTAATTCCTCGGTGAGTCCGGCCGCATCGCGCGATGCAGCGTACGTCACCATGCGGCGGATACGGCTACGCAGCAGGGGTGACACCGTGCCCATCATACCGAAGTCGTAGTAGATCAAGCCACCGTCTTCGGCCACAGCCAGGTTGCCCGGATGGGGATCCGCATGGAAAAAACCGAAGACCACCAGTTGGCGCAGGTAGCTGCCCAAGCCCCGGCTGGCCACCTCCCGGGGATTCAGGCCAAGCTCCAGCAATCCCTGACGGTCGGTGATCTTCAGTCCGGGCATGTAGTCCAGGCACAGCACGCGACGGCTGCAGAGTTCCCACACCACTGCGGGCACCCGCACCATGGGATCATCCGCGAATTGCTGCCGGAAACGGGCGGCATACTCCGCTTCCAGACCAAAATCCAACTCCCGTAGCAACACCCGACGGCACTGGGCCGCCAGGGCTGGCCAATCCCGGCCCCGACCCCAACGGGGATGGCGCTGCAACAGCCCGGCCACCTGCTGCATCACGTCCAGATCCAACCGGAACAATCTGTCCAGATTGGGGCGTTGCAGCTTCAGCACCACGGCGCGCCCGTCTTCAAGGCGAGCCTCATGCACCTGGGCCAGGCTGGCGGACCCCAGGGGCGTCTTCTCGATGAAGACAATCCGGTTCAGGCGTTCACCCAACTCCTCGCTCAGCAGTTGGCGGGCCAGGGAAAAGGGGAAGGAGGGCACTTGATCCTGCAACCGGCTGAGTTGAGCCACGTAATCGGGTGGCAGCACGTCAGGGCGGGCAGAGAGCAGTTGCCCCAGCTTGATGAAGGTGGGGCCCAGACGAATGAGTTCCTGCAAGAGCCATTGTGCCCGCCGTCGCTGACGTCGGCGACGCCGCTCCTGCCGGTTGGGACCACGGCTAACCCATGGTTGTCGATCCCACCAGAGCCGTAGCAGGAGCAGGACGACAAACGTCCAGACGCGGGCAATGCGCCGCTGCCGCCAGAACCAGGGCGCCTCGCTTTTGTGTCGTGCAGTCACAGGGTGGTTCGTTCAAGACACTGGTTGAGCCCAGCCACCTCGGCCCGCAACTGGTCAATTCTCTCCTGCACCTGGGCAGGACTGGCGCGCTTCCGGCTGGCGGACTGCTGCTGGTGACGGTCGTTGTCTTCAGGCTCCTGCTGTCCGTTCGCGTCAGGGTCCTGTCGGGACGTGGCGGGAGGGGACGGCTCCGACTCTGGCGCTTCTGCCTCCGGCCGCTCCAGCCGCTCCGCTTCCAGGACGACTTCCTGCCAGAAGAGTTGCCACTCCTGTTGCAACTGCTGCGCCGCAAACTCCGCTTCCGTGACAACCTGGGCAGTGGCATCCGCAAGGCCACTGCGAATACGGGATTGTAGCCGGCTTGCAGTAGCCAGGAGCAGCATCCGCGTTGACGGCATGCCTGAAATGCAAGGACTTGCAGTCTGAATCATGGGGTCGGCAACTGCGTTGCCCCTGGTGTCGAGGGGCGAGGAGACGGGCCTGCCTCAGAACTCGAAGTCGACAGCGGGAGGGGGTGGAACTTCAGGGGCCTCAAAGGCCGGGGGAGGGAGGGTAAGGGGTTCTGCTGCGCCTGGTTCTACAGGAGTGGGGGGGCTGGGTCGGGGCAACGCAAGGGGAATCCGGTCTTGGGAAGGTCTGTCTTGTCTGTTGTCAGGAGTGGCTGGGGAGACGGCTGGGGCTGCCGGGGTGGCCGAATTGGCGTCACGCAACTGGAGCGTACCCTCCGCAACGGGATTCGGGTCCGGAAGTGATGGGGGTGGCGTAAAGCGGTCCGGCTGGGTGGCGGGATTCAGGAGCAGGGGCAGTTGGCTTCCATGGCGGCGGATGAGGTTGTCCAAGCTGGTGCCGGGTAAGGGCTTGGCGGCAAAGGGTGGGGAGAGGTCAAGGGGTTCGTAGCTCTTGGTCTGCTCCCACAATCGCAGGGTCACGTGAAATCCCAGGCTGAGGGCGACGCCGGCCACAGCGGGCCCCAGAGGCAACCAGGTGCCCCACCGCCAGGATGTGCTGCTGCCGCCAGGGGAGCGATTGCTGTTGGCGGCGGTTGTCCGGTTAGGTGGTGTAGTGGGCATTGATGCGAATGTACTCTTGTGACAGGTCGCAACCCCAAGCAGATCCTGACGCCGGACCTGTACCCACCACCAGGTGGATCTCCACGCAGTCGTCCTGTAAATACGCACCACCGGCCCGCTCTTGCAGGTAGCGCCTCACGGTGGCGAGATCCGTCGCCAGCGGGCGGCCGTCCTTGAGCAACGGGTGGGGGCCGATCCGGAGGGCCAGGGCATCGGGATCCAGGGGCACCCCTGCCCGCCCCGCTGCTGCCACGATGCGGCCCCAGTTGGGATCACGGCCATGGATAGCGGTCTTCACCAGGGAGGAGCCACAAACGGTGCGGGCGACGGTCCTGGCCTCTGCGGCAGTGGCTGTGCCGGTCACCTGCACCTCCAGGAGACACGTGGCGCCCTCTCCGTCCCGGGCGACGGCCTTGGCCAAGCCACAACAGAGGCGCTCCAGGCCCAGCGCCAGTTGTGGCAGGTGCTCCGTCGGCAGTGGCGGGCCAGCGGCAAAAGCCAGAACGGTGTCGTTGGTGCTGGTGTCTCCGTCCACCGTAACGGCATTCAAGGAACGGTCCACCGCTGCTTGTAGAGCCTGCTGCCACCACTGGGGGTCAACACCCGCGTCACAGGTAACGAAGGCCAGCATGGTTGCCATATCCGGGTGAATCATGCCCGAACCCTTGGCCATTCCTCCCAGGCGCACCCTACGCGCCCCGATTTGCGCCTCCAAGGCATAGTGTTTGCTCACCAGGTCGGTGGTGAGAATGGCTTCGGCAGCGGCAGCAGCGGCCTCCTTCGTTGCCGCCAGCTCTGCGGTGAGGGAAACCTGTCCCTTCAGCAGACGATCCATGGGCAGGGGTTGACCAATGACGCCGGTGGAGCAGATTTGAATCTGCTCCGGGGGAAGATTCAACCGCTGGGCCAGGGCCGTGGTGATGCGCTCGCTCTCTGCCCGCGCCATGTCACCCGTGCAGGCATTGGCCTGACCAGCATTGACGATCACAGCCCGGGCCTTCCCCCCGGTGCGCTGGAGCCGCTCGGCGCAGAGGTCCACACAGGCCGCCCGCACCTGATTGCGCGTAAAGACCCCGGCACAACTGGCCCCTGGTGGCGCCACCACCACTGCCAGATCCCGGGCGCCTGAAGGTTTCAGGCCTGCAGCCACACCACTGGCCCGGAAACCTTTCGGAGCCGTGATGCCTCCCGCAACGGGAGACCAGCAATCTTCCATGGCGCGATCAGGATGTGGGGGATGTACGTCCAGGATTGCACGCCAGCGGTCCGATCCGGCGGCTTGAACCATCGGTCCAGGGCTCAGGATTTGTCCCGGGTTTTCCACCGGTTCCGGGTCAGGGCGTCGGGAAGAACGGGATCACCGTCCCTCATGCCCGACGGTGGGAACGATTGCTCCTTTTGCCGTAAGGATCAAGAGGAACGGCTCTCAACCTATAACGGTCTGAATAGTGTACTTGAGAAAATGCAACCGATCTGTTTGCGGATCTCGGATAACAATCAATTGTTGGAAATCAAGAAACCTCTGAATGAGATTCCTTAAGGGAATCCACTGGAAGCCGGCAACCGGGCAACCGGCAGTCAACTAACAGCCTGCCGTCGTTCGGTATCTAGTTCGCTACTGGAGTTTTCTCGTCAGGATGTAGAACATCCATCTGTCCGCTCTGCAGCGCCGGATTCTCTCCAGGGTTCTTTCGAGTTCGGCAAGAAAGGCTTGACGGACGCACGCTGGCTTCCCCTCACTGCGCCAAAACATGGGGCATCCCCTACTCCTGACGATTTCCGATGATTCCTATGGATGTGATTTGCCGCTTTTGGTGATTTCTCCATAGAAATAAGATCCTGGGCCGCAAGAACACAGCTTCGGAAGAAGCGTTTTTGAAAGAAGGCGGGTTATTGACCTGACCACCTGACTCCCCTTACTCCCCGGAGAACAGCCAACTGAGCAACGGGGTCACCATAATCGCACTCAATAGTTGCATGGCCACAAACATGGGCACATGGACCGGCAGGATGCCGCTGAACGTGTCGGTCATTCCCCTGGCGATGGTGACAGCGGGATTGGCAAAGCTGGTGGAGGCGCTGAACCAGTAGGCACTGGTGATGTAGAGCGCCACCAATGCAGGCACGGCAGTTGGCTGATGGCGCCGTCCACCATGGATCATCAGTAACAGGCCTGCCGTGGCCAGCGCCTCTGCACACCATTGGCCAAAACCTGAGCGGGCCGTGGAGGACTGCTGCAGAACCGCCAGACCAAACATCACATGGGTGGCCCATACTCCGAGGAGTCCACCCACCACCTGGGCCATGCCGTAGAGCAGCCCGTGCCGTACCGTGATTTCTTTCCGCAGCCAGAAGAACAGGGTCACCGCTGGATTGAAGTGGCCACCGGAGATGGGGCCCAGCACGGTAATCAGGCCATAGAGCATGGCACCCGTGCTGACGGCATTGGCCAGCAAGGCCAGCCCTGCATTGCCGTCCGCCAACTGCTCCCCCATGATGCCCGACCCCACCACCGCCATGAGCAGCAGGGCGGTCCCCACGGTTTCAGCGATAAGGGCGCGCTTCATGCTTGGAGGAAACCAGGAACTCAGTAGTCCACACCCCGTTTCAGGCTTACGCCTTGCTGGGCATAATGTTTATGGCACACCATCTCGGAGTGGATATTGGCCAGGGCGAAGTAGGAGGGTAGGTTTTTGCAACGCCCCGTGATCACTACTTCCGTGAACTTGGGCTTGCGCAGCAGGGTCTGCACGATGGGCTCCACCGGTAACAATTCCAGGTCCACCGTAGGATTGAGCTCATCGAGAATCACCGTTTTGTAGAGGCCACTGCTGATGGCGGCCCGGGCAATTTCCCAGGCCCGCTCCGCTTCCACGTAATCAATGGGTTGTTGCTGGCCGCGCCAGACAATGGCATCGCGTCCACTGCGCAGGTGATCCACCAGGTGGGGGTAGCTCTGGCGCAATGCATCGATGGCAGCGTCTTCCGTGTAGCCCTGCCCACCCTTGAGCCACTGCAGGATCAACACCCGGTGGCTGGTGTCCTGGCTGATCCCTCGCCCAATGGCCTGGAGTGCCTTGCCCAGCGCACTAGTGGACTTCCCCTTGCCTTCGCCGGTGTAAATCTCGATCCCCCCGATCCGGTGATCTCCGGTGGGCTGGTGCTGATGGGGACAGATTTCCGAATGCAGGTCCGCGAGGCGGGTCAACTGCCGCGGCGCCCCTCGACCGGTGGCAATGATTTCCACGCCAGCGGGCATCTGTCCCATGGTCTTGATCACCTCGTCTTGATCCAGAAGGCCCAGGTCCAACACCGGATTGAGCTCATCCAGCACCAGAACGGAGTAGAGACAACTGGCCAGGGCGCCTTTGGCAATGTCCCACCCCCGCTGGGCTTCCTGGCGGTCAAATGCCGTCACCTCATCAGCGGAGAAGAACTCCGCCCGTCCGGTGCGCACCTGATCAATGAGGTGGGGAAACCCTTGTTGCAGCGCCTCGATAGCAGCGTCCTCATCGTAGGCGCGGCCAGGTCCTTTCAAGAAACGCAACAGCAACACCCGGGTGTTTTGCCGCTCAAAAATGCCTAGACCGATGGTGCGCAACACCACCCCCAAGGCCGCCTGACTCTTGCCCTTGCCCTCGCCGTCGTAGATGTGCAACTGACCGCGGGTGCGCCCGTGGGCCGATGTGGCTGTGCGGATGCCGATGCCGCTGGTCATGGCAACGAAGATATGTTCGTAGCTTAGACGACAGAGCTGGAACCTGTCATGACCCTGCCCATGAACCTGCACTGTTCCCATGGCTGAGTTGCCGCTGCAAGAGGAGTTGAGTCCCGGACTGCAAAAACAACTGGCGCAGTTGCGGGGCTGTCTACGCCGGTTCGGGGCGGTGGTGGTGGCCTATTCCGGTGGGGTGGACAGCAGCCTGGTGGCCGCCGTTGCGGTGGAGCAGTTGGGGGATACCGCCCTGGCTGTTACCGGAGTGTCTCCTGCATTGGCGCCCCACTTACGGCGTGAGGCCCGCTGGCAAGCCCAGTGGCTGGGAATACGCCATCAGGAGGTGGCCACCCGGGAACTGCACGTGGCGGACTATGCCAACAATCCACCGGAGCGCTGTTATGCCTGCAAGGCCACCCTCCACCACCACCTGGCCAACCTGGAACCTGCTGCCGCTGGCGCCCAGGTGGTAGATGGTGTCAACCGGGACGACCTGGGAGATCATCGGCCCGGGATTGCCGCGGCCCGACAACGGGGAGGGCGCTCCCCTCTGGTGGACAGCGGCATCGGCAAGCTGCAAGTGCGCCAGTTGTCCCGTGCCCTGGGTCTGCCCTGGTGGGACAAGCCGGCACAGCCCTGCCTCAGTTCCCGCTTCCCCTATGGGGAACCCATCACTGCCCAGGGCCTGGAGCGGGTTGCGGCCGCAGAGGCCTGGCTTCTGGCGCGCGGGTATCGACAGGTGCGGGTCCGCAGCCAAGGCAGCACAGCGCGAATTGAAATCCCTGCCGCCGCCATTGCCGATTTCCTGAGCCATGTGGATCGCTCCCGGTTGGTCGCCCATTTCCGCAAGCTGGGGTTTACCGCAGTGGGCCTGGACCTGGAAGGCCTGGTCAGCGGCAAGTTGAACCGATCGTTGCTGAGTTGACGAATTGACATCTTCCCCGCCGTAAAGGACGGGGATTTTCTTTCTTCAGGTTGCCCATAGTACTCCCTGATCAAGACGGGTTCCTGCTTCATAGCCCGGTACCAGCAAGCTGGACTTACCCTCGGCTCCACAAGCGTTTAGTCTCTCCGCCTGTCCGACGGCGAGGATATTTTTTGCGGCATTGATATCACGGTCGTGCGCGGCGCCGCAAGCCGAGCAGGTCCAACGGCGGATGGCAAGAGATTTCTTGCCGTCGAGATGTCGGCAACTGGAACACCTCTGGGAAGTTGGTTCCCATCTGGAGATCACCTTGACCTCACGGCCATAGCAATTCGCTTTGTACTCCAGGAGAGTCCTGAACATCCGCCATCCGGAGTCGGAGATACTCTTGGCGAGACGGCGGTTCTTCAGCATTCCCGACACATTCAGATTCTCAAGTACGACCGTTTGGTTTTCGCGGATGTACTGGGTACTGAGTTTCTGCAAGAGATCCAGCCTTTGATGAGCTACCTTCTCCTGGGCTCTCGCCACCAGAAGACGGGCCTTCTGTCGGTTACTGGAACCCTTCGCCTTTTGGCTCAGGTTCCGTTGTAACAGCTCAGGTCGATGCCGACTTCCTTGGGAGTCCAGGGGAGTTTGATCTCCTCCACCTCTACAACGAAGCTGGCGTAGTAGCGGTCAGAACATTCCTTAACGATAGTGACGCTCGTTGGGGGAGAGGGCAGAGGTCGTGACCATTTCAGCTTGAGTTCTCCAATCTTCGGAAAGCGGACTCCCCTATCCGTCGGATAAAACTCTCTACCGCAAACACCCATACTCTGACGGCTTCTCCGACTCTTGAAACGAGGGGCACGGACCCTACCTGTGCCTTTCCACCAGTTCTTGAACGCTTGGCTCAGGTCTCTGACGGATTGCTGAAGCATGGTATGGGATGCCTCAGCAAGCCAGCTTCGCTCCTCGCTTCGCTTTGCCCGAGTAATGCAACGCTTCATCAGATCCCCTGCGTCGAAGGACTTGGCCTCTTACTCATAGAGTTGCCTGTTCAGGGCCAACGCATCGTTCCACACCACACGAGCACTTTTCCTGTCATGTGCGAGTCCGTCCTGAGAAAGGGTCGTCACAGTGTGTCATGACTGGTTGTCCACCTGGTCTTCTCGACCAGGTACCGCAAGAGAATCCTGGAGAGCAACCACTTGGCACGGATGCACTCCGTCTGCATCCGTGGCGCCGAGAAGAGCGGCTCTCAGTTGCTGAAGTTCAATGGGGAGCCGGACCACGTCCACCTCCTGATTGAGCACTCACCCGCCACACCCGTGTCTCAGCTCGTTAGCCAAATCAAAGGTGTCACCAGTCGAGTGCTCAGGAAGGAATTCGGATTTCAAGGGGAGCACCTTTGCAGTCCCACTTACTTTGCCTCCAGCGCAGGAGGCGCGAGTATTGAGACCGTAAGGGAAGTACATCCAGAGCCAGGACGAACCTGATTAGAGGACAGGCTGCGCACGGCTACGTTGGTCCCTATCCCCCTCCGCCCTACCCTAAAGGACGGAGCACCTCCCTCCATTCTGGTGGCCTGACCTTTCCTCCCGTGATCACAGGTGTCTCCCGTGATGGTGAGATCCGTGCAGCGCACGGGAGACGATTTCCGGTTCAATTTGTGCTACCCAAGCCAGTGCATCGACTTTGCAGAAAATGTATCAATCGTCATTGGTAAATGTTCCTATTAATTTTCAATTCTGTTGAGCCTCTGCTTACTGTAGGCACGAATCCATGCTTTGTGATCTCATGGCTGTTGGCATCTACTTTGCAACAACAACAGGAAAAACTCAGGATGTGGCCGAGCGACTCCATGCTTTGCTCAGCTCCGCCAATGCCCCCAAGGATCTGGCCGACATGGCCGACGTCAGCGAGTTCACCAAGCTTGATGGGCTGATCTGCGGCGTCCCCACCTGGAACACAGGCGCGGAAACGGAACGCTCGGGTACAGCCTGGGACGGGGTACTTGAGGACATCGCCGAGTTGGACCTCAGTGGTAAATTTGTGGCGGTCTTCGGCCTGGGGGATTCCGGAAGCTATACGGACAACTTCTGTGATGCCATGGAAGAGCTCCATAACTTCTTCAAGCAGGCCGGCGCCACCATGGTGGGCTGTATGGACAAAAGTAACTATACCTTTGAAGAATCCAAAAGTGTGATCGGAGACAAGTTCTGCGGTTTGGCACTCGACGAGGACAGTGAGTCCGACATGACAGACGATCGCCTTGCCAAGTGGGCCGAACAACTGAAACAGGAGATTCCAGGGCTGTGAGCTCAACCACCTTCTACCTTTGATCTCTGATTGTGGCAAAGCCGTACCATAGCCTGTGATATTGAGAAGCTCACTCTCTTCCGGGAGCAGGCTTCTCAATCAAGCTCTTTACCCGGCACCGGAATGATTGAGCATCAGACACACAACGAATTCCGAGGGTGGTGCCCCTCTCCCTTTTACACCTTTGTTGCTCTTACCCCTGCTTCTTTGGACGTTCTTCGACGCCAGCCAGCAAAATCTCATTCCTTGGGATGAAGGCTTGCAGATGTCGCGAGACCGTCTCTTCCTTGATCGGAATTTGGCCCACGCTGCCCTGGACAGGATGGGAGACAACGGGTTGCTGTTAAGAAGCGTCACATTCAGTTGTTTAAAGGCTTGTCTCGGAAATCCTACGAAAAAAGGTATTTTTGAGGAGTTTAGGCTGGAGCGACATCATGCTGATCCAAGCACCGGTGACGGCTCCCGCCTCTTCCTCCTCCGCCTATGGCTTTGATCCAACAGTCCGATGCTGCACTCCAGGCCTCCGGAGGATGTGCTCAACCGCTGACGCTGCTGCGGGAACGGGGTCAGAGGGAGGTGTTCTGTGGTCTCACCAGCATTGTCTGGCTCCATCGCCGCATGCCGGATGCATTCTTCCTGGTGGTGGGCTCTCGCACCTGTGCCCACCTGGTCCAGTCCGCGGCAGGGGTCATGATCTTTGCGGAACCCCGCTTTGGCACCGCCATCCTGGGTGAACGGGATCTGGCGGGCTTGGCGGACGCCAACGACGAGCTGGATCGGGTAGTGGAACAACTCCTGGAGCGGCGCCCGGAAATTCGCACTCTCTTCCTGGTGGGATCCTGCCCCTCCGAGGTGATCAAGCTGGATCTGGCCAATGCCGCCCAGCGCCTGAGTCGGCGCCACCTACCCCGTGTGCGGGTGGTGAGCTATTCCGGCAGCGGCATTGAAACCACCTTCACCCAGGGGGAAGACAACGCTCTGGCCGCCATGGTGCCCCTGCTGCCCCACAGTGAAGAGGAGAGCCTGTTACTGGTGGGCACCATGGCGGATCAGGTGGAAGATCAACTGTGTCGCCTCTTCAGGCAACTGGGTCTGTCCAGGGTCCACACCCTGCCCCCACGCTGCTCTACGGACCTGCCCCCCGTTGGTCCCGACACCCGCATCCTGCTCTGCCAACCTTACCTGAGTGCCACCGCCCGAGCCTTGCAGGGGCGGGGTGCGCAACTCGTTGCGGCTCCCTACCCCTTGGGGGTGGAGGGTACCACCGCCTGGATTCAGGCGGCTGCAGGGGCCTTCGGCCTGGCCGCCAATGCGGTGCAACCCCACCTGGAGGCAGCCCGTCAGCGGGGACACCAGGCCGTGGCCCGCTACAGGGATCAACTGGAGGGCAAGCGGTTGTTTCTGCTGCCGGATTCCCAACTGGAAATCCCCCTGGCCCGTTTCCTCCATCAGGAGTGCGGCATGGTGCTCCAGGAGGTGGGGACCCCCTACCTGGACCGGTTGCTCATGGCTGCCGAGCTGGCGCAACTGCCCACCACCACCACCATCAGTGAAGGACAGCACGTGGACCGCCAGTTGGAGCGAGTCCGAGCAACCCGACCTGATCTGGTGGTCTGTGGTCTGGGGCTGGCCAACCCTCTGGAGGCGGAGGGCATGGCCACCAAGTGGTCCATCGAGTTGGTGTTCAGCCCCATCCAGGGGTATGAGCAGGCGGGAGATCTGGCGGAGTTGTTTGCCCGTCCTCTGGCCCGCCGCCAACGTCTCCACTTTTGAGCCTTCCTCCCTAGCGCCCACACCATGGATTTAACCCTCTGGACGTATGAAGGCCCCCCCCATGTGGGCGCCATGCGGATTGCCACCTCGATGGAAGGGGTGCATTACGTGCTGCACGCGCCCCAGGGAGATACCTATGCCGATCTGCTCTTCACCATGATCGAGCGGCGGGGCAAGCGCCCCCCCGTCACCTACACCACGTTTCAGGCGCGGGATCTGGGGGGTGATACGGCCGAGATGGTCAAAGTCTCGGTGCGGGAGGCCGTGGAGCGTTTCCAACCCCAGGCCCTGCTGGTGGGGGAAAGCTGCACGGCAGAACTCATCCAGGATCAGCCGGGTGCGTTGGCCAGTGGCATGGGACTACCGATTCCCATCGTGAACCTGGAGTTGCCGGCCTACTCCAAGAAGGAAAACTGGGGCGCCGCCGAGACCTTCTATCAACTGGGGCGTCGCCTATTGAAAGACCAGGTGCCCCCTCCGGGCGCAACGCGCCCCGTTCGCGCCCCCGGGGTGCGCCCCAAGGTCAATCTCCTGGGACCGTCCGCCCTGGGCTTCCGCTGCCGGGACGACGTCACCGAGGTGTGCAGGTTGCTGGGGGAGATTGGCGTGCAGGTGTCGGTTGTGGCGCCCCTGGGGGCCAGCCCCGCCGATCTGCGGCGCATCCCGGAGGCCGATCTCAACATTTGCCTGTACCCTGAGGTGGCCAAGCCTCTCTGTGACTGGCTGGAGCGGCAGTTTTCCATGCCCTGCGCGCGCACGGTGCCCATCGGGATTGGTGCCACCCGGGACTTTCTTCAGGAGGTGGGCGCCGCCCTGGGGGTGGACGTAACCATGGCCCTGAGGCCGGATGTGGTGGGGGCCAGTGACCTGTGGTCTCCCCAACGCGGCGGCGGTAGCACGGAACGGGCCCGTTCCCGTCTGCCCTGGTATTCCCGCTCCGTGGATTCCACCTACCTGACGGGTAAGCGGGTGTTTGTCTTTGCCGACGGAACCCATGCCCTGGCTGCGGCACGAATCGCCACGGCGGAGCTGGGCTTCGAGTTGGTGGGCCTGGGAACCTACAGTCGCGAGAGTGCCAAGCTGGTGCGCGCTGCTGCCAGGGATTACGGCCTGGACGCCCTCATTACCGACGACTACCTCACCGTGGAGCAGGCCATCGGTGACGCTGCCCCCGAGTTGGTGCTGGGTACCCAGATGGAGCGCCACATTGCCAAGCGGCTGTCCATTCCCTGTGCCGTCATTTCCACCCCCATCCACGTGCAGGACGTGCCTGCCCGCTATGGACCCCAAATGGGATGGGAGGGGGCCAACGTGATTTTCGACACCTGGGTTCATCCCCTGATGATGGGCCTGGAGGAACACCTGATTGGCATGTTCCGGGAGGACTTCGAATTCGTGGATGGTCACCAAAGTCATCTCCATGCTGGTGGGTCCAAACCCAAGGACCCACCAGCAGCAGCGGCCTCCGCCAGTGTTGGCGCCGAAAAGGCCGGGCGCTGGAGCCAGGAGGGCTTGGCGGAGTTGGGCAAGGTGCCTTTCTTTGTGCGCGGTAAAGTGCGGCGCAACACCGAAGCCTTTGCCCAGACCAGAGGCATTGAACTGATCACCGTGGATACCCTCTATGAGGCCAAGGCCCACCACGGCCGCTGACCACAGCCCACGCCACCCCCTTAAACTTCCTCAATCAATTCCCCACGCCATGACAGCCACCACCACCGCCGCCCCTGACCAACAACGTCGTGACGACGGGGAAGGGAGCGTTCAAGTCCACCAGGACAGCAAGCTCAACATCGAAGAAAGCGCACTGGTCATTGCCGTCTACGGCAAGGGAGGCATTGGCAAGTCCACTACGTCCTCCAACCTGTCTGCCGCCTTTTCCCACATCGGGAAGCGGGTGCTGCAGATTGGGTGCGACCCGAAACACGACAGCACCTTCACCCTCACCAAGCGCATGGTCCCCACTGTAATTGACACGTTGGAGGAGGTGGACTTCCACAGCGAAGAGTTGGAGGCCAGTGATTTTGTCTACACCGGCTACAACGGGGTCATGTGTGTGGAGAGCGGCGGCCCACCGGCGGGCACTGGCTGTGGTGGTTACGTAACAGGCCAAACTGTGAAGCTGCTCAAGGAACACCACCTCCTGGAAGACACGGATGTGGTGATTTTTGATGTACTGGGGGACGTGGTCTGTGGTGGTTTTGCTGCGCCCCTGCAACATGCCCACTACTGCTTGATTGTCACCGCCAACGATTTTGATTCCATCTTCGCCATGAATCGCATTGTCCAGGCGATTAAGGCCAAAGCAAAGAATTATCGAGTGCGGCTAGGGGGTGTGATTGCCAATCGCTCCCAAGACACGGATCAAATCGACCGCTTCAATGCCCGTGCCGGACTACGCACCCTGGCCCATTTCAAAGCTGTAGACGCCATCCGCCGCTCCCGCCTGAAAAAATGCACCATCTTCGAGATGGAGCCCAGTCCCGATGTCCTGCAAGTACAGCAAGAATATCTCGGTTTGGCCCGTTGTTTGCTGGAGGACGTGCAGCCCCTTGAAGCACAACCCCTGAAGGATCGGGAGATTTTCGATCTGTTGGGGTATGATTGAGATGAAGGTGCTCAGGGCTGGTTGGGGGCAGTTTGCCTCACTACTGTGTCAGCTTGAAGTCAATATAAACGATGTAAACCGGTTCCCCTGGCTGAACAGGTCAGGAGAAGTGGAAGTAAATCGGATGAATCACTGAGCCATGTCTTATCACCAGTAAAGTAGTACTGGTAAATCTGCTGACTTTCATCTGTTCGCTTTCCGTTTTTATGATCAACGACATCTACAAGCTGACTGAGAACAGGAAACAGCTTGACTAGACTGTCTAGCAAGCTTTCCGTAAAAAGAAATTTATCCGGTGGTACAAAGTAGTTTTCTGCAAATACCAGTCAAAGAAATCCGATAGACAATCGTTCTCGCAGATTATACAACGAGTAGACTGGTGGCTTGGTATTCTCCATAATGCTCTCCAGCGCACCACGAAAATCGGACAACTTCTCCCATGGTATACTGTCTCGCCATAAGAACATCAGTGCTGGAAAGGGTTTTACATGAGCCAGCAGACTTGCAAATAGGGAAGTGGTAATTTTTCGTGGTGCTCTATTGATGCTGATCTTGATGTAAAGGCTAAGATAGAATTGGCTGCTTTAGGGAAAGCTAATCGCCATGGTTGGGCAATTCAATTTTAATTCGAGACTGATGTGAGATGGGAAAGAGAAGCTAGAGTGGAAACCTCAGTGAGGAAAGAGGTTTGGACTGTTTGGCACTTTGATATGTAAGTCCTCTTTCTATAATCTTCCTGACCGTAACTCTCATCTTCTGGCGGTGAGTCCTGAGCTACCTAGGATGAACCCAGCAGCTTTTGCCTCAAAACTCGAATGCGATCTCTTAGCTTGGCTGCCTCTTCAAATTTCAGGTCCTGGGCACAGACTTTCATCTGATCTTCCAGTTGACCAATGAGTTCGGGCAGGGCAGCAAGTGGCATGTCGTTGTTTTCCGCTTGTACTGTTGCGGTTTCCAGTTGGCTCTGACTCAGTCGTCTGGACAATTCCAATTCTGCCAGAATGGGATTGCCTTTGGTTTTGGTGGCCACACCCCGAGGTATAATGCCGTGATCGCTGTTGTATTGCTGTTGCACTTGACGCCGCCGCTCTGTTTCTTCAATAGCTTTGGCCATGGAATCCGTCAACCGATCGCCATAAAGAATGGCCATGCCATGCACATGGCGAGCGGCCCGGCCAACGGTTTGAATCAGGGAGCGATCCGAGCGCAGAAAACCCTCCTTGTCCGCATCAAAAATGGCCACCAGAGACACTTCCGGTAGATCCAGTCCTTCACGCAGGAGATTTACACCCACCAGTACATCATAGGTACCAATACGAAGATCCTGAATGAACTCAATCCGTTCAATGGAGTGAATCTCGGAATGGAGGTATTGCACCTTGATGCCATGGCTGGCTAGATAATCGCACAGATCCTCGGCCATGCGCTTGGTGAGGGTGGTCACCAACGTGCGTTCACTCCGCCCACTGCGCAGGCGAATCTCTGCCAGCAAATCATCCACCTGCCCTGTGCTGGGTCGCACACTGATCTCGGGATCCACCACACCCGTAGGGCGGATCACCTGGTGCCGGACAGCGTCTCCGGAGCGCTTCAACTCCCAATTCCCAGGCGTGGCGGACACAAAGATGGCTTGCTTCACCTTGTTCCAGAACTCCTCGGCCTTCAGGGGCCGGTTGTCCGCTGCACTGGGCAGGCGGAAGCCGTGGTCAATGAGCACCTGCTTGCGAGATCGATCACCATTGTACATGCCCTGCAGTTGGGGACAGGTGACATGACTCTCATCTACTACCAGTAGCCAATCATCGGTGAAATAGTCCACCAGGCACTCTGGCGGGTTGCCCGCTGGGCGCCCCGTAAGATGACGGGCGTAGTTTTCCACCCCATTACAATATCCCGTTTCCCGAAGCATTTCCAGGTCATACATGGTGCGTTGCTCCAGACGCTGTGCCTCGACCAATTGATTCTGTTGATTTAGAATATCCAGTTGATCCGCGAGTTCTTCACGAATGGCCACCAGTGCAGCCTCCAGGCGCTCCTTGGGTGTTACAAAGTGTTTTGCAGGATAGATGCTAATACTTTCCAGGCTTTTCAAAATCTCCCCACTGATGGGATTCACATAGCGAATGGCTTCAATCTCATCACCAAAAAATTCAATTCTTATGAGGCGGTCTTCATAGGCAGGCCCAATCTCCAGCACATCTCCCCGTAACCGGAAACGCCCACGGCTGATTTCCAGATCGTTGCGGCTGTATTGGTTATTGACCAAAGCTCGCAGGGTCTGACGCAAGTTAATTGTCTCACCAACATAAAAAGGCACTGCTGCCTTAAGATATTCAGCCGGCATCCCTAAACCATAAATGCAGCTAATAGAGGCCACGACAATTACATCCTTGCGCTCAAATAATGAACGAGTTGCCGAGTGACGTAACATGTCTATTTCCTCATTGATAGATGCTGTTTTCGAGATATAGGTATCTGTAGATGGTACATAAGCCTCCGGCTGGTAATAATCGTAATAAGAGATAAAGTACTCCACGGCGTTGTTGGAAAAAAACTCCCGTAGCTCGTTGCAAAGCTGGGCGGCGAGAGTTTTGTTATGGGCCAAGACAAGGGTAGGCTTGCCAGTTTGGGCAATCACATTGGCAATGGTGAAGGTTTTGCCTGTGCCCGTGGCTCCCAGAAGGGTCTGATAGGGAAACTGATGCTGGACGCCATGGACCAACTCCGCAATCGCCCGGGGCTGATCCCCCATGGGCTGATAGGGGGCCGTGAGGGCAAATGGGCCCATTTCCAACTAGCGGCGGATGGATGACTCTAGGGCTGGTGCAGCTCCAGTGGTTAAGGCTTGCCGCAGACTGCGCACCACGGCTACCATGGCGAGGGTATCCTCCAATCGGTTCACCGCACGACCCACCCCGATGGCTGCGGCGCCAGCGGCAATAGCCATGGGCGCAGTCACCGCACTGAGGCCGGAGGCACACAGCACAGGCACCCGCACCGCACGGCTGACGGCGTGGGCGGCGGCCAGGGTGGGAACGGCCTTTTCAATCAGTCCCTGGATTCCGGCGCTCCGGGGGCTGCTGCTGGTTCCTCCCTCCGTCTGGATCAGGTCCGCACCAGCGGCCACCAACTGCTCCGCCAACCGCTGTTGCTCCGACAGGGGCAGGCGGTGGGGAACGGTTACAGACAGGGGCACATGGGCCAGCAGCGTCCGACTGCGCCGGGTCAGCTCCAGCACCTCAGCCCCGGTGAACTCCCGCCCCTGCTCGTAGAAGCAATCGAAGTTACCGATTTCCACCAGATCGGCACCGGCAGCCACCACGGCGGGGAAGCGGTCCGGCTCCACAGCAGATACGCAGACGGTGGCCACACCACAGGATCGCGCCAAGCGGACCAACTGGGGGTCAGCGGCAATGTCCACCAGATCGGCTCCACCCGAGACGGCAGCGTTGCACACCTGGCTCACCCGCTCGGGCGCAAAGGTTTGCAGGCCGGCAATGATTTTGAGTCCCTGGCGGGCGGCAAGGCACCCCGTAAGGCGAGCAGGAAGGGTCATGGACGGAAGAACCGAAACAGGCACACTGAATGTTAGGTGCTCAGTCTGCAGAGGCTGGCCATTCACCATGGACCGTTCTTTTTCCCCTGGGCAACAGGCTCGATCCACCACATCCTGGAGCCGCTGGCATCACCGGCTGCACAAGGTCCTCCTGGCTTTTCCCAACCTGTTGCCGTCTGGAGCCTCCCTCCTGGTGGCGGTGTCCGGAGGGCAGGATTCCCTCTGTCTGCTGCGTCTACTGCAGGACCTCCAGCGTCTCCACCACTGGTCGTTACAGGTGTTCCACGGAGACCACCGCTGGCAGCCCGACAGTGCCGCCAATGCTGCCCATGTGCAGTCTCTCTGCACCACGTGGGGGCTCACCTGTCACCAGGTGGTGGCCCCCCGGCTTCCCGGTGAAGCAGCGGCGCGCCACTGGCGCTACGCCCGTGCCCGTGCCCTGTGCCGTCAACTGGGCTGCCACCACCTGGTGACGGGTCACACCGCCACGGATCGTGCCGAGACCCTCCTGTTTCATCTTTGCCGTGGTAGCGGCAGTCGTGGTCTCGGTAGTCTCCGCCCCCACCGTCAACTGGCGCCAGGCCTCCAACTCACGCGCCCCCTGCTCCATTTCTCCCGACAAGATACCCTCCAATGCTGCCAGGCGTTGCAGCTACCCATCTGGACCGACGTCAGCAACGAAGACCAGCGATTTATGCGCAACCGCATTCGGAAACGGATTCTGCCTGAACTGGAACAGGTGAACAGCGCCGCTGTGGCCCATATGGCGGCCTGCGCACAACAACTTGCCGAGGAAAGCGACCTGCTGGATCAACTGGCGCGGGAGGCCTTGTCCACCATGGGGGCAACCCGATCCGCAAGCCTCAGCCCGCAAGCGTTGGCGGCACTGCCCCGTGCTCTGGCCAGCCGCTGCCTGGTCCACTGGATTCGGCATCACACCGGCTGTGATCCTGATCGACAACGGATCAGCCAACTGCTGCTCAGCCTGAACCGCCCAAAGACCACGATATTGCTGGGTCGGGGCTGGTATCTGCGCTGGCGGGGCGGGTGTATCCATCTGCAAAGGGGGAACTCTGAGGCAGCCCGACCTTCAACCACCCATGGATCTCCACCCCACCCGGCACCCCCGGAATGAAGCCGACGCAACAGAGACGACCTGCGGGGACGGACGGACGGCTGCAGATGGGGGCCTGTTGGAGTTGCCCCTGCAAGAGCACCACCATCAAATCGTCTCTGCTTTTATGGAGGAGTACCAGCGCGACCCTTCCTCGGAAGGTTTCCGGAGGAGCAGCCGTCGTCCGGATCCACATGCTCTCCGGAGACTTGCCGTCCGGCTGAGGAGTTGGTGGGCACAACGCAAGTTGCCCCCATCAGCGCCTCCACAGGAATGAGGTAAGGGCAAGGGTCAAAGGTCCACCACTGGCGCAAATCCGCCGAAGATTATCCGCTTGTCGTCAAACGGGTGTGGGTTCTGTGCCGGATCAAATCGGCGATCCGTCTTCATGAGATTATCCATGGCGTGCAAGACTCCCGCCCCTCCTGCAGCAGGCCTTCCCGGAGCGAGGCAACACGGCTGCGTTCGGCCAGGGGACCTTCTAGGATCCCTCCACCGGATAACTCCCCATGACACAGTTGGAGACCCACACGGAACCCATGGTGGTCAATTTCGGCCCCCACCATCCGTCCATGCATGGGGTACTCAGGCTGGTGGTGACCCTGGATGGGGAGGACGTGGTGGATTGCGAGCCCGTCATTGGCTACCTCCACCGGGGCATGGAAAAAATTGCCGAGAGTCGCACCAACGTCATGTTTGTCCCCTACGTGAGCCGTTGGGACTATGCGGCGGGCATGTTCAACGAGGCGGTGACCGTCAATGCGCCCGAGCGCCTGGCGGACATCACGGTTCCCAGGCGAGCCAGTTACATCCGGGTGCTGATGCTGGAGTTGAACCGCATTGCCAACCACCTGCTCTGGCTGGGTCCGTTCCTTGCCGACGTGGGAGCCCAAACCCCCTTCTTCTACATCTTCCGGGAGCGGGAGATGATCTACGACCTTTGGGAAGCTGCCACCGGCCAGCGGCTGATCAACAACAACTACTTCCGCATTGGTGGGGTGGCGGTGGATCTGCCCTATGGCTGGCTGGAGAAATGCAGTGACTTCTGTGACTGGTTTGGTCCAAAAATCGACGAGTACGAGCGGCTGATTACCGATAACCCCATCTTCCGTCGTCGCATCACGGGCCTGGGAACCATCAGCCGGGAGGAAGCCATCAACTGGAGCCTCTCCGGCCCCATGTTGCGGGCCTCGGGCGTCTGCTGGGACCTGCGCAAGGTGGACCATTACGAGTGCTACGACGACTTTGATTGGGAGGTGGCCACGGCCGAAGAAGGGGACTGCTTTGCCCGCTACCAGGTGCGGATCCAGGAGATGCGGGAGTCGTTGAAAATCCTGCGCCAAGCCTGCCGCGGCATCCCCGGAGGCCCCACGGAAAGCCTGGAAGCGCACCGCCTGCAGGAGGGACGCAAGAGCCAGTGGTATGGCTTCGACTACCAGTACCTGGCCAAGAAGGTGGCGCCCACCTTCAGGATTCCCGACGGTGAACTCTACGCTCGCGTGGAGACCGGCAAGGGGGAGTTGGGGGTGTTTCTCATCGGCAGCAACGACGTCACCCCGTGGCGTTGGAAGATCCGCGCACCGGACTTCAACAATCTGCAGATCCTTCCCCACCTGCTCAAAGGGGTCAAGGTGGCCGACATCATGGCCATTCTGGGATCCATCGACGTGATCATGGGATCCGTAGACCGGTGAGAAGGCCTAGATCGGCAGCAACACGGTGGGAACAGGCATAGCCGCTGAAGGCCACCGCATTGAGACCCTGGCCCGGAAAGCAGGAGTCCCCAACGCAGTAGAGGCCTGGAATTCCGGTGCGGTTAAAGGGCATGGGAAGCAACCCTGGCAGGCGACGGGCGGGCACTGGACCGTAGCTGCCCCGGCTGCGGCCCAGAAAACGGCGGTGGGTGCGGGGTGTGCCGATGTCCTGATGTTCGATCACGCCTTCCAGACCTGGCCAAAGGCGACTCAGGCGTTGCACCAACCGTTGAGCGTCAGCCTCCTTTTTCTGGCGGTAGGCCGATGGACTCAAGCCTTGCCAATGCTCAACGTCACTGGGGGTAAACGTGTGGACAATGTGGCGACCGGGTGGGGCCAAATCAGGATCCAGCAGGGTGGGGATCGACACAAAGGCGGTGCCCTGCTCGGCGTCCATGTGCTCCCAGCGCTCCAGCAGCAGGTGGTGGCAATGGCTGTGGGGGGGGATGACCTCGGATTTCACCCCCAGGTGCAGGGAGAGGAAAGAGGGGGAGGGCTTGTAGCGCCGTCGCCATATCTTCTCCCGTTGGGGAACGTGCTCCTCCGCCACCAAGCTGCCGAAGGTGTCCCAACGGGTGGCGTTGGAAATCACCCGGCGGGCGTGCAGTTGCTCCCCGTTGGCCAGGATCACCCCAACGGCGCGATCCCGCTCCAGCAGCACCCGGGTCACCCGAGCGCCGTAGCGAACCTCTCCCCCGTGCCGCTGCAGACCCCGCACCAGCCGGCGGCTGATTTCCCCCACGCCGCCCTTGGGGTAGTTCACACCCCCCGCGTGGCGGTCAGCGAAGACCATGCCACCGTTAATCATGGGTGTGCGGTCGGCCGGCATCACCGACCAGCAGTAGCATTCCATATCAATGAGGCGCAGCAACCGGGGATCACGGATGTGACGCCGCGCCACGTCCCCCACGTTCACGGGCAGCCAGCGGGCCAAGCCCAGGCAAGCCGGAGGATTGCGAAAAAAGACCTGGGCCAGGTAGCGCGGCTCCTCAAGGGACTTGAGGGGAATGGCGTCCAGACAGCGAAACACGCGCCAACAGGTGTCGTAAAAGGCACGAATACCCCGGGCTTCCGCTGGAAACCGCTCCGTCAGGGTGGCAAGCCAGGTGTTGTAGTCCCGACTCACTGCCACGTCCAGGTGATCCGGCAAGTGGTAGTGCAGTTGAACGGGATCGGAGATGGTCTCCAGAGATTCCCCCACGTCTGCCAAGGCTCTGGTCAACAGGTTGGTGGTGCCCTGCTTACCAAAACCGAAAATCATGGAGGCGCCCACGTCAAAGCGGTAACCGGGCCGATCAAAGCTGCCGGCACTACCACCAGGAATCAAATAACGCTCCAGCACCAAGGTGCGGGCACCCTTGGCGGACAACTGGGAGGCCGTGACCAGACCACCAATGCCGGCACCGATGACAACGACATCCCAAGACGGGGTGGAGTGGGTCACCCCCATGGCCGGCGACGGGTCAGCGGAATTCCTTCATGGCGCCCTGGAACTGATTGAGAGCGTCGCGACCAATGATAAAGACCACCCAACTCAGGGCAGCCAGTACGGGGAAGGCAACGAGGAGTAAACGCCAATCCACGGGTTCAGCAGAAATTGTTGTCTTTCAATCTACAACCCTGATCCTTCGGATGTGGAGCTGTGGGCGGCCTGGCCACAATCCGTGACCAACCTGTGACCAAACATGCCCTCCGGCCCCAGCTTTCCATGGGTGAGGGCCAGTTGGGCATAGAGATCCGCATGGCGGCGCTGCTCCTCCAGGGCCTCTTCACCGAGGGAGCGCACCGGCCGTGCGGGAACACCGGCCACCAGCATCCCGGGGGGCACGTCCCTGGTGACCACAGCCCCGGCGGCCACTACGGCCCCAGCTCCCACAGTGACCCCGTTGAGCACGATGGCGCCGATGCCCACCAAGGCGCCCTCTTGCACACTGGCGCCATGAATCACGGCGCGGTGACCAACAGTGACCTGGGCTGCAATGACCACGGGAGCGCCCGGATCCCCATGGAGGATGGCCCCGTCCTGAACGTTGCTGTTGGGACCGACGTGGATGGAGGCCAGGTCCCCCCGAAGCACTGCCGTAGGCCAGACCGAAGCGCCGGAAGCCAGTTCCACATCCCCCACCACAACGGCAGAGGTGGCTACCCAGCTATCCGGAGCTCGGCGGGGTGAGGGCCAAGGAGCCGTAGCGGATTGAGACATGGTCAAAGTGGCGCTTGCGTGATAGTCTCCATGGGATGACCTGATCCAGGGTCGCTAGCTCAGCGGTAGAGCATCCGGCTTTTAACCGGCTGGTCCTGAGTTCGAATCTCAGGCGACCCATGCATGTTTCCCCCCTGAACTGTGTCCGGTCTGAAGGGTTTCAGGGCCAACCGTCCATATCACGGGGGGGCATTCAACAGACTTTCTTCCAATCCGGTAAACTTTCCGTGACCACCGGACACTTCCTTCACTGCCATGGCGCTGGTTCCCCTTCGACTTCTTCTCGACCATGCCGCTGAGAACGGTTATGGGATTCCTGCTTTCAACGTCAACAACCTCGAGCAGGTGCAGGCGATCATGGAAGCAGCCCATGAAACCGACAGCCCGGTCATCCTGCAAGCCTCACGAGGCGCCCGCAAGTATGCAGGCGAAACCTTCCTCCGGCATCTCATCCTGGCCGCCACGGAGACGTACCCCCACATCCCCGTGGTGATGCATCAAGACCACGGCAACGCCCCCAACACCTGCTACTCCGCCATTACCAATGGCTTCACGTCGGTGATGATGGACGGCTCTCTGGAAGCGGACGCCAAGACACCCGCCAGCTACGACTACAACGTGAACGTCACCCGGACGGTAGTGGATGTGGCCCACTCCGTGGGTGTCAGTGTGGAAGGGGAGCTGGGTTGCCTGGGATCTCTGGAGACGGGCAAGGGTGATGCCGAAGACGGCCATGGCTTCGAAGGAGAACTCTCCCGGGATCAGTTGCTGACAGACCCTGGTGAAGCCGCCGACTTCGTGGCCAAGACAAAGGTGGACGCCCTGGCCATTGCCATCGGAACCAGCCACGGCGCCTACAAGTTCACCCGCAAGCCTACAGGCGAGGTGTTGGCCATCTCCCGCATCGCGGAAATTCACAAGGCCCTGCCCAACACCCACTTGGTCATGCATGGCTCCAGTTCAGTGCCTAAGGAGTGGTTGGACATGATCAACCAGCACGGCGGCAACATTCCCGAGACCTACGGGGTTCCCGTGGAAGAGATCCAGGAGGGCATCCGCAACGGCGTGCGCAAGGTGAACATCGACACGGACAACCGTCTTGCCTTCACCGCGGCTGTGCGGGAGGCTGCCGCTGCCGATCCCGGCAACTTCGACCCCCGCCACTTCAACAAGCCGGCCCGTCAATACATGAAGCAAGTGTGCCTTGATCGCTATCAGCAGTTCTGGTGTGCCGGTAAGGCCAGCAGGATCAGACAGCAACCCATCAGTGTCTACGCGGATCTCTATGCCAAAGGCAGCCTGGATCCTCGCGTGGCTGTGACAGCCTGAAGGAGGATCGTTCCCTCTCTTGCCTCGATGGGGGTTCTCAAGGGGGAGGGCCGGTAAAGTCGGTCCTCCCCCTTGGAGAAAGCAGGGGACTGATTCCGTAGGTTGTCATGGGTCAAGTCCACCATTCGTCCGGGACACGGGACGATCCGGACCGGCAAGCCAGCCCGTCCCGAGATGAACCACCGCAGTGAACCGGTAAGCCGAAAAGTCAGTTCATAATCATCTTTTCCGGTCGTTGTCTCCTGACTCAGCTTATCCTTCTGTAGCCTCTTTGTGGAACTTATAAGACCTGTTCCGATGGCCCAACGTGTTCCCGTCGCATCAATCCAGCAGTACTCACAGGAGCATCTGCGGGAAGTTCTGAACACGGCGGGTCGGCGGCTCACTCCTCAACGGGAAAAAGTTCTCTCTCTGTTTCAGAATCTGGGACCTGGCCATCACCTTACCGCTGATGACGTGCATCACCACCTGAAGCAGTCGGGGAAGAAGGTATCTCTGGCCACTGTTTATCGCAGCCTCAAACTTCTGGTGGACATCAGGTTATTGGATGAGGGAGAATGGCAAGAGGGTTTGCATTGCTATGAATTGCGCCAGGGTGGCAGTAAGGCACACCACCATATGGTCTGTATGCGCTGCGGTCATACAGAGGAGTTTATCAGCGAGGTCATTACTGCGGCCTCCCGGGATGTATCTCAAGTTACGGGATTTGAGTTAACAGAGGTGCGCCTCATCTTGCGGGGAATCTGTAGACGCTGCCGGCAGCGCAGCAAGGCTACAGCAGAAGCACTTCTTTAGGCAACATTAGGAAGCATTAGGCAACATCTCCCTAGTTGCGATTGCCACATGCTCCCATCAGGTTACACACTTTTGCCGTCTTTCGGGCCAGTTCAAGGTCATTGTCCAGGGCCTTGCCAATGCGGCGAATTCCATAGAGAACTGTGGAGTGGTCTTTCCTCCCGAAGCATTGGCCAATTTTGCCGAGAGACAGGCTCGTATGCTGCCGTAGCAGGTACATGGCCGTCTGGCGTGCCCGGCTTACAATCCGTTTGCGGCTACTTCCTCGTAGATCGTCCGCCTCCACTGCAAACACCTGGGCAACGCTTTCAATGACCCGTTTGGGGCTCACCTGCGCCGACTCGGTGGACATGTTCAGAATGGGACCCACCGTCTTGGCGTTCAGTGGCTGGTCCGTAATGGAGCAGTAGGCCACCGCGCGGGTCAGCGCCCCTTCCAGCTCACGGATGCTGGAAGTGAAATTGCAGGCAATGTAGTGGGCCAATTCTTCAGGTAGCTGCACCTTGTCCTGGTCAGCCTTTTTGTGGAGGATGGCGATGCGGGTTTCCAGATCAGGGGGCTGAATGTCAGCCACCAGGCCCATTGAAAAGCGGGAGATGAGCCGCTTCTGGATTTGACGGATCCGGCCAGGAGGACGATCACTGGCCAACACAACCTGGCGGCCCGACTCATGCAGCCAGTTGAAGGTGTGGAAAAACTCCTCCTGCGTATACTCCTTGCCCTGAAGGAACTGGATGTCGTCCACCAGGACCAGGTCGGCTTGCCGGTAGTTCTCACGGAAGCTCTGCGTCCTGTCTGTGCGGATCGCCGTGATCAGTTCGTTGGTGAACTGCTCGGTCGTGATATAGACAACCCGGTCTTTCGGCTTGACCTGAAGGCGTTGGTGACCGACGGCCTGCATGAGGTGGGTTTTCCCCAGTCCGACGTTACCGCAGAGAAACAGGGGGTTGAAACTCTTACTGGCGGACTCGGCTACAGCCATGCAGGCTGCATGGGCCATGTGGCTGTTGCACCCCACCACAAACCGACTGAAGAGGTAGCGGGGATTCAGGCCCCTACTGTTGGCAAGGGGCTGACAGGGCGCTGTGGCGGCGACTGCCACAGCCTGACGGGTAGGATCGGGGCTTGAGGGATCAGTCTGCGGGGCGCCCGTGCCTGGTGGTGCGTCGGAAGGATTGGCCTTCGCGGAAGACCGGTTACCGGGTGGAGCCTCTTTGATGCGTACCTGAACGGGCTTTTCGGTAATGCCGGAGGCTAGTTGGCTGATCAGGTCTTGATAGTTCTTCCGGAGCCAATTGGCTGCAAAGGGGTTGTGGGCGAGAAGCTCCAGACACTTCCCGTCAAATCCGGCTCCTCCAAGAGGGGCGATCCAGGTGGCATAGCTAGGCTTGCTCAGGTTCTTCTGGAGCTCATGGCAGACGTCATGCCATAGCTCGGCACCTGACTGGTTCTTGTTCAACGGAGCGCTTGCGCCTTGCGGGATGGAGTTTGAGGCTCCACTCTCTAGCAGGAGTACGCCGTCCATGAAAGTGCTCCGTGAACCACACTGGCAACTGCACGCCCTTGGTCCGATTGGTGGATTTCCATGAGACCATTGGCCGCTGCCATTGCCTGGTCACGGAAGAAACGCCTAGAATCCGGTCTGCCTATGGATCATGGGGTGAGCCGATTCTCTGGCTGCCAGCGCCACCATTCCGTGCAACGTCCTCCGCTGCACGTGTCCACCCGGATTGTCCTGCCGGGCCTGTGCTGCTTCCTTGTGGGTTGTACTTTCCTGCCTCCCTCCTGGCTGCCCTTCCGTCGTGATTCCTCGGATCACTCCGTTGCAGAAGGGAAGCAGGTGTTCACCAACGGTGCCCGAACCTCCCTGCTGGAGTCCCTTCCAGGAGATTTTGTCGTTGCGGCGGTAGAAAAGGTGGGTCCCAGCGTGGTGCGCATCGACACTCTCCAGGCACGAGATTCCTTCTCCTTCCCCCTGTTTCCAGGAGACGGTCCCTTGAACGACAATCTTCCCGAAGGCCAGGGCTCAGGCTTCATCACGCGCTCCGACGGCATCGTGCTGACCAACCACCATGTCCTGGAAGGAGCGCAAAGGGTTACGGTGACCTTGCGTAGTGGTCGCAGTTACCCGGGTAAGGTGCTGGGCTCGGATGCGGTCACGGACCTGGGCATTGTCAAGATCGACGGCGCCGAGGATTTGCCTGTTGCCACGTTGGGCAACTCCGACGAGGTGCGCCCCGGAGAGTGGGCCATTGCCATTGGCAACCCTCTGGGCCTCAACAACAGTGTGTCGTTAGGCATCGTGAGCGCCACGGACCGCACAACCGGAGTTCCGGGGGGGTCACGGGTCTCCTACATCCAGACGGATGCGGCCATTAATCCCGGTAATTCCGGTGGGCCCCTGATCAACGACCATGCTCAGGTGATTGGCATCAACACGTTCATCCGCACGTCCCCAGGCGGTGGCATCAGCTTTGCCATCCCCATCAACAAGGCCCGGGAGATTGGCGAGCAGATCGTTGCCCGGGGGAAGGCCAGCCATCCGTTCATTGGCGTGAGTCTGCGACGCATCACCCAGGATCTTGCTGCCGGGATCAACCAGGCAGGGTCCCACTGCACCTACCCGGAGACCAGCGGTGTGGCTGTTGTGGAAGTCATGCCGGACCGTCCAGCCCAGCAGGCCGGTCTTCAACCCTGTGACGTGATTCGGAGCGTGGCGGGGGTCGAGGTGCATACACCCGCCCAGGTGCAGGTACAAGTGGACCGGGGTCGTGTTGGTGAGCCGCTAAAGCTGGGCATCGAACGGCAAGGGTTGCCCAAAACTCTGACGGTGGTGCCCAAGGAATTGGACCTGGAGTCGTTCTGAATGCCGTGGCGGCAGTCTCGTCGGGCAGGTCCGGTGTCGTTCCAACGCCCACCCTGGTTGGTGGTGGTCTTGTCACGCTGGCCTGCCCCTGGCCGCTGCAAGCGCCGTCTGGTCCACTCCATCCATCCGGTGGCGGCGGCAACCATTCAGTCTCGGCTCCTGATTCATGTGCTCTCCCTGACCCGACCTCTGGTGCGGGAAGGACTGGTGCATCTCCACTTGGCGGTAACAGGGGCTGGCCTCAAGGCATGGCGCCGCTGGCTTGCGACGTTGGGATACTCCACCCACGGAACAAGCCTGAACCAGCAAGGTGGGGGCAACCTGGGGTGCCGCATGGCCCGCCAGGTGCGCTGGGGGCTAGCCCGGCACTACCGTGGCGTGGTGCTCCTGGGCAGCGATTGCCCGGGACTGGAAACTACGGATCTGCGTCAAGCGCTCCAACTGCTCAATTTGGGAGAAAAGCCTCTCGTGCTGGGCCCGGCCCGGGACGGCGGATACTGGTTGATGGGGCAGCGCTGCTTTGACGCTTGCCTGTTCAGTGGCTTGCCCTGGGGTAGCGAAACGGTGGAAACCCTGACCAGAAACCGCGCTTGTGCCTCCGGTTTTCAGGTGCATACCTTGTGCTCTCGCTCGGATGTGGACCGCTTGGAGGATCTACAACCTTGGCTGGCAGCCTCAATTCAGCTTGCGCCGTCGGAAGATGTACATTTGTAAGGGGCCCAGGTTGGTGATGTTGGTGAGCATCCAGCCTTTGCTGCCCATCTTGTTGAGGAAGCGGCCCAGTTGCTCCGCTGGATGAGGAGAGGGCTTACGCCCGTATTGGTCGGGAAACTGCCGCTCGATGAAGTCCGGGCTCATGGAGCCCCCCAGCTTCTCGCTGGCTGCTGTGGCAGACGGTTGCTGTGACGTGTCCTCGTTCACATGAATGACGCAGTACTCCCAACGCTCATGGTCCGGTAGGACAGTGCCCCCCAGGGCATCAAGGGGCTCAACGGAACCAGGACGGTTGGTCCTGGCCTGCTGCTCGAGATGATGGGGTTCCTCGGGGGTATCGGTTGCCAATGGTTGCCTGGTGCTGTAAGAGACCCTAGCTGTAGTAGTCCCGCTTGAGGGTTTCGCTATCTTCCCCCAGAACCCAGCGCAGCATCAGGATCATGTTGCGCAGGCTGGTGCCTGGTAGTCCGTGACGACGCCAGCGGCGGGCACTGGTGCAAATGCCATGGGGCAACTGTCGCACTCCACCCCAGGGACGCAGGCGCAAGACCAGATCCACGTCTTCCATCAGCGGAAGATCCCGAAAGCCGCCACAGCGTTCATAAAGGCGGCGATCCAGCACCAGTCCCTGGTCTCCGTACGGTAGCCCCAACACGGTCGTGCGCATGGCCACCAGCCACTCCAGGACCCGAAAGCATGGATTGGGATCGTCCACCTTCAGACGAAAGCAGTGGGCCCGACCAGGGGGCAACCGGCGGAGCTGCCGGCTCAACTCCGCACCACCGGCAAGACGGGAATCCGCATGAATCAACACGAAGCGATGTCCCTGGGCCAGGGTGACGCCGTGCCGCAACTGGCCGCCGCGGCTGGGGGGGGAAGACACCACGTGGGCCCCATGAAGCCGCGCCACCGTTGGGGTGTCGTCCTGGCTCTCCCCATCCACAACAATCAACTCATCCCCCTCTGCCAGCCCCTCCTGTACATCAGCCAGGAGCAGCGCCAACCCCCGGGCTTCCTCACGGGCGGGAATAATCCAGCTCAGGGTTACGTTCGCCTCAGCAGGCATACCAGAAACAGCAACGCTGGTTGTTGGGTTCTACCTCCCAGCCCTGGTTCTGGTAGAAGCGGATGACGCCGGGATCCGCAAACAGGGTGATCTGCTCCACACCCATGACCTGGAGTTGCTTGACAACAAACGCCATGAGCCCATGCCCCAGCCCCACCCCTTGATAGGCGGGATGGATCACCACATCCCACACCGTGGCATTGATCACCCCATCTCCGATGCAACGGGCAAAGCCCACCAGCCGAGGGAGAAGGGGGTCGTGACACCAGACTCCCACCACCAGCAGGCTATGGCAAAGGGCACGCCGCACCCGGCGTATCGGTCGCGGACGCCAACCGACTGCCGTGGTGAGCCTCTCCAGCTCCAGCAGATCCACCTGCCGCTCCAGGCTGAGGAACAGTCGCCGCTCGGGGTTGGGAACCTGCAACTCCTCGAAGCCGACGCCGTAGAGACGATGCAGTCGGTCGTTCTCGTCAACCGGGTCCTGGGCGGCATTGACATGCCAAGTCTCACGCAACGCGGATGATGGCATTCGGGTTCGCCAAAGCACCAAGACACACAAGTGATTGCTTCATATCAGCTTAAGGTCCGGACGCCATACCGGACGGTGATCACGACGGCAATCAACAGGGTGACGTGGAATGCCCACGTCAGTAGCCATGGCGCCCCAACTCCTCGGTGGCCTGGCGAAGCACCTCCAGACCGGCATCACGAACCATGGCCCCTTCACCGAGGCGGCGCCGCCAAGCCCGTGCACCGGGAACGCCCTGCACCAGTTGCAGGAGGTGGCGGGCCACGTCCCAGAGGCGTCCTCCCCGGGCCATGTGGGCCTCGGCATAGGGAATCATGGCCTCCACAACGGCGGACGGCCGCGGTTGACGGCGGGGGGCATGGCCGTAAAAAACGGCATCCACGTCAGTCCAGCGCAGGGGGTGATCATAGGCGGCGCGACCTACCATGGCTCCGTCGCATATGGTCAGGGCCTGCTGACAGTCCGCCATGGTGGTCAGACCCCCGTTGAGGACAAGGGACAAGCCGGGGCGCTCCTGCTTGAGGCGCGCCACCCAGTCGTAGCGCAGAGGGGGGATGGTGCGATTCTGTTTGGGGTTAAGACCTTGCAGCCAGGCCTTCCGGGCATGGACGATGAAACGCCGGGCGCCCGCCGCCGCCGTGGTATCCACGAATGCCAGTAAATGGTCGTAGCTCTCCTGGTGGTCAATGCCCAGGCGGTGCTTGACGGTGACCGGCAAGCTGCTGCTGGTGGCCATGGCCTCAATGCAGCGGGCCACGTGGTCGGGCTCCGCCATCAGGCAGGCGCCAAAACGCCCCGCCTGCACCCGTTCACTGGGGCAACCCACGTTCAGATTCAGTTCGTCGTAGCCCCACACCTCCGCCATGCGCGCTGCCTCCGCCAACAGCGGGGGATCGTCACCCCCCACCTGGAGCGCCAGGGGACGTTCAACGGGGTCGTAATCCAGCAGGCGCTGTTTGTGGCCGTAGTGGAGTGCCTGGGCCACCACCATCTCCGTATAGAGCAAAGCCTCACAGCTGATCTGACGCATCAGCACCCGGAAATGCCGATCCGTGCAGTCCAGCATCGGCGCCACGCTGAAGGGGTGCCGACACACAAGGTTGGGGGCATGACGGTTACTGGAAACGACTGGCATGGAACGGGATGGAGACCATTAGGATGACCTTCTGCAACGAGTTACAGCGCCATGGCTTCATTGCTCAGCTCCGTGAGCCGCCGCAACCTGCTGCTGGGGCTTGTCACCTCTATGGTGGTGACTTTGAAGCCGTCCATGGCCAGCGCAGCATCTCCCGCAGGGGAACCCGCCTGGGATCTCAGTGAGTCCGAATGGCGCCAGCGACTCTCCCCGGAGGCATTTGACGTGTTGCGGCGAGAAGGTACGGAGCGACCCTTCACCAGTGCCCTGCTGGAAGAAAAGCGGGACGGCGCATTTGTGTGCAAAGGGTGTGAACTGCCCCTGTTTTCCTCGGCGACGAAGTATGAGAGCGGCACCGGCTGGCCCAGCTTCTGGGAACCGCTCCCCGATAGCATTGGCACCAGGCTGGATTTCAAGTTGCTTCTTCCCCGCACGGAATACCATTGCCGTCGCTGTGGCGGGCACCAGGGGCACAGGTTCAAGGACGGTCCCCAGCCCACCGGCAAGCGCTATTGCAATAACGGCGTTGCCCTTGCGTTTGTCCCTGCAGATGCAGCAGAGACACCAGCGAGCTGAGGGGATACGGCACTCCCGGTTGCGGCCACACACGCCATGGTCCGGATCCGTCCCCTGCTTCCGGAAGACTGGCCCGCCACATGGCATGTCATGAAGCCGGTGGTGCGGGCCGGTGAGACCCTGCCCTTCGATCCATCCATGGATGCCGAGGCAGGTTACGCCATCTGGGTGGAGGCTGCCCTGCAGGCCTTTGTGGCGGTGGCAGCAGATGGCCGGGTGCTGGGCACCTACCACATCAAGCCCAACGGCCCCACCCTGGCGGCCCACGTGTGCAACTGCGGCTACGTGGTGGCCGCCACGGCGCGACGGCAGGGGATTGGCAGTTTGATGTTCTCCCACTCCCGGGACCAGGCCCTGGCGCTTGGTTTTCGGGCGATGCAATTCAATCTGGTTGTGTCGACGAACACCGCTGCGGTACAGGCCTGGCAGCGCAACGGCATGGCCGTTGTCGGCACCCTACCCGGTGCATTTCGCCATCAGCGATTGGGCTTTGTGGATGCCCATGTGATGTTCAAAGTTCTCAAGGGTGATTAATCGGATCCGTTGATTTCCTGAGGTCGCCTTGAAAAAGCGGACGGGCCGGATTCAAAACCACCTGGTTGACTTTTGGGAGGGGCAGGATTCGCCACTAGTACCTGGCGTCGTTGAGTTGCCAGTAGACATCGATGCCTTTTAGGTGAGAACTTTCCTCAATCAAATCAGAAGCTGTCCGTCCATATCCGTCCCGTGCGCTTGGATCAGCGCCAGCATCCAGCAAAGCCTGCACTACTTCTGAGGTCTTGCTATCTCTTGCCGCAAAGTGGAGGGGTGTCCATCCATCTTCGTCCCGTGCGTTTGGCTCGGCGCCCTCCAACAGGCAACGGCCAACGTCATCTGACGACGCTTCCATAAAGAACCTTGGCGAGTTCCACGCTGTACAAGCCATGCGTGAACCTCCTCGGCAGCACAATTGCCTTGATCCACGTGCCGGATTGTGAGCCGACCATTCAATCCATACCTTCCCGTGCAAAAGTTATCCTGAGGAAACGCTGGAAAACCTCAAAGTAGGTCCCCGTAGAATTGGGGAAACGATTTTTCGCGGCGTCCCTGATTGATCCACCTCACGTGATCTTGAATTCCGCCAGAGCATGAACAAGGTTGTGGTGATCATGGCCAGGGCGCACCAGCTTGCACAGGGCAAAGCGCTCCAGTTCACTGAGCCGCCGCCATTGGCCCTGGCTCATGGAGTGTCCCATGGCGTGAAGGGCAGTGGTCACCCCAGCAGGGGGTTGCTCCTGCCGCCAGGGGGGAGCCTGGGGAATGGGCAGTTCCCCAACGGGTCCATCCGCCATGGCTGCAGTGCGCTGTTCGAGATGGACGGCAAAATCGCGGAGAGCCTGAGGTCCATCCGGCCAGTCCACCAACTGTTGACGTTCCCGCTGATCCAGGGCCAGCCAGTGGCGCAGCTTGAGCTTGATGCCGCTCAGGTCCAGCTTGCGGCGCACACAGAGGGGGATGCAGCGCCAACTGCCCGTGAAGTCTGCTTCAAAAGCAAAGCAGCGACTCGCCTCACTTAGCGGCATGTTGCATGTTGGCGTTGCGTTTCCATGCTCCGCAGCACATGACGGAGGCGATCCCGCTTCTGGCGCACCTGACCACTGGTCAGCAGCTCATCCGCCGCCGCCAGGCAATCAGGCAGGCAACGCTCACGGTTCAGGAACCACAGGTAGGAGCCACTATTCCAGATCACGGCCCGGCGCAGGGGGCCATGGCCCTCCAAGGCAGCGTCAGCCATCCGGGACCAGGCCTTCTCACCGCTCCACACCAGATCCTCTCCGAAATAACCGTGGTCGCGAGGATGGAAGATCCGGCGCTCCGCCTGGCCATTGCGCACGTGGGCAAGGATACCGGCGCGGCTGGTGGGGATATCCGTGCTGCCCTCCAAACCCTTGACCGTGACAACGTTGTGTTCCCCATGTTCCGCCAGGGCTGCCCAGGCCCGGCTCTCTGTTGGCGGATGGACAAATCCGGAGACCAGCAGGTGTGCGCCCTTGTGGGGAGACCAGAGCAACTCCAGGCTTGCCACCGGGGGGCGCTTGCCCAGTTCGTCGCGAATCTCCACCAGTGTCTCGGCCTCGGGAAAGTGCAGCGGCTGATGGGTCAAGGCCAGGTTCTCCTGGTCAAGACAGTGCTGCACAGCGGCAATGGCGAGCCCGGAAAAGTCGATGCCCACATATTGAAACAGCTCCATGGGGGTGATGCCGTATTTGATGGGCATGCGTCGCCCCCCATGGAGAATGACGGGATGGCCCGCTGTGGCCAACACCAGGGCTGTGAGGGGAAACACCGGTGCGGTCCTGGTGCGACCGTCGTAGGGCATCCCGAAGGAAACAGGCAGGTGAGGACCTTGGCTGTAAAGAGATGGACCATGGGCGTTGTAGTGATCCAACATGCCCGCCAACTCCTGGGGTTCCGGGCGGCGGATGCGGTGGGCAATGAGAAAAGCCCCCACCTGTGCGGGGGTTGCATCACCACTGAGCATCAGCGCCAGGGCCTCCGCGGCCTCCTCCCGGGAGAGACCGCGACTGGTGTGTTCACCACTGCCAATTTTGCGCAGCAGCTCACGGAAGCGTTGCCGGCTCACCATGACGACCCTCTTGAGACCGTCTCGGCAACCCCGCTGGCGATGATGCAGGGATCATCCATGCCATCTCGCAACATGCGGCCAACTCACACGGTCACACTCATCGGTCTCGAACAGGTCAGCCTTGAGCACGTCGATCTTGAACAGTGCAGTGTGTTGTTCCGGTCTTGTCATGGTGACAACTTCCCCCTGTAGTCGTAATTTTATGGAATGCTCGTGCATCCTGCTGAGCTAGCTGGACCCATCAAGTATCGGTTGCAACGGTTTTAGTCGCGTCCCTGTTGTTGGAGTTGTTGGAACTGGTGAAACGCCACGAGGATACACCAACGCAGGTCCGGCTTCTTATCGTTGAGCAACCACTCTTTCCTGGACTGCTGTTGTCATGAACGCCTCCTATCAGGTCACCAGTCCGGAGCTTGCCCAGACCATTGCCAGTGTGGCTACTGCATTCCGCCAACGTTTTCCCGATGGACGGGCTGATCTTTGCCCCTGGCGGGATGACCGGCGTACCCGCCGTTGGGAGCAGCCCAACTCCATTGACCTGGGATTTCACTTTCCCGGCTGGAGCCCACGCCTGGCCTGTCGCAGTGTGTTGGTGCAACTGCAATTCAAGACGCCGCCAGGGCAGCAGGGTCAACTGTTGGGCCTGGTGCTGCGGGGTATCAGCTTTCGGGGGGAGCAATGGCGTCTTGCCACTCTGGGGTCATGGCAACCGGAGGGCAAAGACACACCCACGGAGGATGTGAGCCAAGCATTGCAGCACTTTTGCCGCGATGTTTTCCAGTTGTTCGGCGCTGGCGCCAACTGAGGACAAGACGGCGGTTTGGCATCAGTGCCGCGCTGCTAGCTGTGGGGATCCATCCGTGCTGAAGGCGGTGTGTGGCGGTACACCAGGTTGCCGTTGAGCAGAGCGGGCTCACACTGGGCGCCCAGTTTCTCCATCAAGGCAACGGCGCGGGTGTTCTCCGGAGAGACATAGCTCACCAGACGGGGAAACTCCAGTGCTCTGAAGGCGTAATCCCGTGCCACCCGGGCGGCCTCCAGGGCAAAGCCCTGGCCTTCAGCCGCCTGGGTGAGGGCAATCCCCAGTTCCGGATCCTGATCACCCGGCTCAAACCCAAGCAGAACCACACCCAACGGGACGTCATCCGCTTTCTGCATCATAACCCACGCACCATGGCCACGCCAGAGCCAGACGCTGCACGTGCGTGCAAAATCATCCCAGGCCTCCTCCCGTGTCATGGGACCTCCCAAGAACCGGGCCCGTCGGGAGCAGGCGATCCGGGCATAGACCTGGAAATCCGTGATCAGAGGGGCCCGCAGCCGCAAACGTGCTGTCTCCAGGACCGGGATCTGCGCGGTGATGCGTTGGGCCAGCGCAGCCGCGGGTCCCCTTGGGGGACGCTCATGGGGACCGGGTCTCTCGGGTAGGTTCACAGCGCCATCATAGCCCCGTGATGCAATAGCCCCCATCCACGTAAAGAACCTGTCCGCTGATGCCGGAGGCCAGGGGGCTGGCCAGGAACGCGGCGGTGTTACCCACCTCCTGCTGGGTCACGGTGCGGCGCAGAGGCGCCTTTTCCTCCACGTGATGGATCATATCCAGAATGCCCCCGACCCCGGAACTGGCGAGGGTGCGGATGGGGCCAGCGCTGACGGCATTCACCCGCACCTGCTTCCCGGGACCCAACTCAGCCGCCAGGTAGCGCACGGAAGCCTCCAGAGCCGCCTTGGCCAGTCCCATGACGTTGTAGTTGGGAACGGCCCGCTCGGCCCCCAGGTAGGTCAACGTGATCACACTGGCCCCTTCCGAGAAGAGGGGCTTGGCCAGGCGACAGAGGGACGTGAGGGAGTAGGTGCTGATCTCCATGGCGGTGTGGAAACCCTGGGCCGTGGTGTTGCTGAAGTCCCCCGTCAGATCCGCCTTGTTGGCAAAGGCAAGGCAGTGAACGAGGATGTCCAACTGGCCCCACCGGCTCCCCAACTGCTGGAACACAGCCTGCATCTGCTCCGGATTCTGCACGTCCATGGGCAGAAAGAGTCCGGGGCCGAGGGGCGCCGTGAGCTCCCGCACCTTGGCTTCGAACCGCCCCTTCTCGTCAGGGAGATAGGTGATGCCCAACTCGGCCCCGGCAAGGTGGAGTTGCCGGGCAATGCCCCAGGCGATGGAGCGGTTGTTGGCGATGCCGGTTACCAGGGCCTTCTTGCCGCTGAGATCAAGGAGCATGACCGCAAAGAAGCGTGTGTTGTCATTCTCCCTTAGCGGGTGCCCCTTCTCGTGCTCGTGGGAGGGCTGATCCTCG
>MWLD01000072.1:45351-46459 GCA_002018045.1 Candidatus Synechococcus spongiarum LMB bulk15M
GTTCTCGTCCCCTTTGACAAAAGAACTCTTTGTCGCCGAGTTCGGTTCATTTGTTTCCTTGCTATCTTCTCTACTGTCTCTGCTGTCCAAGCCAATGTATTCTGTCAAGCCGCCCCCTATGGAGCCACAGATGAAGCTTCTGGCGCTCAAAGAAGAAAGGCACGTTCAATCAGGTAACGGCAGTTGTACTCCGCACGGTCGGAGAGATGTTCATACACAAGAACATCATGCCATGAGCGCTGCTGAAGACTTGGCAGCTTATCTCGATGGAAAACAATTTGGTACGATCCTCGCAGATCCGCCGTGGCGCTTCACCAACAGGACAGGAAAGATTGCACCTGAACATCGCCGTCTCAGCCGGTACGGGACACTGTCTCTTGACCAGATTGCCTCGCTACCTATCGCAGATCACACCCTTCCAGCGGCACATTGCTATATCTGGTGCCCCAATGCCCTTCTGCCTGACGGACTGCGCATTCTCAAGGAATGGGGTTTCGAGTACAAAACAAATTTGATTTGGCACAAAATCAGGAAGGATGGTGGGCCAGATGGACGGGGTGTGGGTTTTTATTTCCGCAACGTAACCGAGATGGTCCTGTTTGGGGTGCGCGGAAAAAACGCCCGAACTCTTGATCCAGGGCGAAGCCAAGTAAACTTTATAGCAACTAGAAAGCGTGAACACTCACGCAAGCCTGACGAGCAATATGCTATAATCGAGAGTTGCAGCAGGGGACCATATCTGGAACTGTTTGGGCGCGGTAAACGTACAAAATGGTGTGTATGGGGCGATCAAGCGAAGTCCGAGTATCAACCGGATTGGCCGACCTATGCCTACAACTCTGCTTCCGTAGTCTCTTGAAACTCTCGAACTTAGCTGATAAAGGGTTCGATGTGCAGGCTCAAAACCATGCCAAGGCTATCCTTGTGGAGGATTTCCAAACTCCATTACGTGAGTTGTGCAAGGTGCTTTCCGACTTCAGGATCTGTGACGTTGAATTGATCCGTAGCGGTGGTGGAGAAGCAAGTTTAACGCAACGACTTCGTCAGGCGCTCGAAAGATATGAATGGAAAAAGCGCAAGATCAAAATTGTCAAAACTGTTGACGACA
>MWLD01000078.1 GCA_002018045.1 Candidatus Synechococcus spongiarum LMB bulk15M
TGGGTAATGGTTCCAGCCGGTGAGATTACCGACAACACGATAGAGAACCTAAGCGAGGTCTTGTCCCTCGGCGATACCGTGATCGACGGTGGAAATTCCAATTACAAGGAAACGATACGGCGCGCCAACGCCTTGCAGGCTAAGGGCATTTCGATGCTCGATGTCGGCACAAGCGGCGGTATCTGGGGACTAACCGAAGGGTATAGCCTCATGATTGGGGGCGACGACGGGGCGTATTCTCGACTTGAACCTATTTTCAAGACGCTGGCTCCCGGCGAAGACATCGGATATGGTCGTGTTGGGCCTTCAGGCGCTGGGCATTTCGTTAAGATGGTTCACAATGGAATCGAATACGGCATGATGCAAGCCTTTGCCGAAGGGTTCGAACTCATGGAAGCAAAGACTGACTTGGCACTAGATCTCGCGCAGATCGCTCACATCTGGAGATATGGGAGCGTTGTGCGGTCTTGGCTGCTGGATCTCACGGCGGCCGCTCTGGATGAGGATGCGAGCCTGGATAGCATTCAGGCGTATGTGGAAGACTCGGGCGAGGGCCGATGGACGCTCGAAGAATCCATTGATATGGCGGTGCCCATTCCTGTAATTGCTGCGTCGCTTCAGGCGCGTTTTAGATCGAGGCAGGACTCGCCATACGGAGCTAGGTTGCTCGCAGCAATGCGAAACCAGTTCGGTGGGCACAGTGTCAGGAAGACAGACGGATGACCAGCGCAAGCACGAGCATTGTCATATTCGGCGGCACAGGGGATCTGGCCCAACGTAAGCTGATTCCCGCGCTCTTTGAACTTACATACCGCAAGCGAATTCCCGATGACCTTCGGGTGGTCTGCTTTGCCAGGTCAGACTACACCAGTGAGTCGTACCGGGAGTTCATGTGGAACAAGGTGAGTGAATTCCTTGACCTTGCGGCGCACCGGGACGCTTGGAGCGAATTTGCACGGCGCATTCACTACATTCGCGGAGACCTCGGTGATCCCGAAGGGCTTGGCATATTGAAGAATGGGCTTCATAAGTTGGATGGTGGCGATGATGTTCCTGCGAATTGGCTCTTTTACCTTTCCATTGCCCCTTGGCTATTTGAGCCGGCACTGAGAAACATGTCTGAGAAGGGGCTCGCTGATGAAACGGACCGGGTGGCGCAGGGTAGTCATCGAGAAGCCGTTTGGTAACGATCTGAAGTCGGCTGTTGAGCTGGACAGTCTTGTAGGCGAGGTGTTTGACGAGAGACAGGTATTTCGCATCGACCACTATCTCGGCAAACACATGGTGCAGAACTTATTGGTGTTCCGCTTTGCCAACGCCATTTTCGAGCCACTCTGGAATCGGAACTACATTGATAATGTGCGGATAACTGTCGCCGAATCGTTAACGGTAGAAGATCGAGGGAGCTATTACAACGAGTCGGGTGTCGTACGCGATATGGTCCAGAACCATCTCTTACAGCTGCTTACGCTGGTGGCGATGGAGCCGCCGAACAATGCAGACTCGGAGTCGCTTCGAAACAAAAAAGTCGAGGTCCTGCAAGCCATTCGCAGACATGACGGATTCGAAATGGCCCAAAATGCCGTGCGGGGCCAGTACAGAGGCTATGTTGCAGAGAATGGAGTGCCCGAGGGATCCATCACGCCGACATACGCGGCTTTGCGGCTCGACGTCGATAACTGGCGCTGGAGGGACGTGCCGTTTTATCTGAGAACGGGAAAGGCTATGGCAGAGAAGACATCCGAGATTGTCATCGAGTTTCAGAAGCCCCCTCACTCTATGTTTCCCTTTACATTCGGCGAAGAGATTCCGTCCAACTTCCTTAGGATCACTCTGCAACCAAATGAGGGAATTCACCTGGGATTCCAGACCAAGACTCCTGATACCGACATGGGATCGATGGAGCGGACTAATCTCGAGTTTCACTACAGATCCGCATTCAGAGACCTCTCCATTCCTGAGGACTATGAGCGCCTGCTTCAAGATGCACTTCTTGGGGACGCTAGCCTCTTCATTCGCAACGACCATATTGAAGAGGCATGGAAAATAGTTGACCCTCTCATAGAGGCGTGGACTGAAGCCGACACATCACCTCTGCATATCTACGAGCCCGGAAGCTGGGGGCCTGCGGCAGCTGACGAACTACTCGCCAGAGACGGTAGGGAGTGGCTGCGCCGAGATTAGTCGCTGCAGATTTCTGACGATAGTGCGAGTTGGGCACATCTTTCCTTGGCGTTTCCCACAACTTCAAAGTGCGTGGGTGGAGATTCCGCATCCTTCCATTTCGTCCAGCATCTAATCTTATGACAGAGATATGGGGCTGGAGCCTGAAGAACTTGGCAACGTCCGGGCATCTTAGGGCGGACATAATCTGTTCTTACATAGGCCATAGTTCAATTGGAGGATCACTTGCAAATCAGACTTTCACGATCATTGTCGGCAGGAATCCTCCTGATTGGAGTTTTGTTCGTCTTCGCGATTACGGTTGCCTGCAGTAGCGTGGCACCCGAACCAGAGTCCGAGCAACAGCTAACTCAGTCGTCCGGTGCTCCCAGCCAGCAGGCGCCGGCTACTCCTGTCCTCGAAGTTACGCCTCAGTCCGATGCGTCGGATGCTTCGCCCATGCTTGTGCCGACGATTGAGCCGGCGCCGCAGAGTACAACAGTCGTAGCGCCTAGTGCGACACCCTTTGCTGCGACGGCAACCGTACAGTCCGCCACCGCTACATCTGTGCCCCTTTCGGCTTCGGAAGTCAATGAAGGCGGTGTTATGCCTGATGCTGACTTTGAACGCGCGTTGAATGCCGCCAGACTCAACACCCGCGGGTGGGACACTGATTTCAGGCTGCATACAGTGCCTTACAGCGAGATAAGGTTCGTCATTCCACGCGACAATATTCCCTCTATCGACTCCCCTGAGTTCATCGGACCTTCAGAGGCGTCAGCGTGGCTGAAAGATGTTGAGCCTGTAGTCGCACTAGAGATATTCGGCGATGCTCGTGCCTACCCGCTTCAGATTCTGACCTGGCATGAAATAGTGAATGATAGCGTCGGTGGCGTGCCTGTAGCGGTTACCTTCTGTCCCCTGTGCAACTCGGCGATCGCGTTTGACAGGCGACTGGATGGCGAGGTGCTTGAATTCGGCGTATCTGGCAACCTTCGCAATTCTGACCTGATTATGTATGACAGGCAAACGCACTCCTGGTGGCAGCAGTTCACCGGTGAGGGGATCGTCGGCCAACACGCCGGCCGAGACCTGGAGCATCTATCGGCGTCTATCGTTTCATTTGCTGATTTCAAAGAGGCGCAACCAGACGGAAAGGTGCTGTCGCGTGACACGGGCTTTGCACGGCAATATGGCCGAAATCCCTATGCGGGTTACGACACTGCGGACGGCAATCCGTTCTTGTTTACAGGAGACCTAGATGGCAGGCTGCTTCCGGTTGACCGCGTCATCGCGGTGACGGTGGACGAAGTAGATGTGGCATTTCCTCTTGGCGTAGTGCAGGAGGAAGGCGTTATAAATTACGAGATTGGAAAACGCCAGATTGCCGTGTTTCACAAGTTTGGGACGACTTCTGCACTTGACGCGACTGTAATCGCCGAGTCGCGCGATGTAGGATCGGCTGGGGTATTTGACGCTGTGCTCGACGGACAACTGCTCACCTTCAGTATCCAGGATGAAGGGATTGTCGATGACCAAACGGGCAGCAGTTGGAACATTCTCGGCACTGCCATCGATGGACCTCTTGCCGGTCAGAGTCTTTCGCCGGTTGTACATGGCAACCACTTCTGGTTTGCGTGGGCGGTGTTCAAGCCCGATACAATCCTGTATGAGGGCAGGAACGGAGCCTAAAGAACCGTGCGAACCGGATAAGCATGACTGAGGAGGATATACGGGCATTTAGTATTCTCCGTTTGCCAGAGATAGGCGTGATGTGACCGCGCTCCTAGTTGGCCGCAATATCCTCGAACAGGTCAGCCCAGCTTTCGAAGTCACCTTTGCCGAAGCCGTAGCGGTGGATGATCTTCCCGTCGCTTCCGATTGCCATCTTGGACGGTGAATACCGTATCAAGTCA
>MWLD01000014.1:0-17322 GCA_002018045.1 Candidatus Synechococcus spongiarum LMB bulk15M
GATTAATCAGGCAGCGAAAAATGCGGGTAGGAAGCCAGCCGACTTTGAGCCTGAGCCTATTCGAAGGTTAATCGTGGAGCGGGAATCGGATACCTGCAACATTGTGGTGCCAGAAGACGCCTCTGTCGATGTAAAACCGGGAGAACGTCTTGTGCAAGGGGATGCTTTGGTAAAGCATCAGAAGGATTTGCCTGACTGCCAACTAACGATCCGTAGCGGTAACATGCATCTTTGTTATGATAAGCATGCTCGCGAGCCCTTCCGCGAAGGCCAGTTGGTTTACCCGTGGCAGGCCATCACCGAAGAACTTCTGGCGGACGCTTTAACATGTGTCGAGGCTGTGGAGACACCGGAAGGTCCTGGTTTGCTGGTCAGCCCCTTCGACCGGCAGCAGACCTGCCCCACCCATGTAAGCACCCAACGGATTCATCAACACGGTCAGTGGGTGAACCAGGGAACGGAGTTGGTAGCAACAAGCAGCCGGATCAGTGGTATTGCCAGAGTCACAAAGGAATCCCATCGTCAGACTGTGACCATTCGTAGCGGCCAGCTAACGGCTTGCCGCAATGCAAGCACATTGGAGTGCTTTCAGCAAGGTCAGTTGGTTGTCGAAGGCCGCGTTTTAGAAGAAGAGATCACACTCAACACGTTGACGTTTGTAGAGTCTATTGAAGGCCCGTACGGTTCAATGTTGTTGCTGAGTCCTGTCCAGGAGTTTACTGTTCCACAGGAAGTCTATTCTCTTAATCAGGATACACCTCTTCTCGTTGTCAATGGTCAGTGGGTTGAGGTTAATACTGAGATCATGCCAGATGTGTATAGTAAGTTATCTGGTATAATAATTATTGACTACAAAGAACAGGAATTGAAAATTTGCTATGGTGAGTTAACGATGTGCCAAGAACAGTCGATTCTAGATCACTTTAGAAAAGGTTTATTATCTGATATGAATGACGAGATGATTGTCAAGAATATAATTAAAGACTCGGAAAATTCGCAAGATTTTTCTGTGATTTACGTTCAATCAGTTGATACTCCAGAAGGCTCTGCTCTATTGCTTAGTCCAGTACATGTTAAGACATTTAGTGTGCCAGAAGAAATTTACGTATTCAACTCAAACGTTAACCTGTTGATTGCTGATGGGCAATGGATAAAACTTGGAACACGCCTGACCGAGGCTCCCATTGTAAGCCAGATGGACGGCGTGACGGTTCTTACAGAGAACAGCATCACCATTCTTTCCGGGGAACAGCTTCTCTGCTCGAATCAGAGTATCTTGAAACACTTCTGCAAGGGCATGCTGGTTAGTCCCGGCACGGTTTTGGTCGATGACTTCATCACAAATGCATTGACCTATGTTCAGTCTGTAGAGACCCCTCAAGGCTCCGCTCTTTTGGTCAGCTCCCTGTCCCAGGAGGTTTACCAGCTTAACCGTAACCAAACTCCGCTCCAGATCCAGCAAGGGCACTATGTCCGAAGTGGTGACACGGTAGCCAAAGGCCTGAAGACGAAACGATCCGGCATTGTGGTGATTGGAGAGGTTCATACCACCTCCCCCACCAGTGGTGTTGTAGAAGCGATACGTCCAGGTTGGTTGCGTCTCCGTGTTGGCCGCCCCTATATGGTCTCCCCGGAATCCATCCTTCACGTTCGGGACGGTGGCCTGGTGCAGCGCGGCGATGCCCTTGCCCTGCTGGTGTTTGAGCGCGCCAAAACAGGTGATATTGTCCAAGGTCTGCCCCGCATCGAAGAACTTCTTGAAGCCCGTCGGCCTCGCAATGCCTCTGTACTCTGCCAAAGCTCAGGACATGTGAAGCTGGAGAAGATCAATGATAACGAAGAAGTGCTGGTCAAGGTCATCGAGCACCAGCAAGGGGATGACTCCTATGACATCCCTTCGGATCACAGCATGTTTGGAGGAGTGAACACGGTAAGCAGGCCGGCTCCATGGGATGAAGATCAGTACAAGACAGCACTCCTGGGTGTGGGTGAATTGAACACGATGATGGTAAAAAACTTGCAGGACCTTTGCCGCCAGCACGGCCTGAAGGGCTATACCCAGTGGAAAAAACCGGAACTCTGCCGCAGGCTGGAGCGGGCTGGCGTGACGGCCCCACCACCGGCCTTGCAGTCGCTCAAACCTGACCAACTGACTGACCTTGTGAAGAAACTGGATCCTTCTGATGAGCAGCGTCCAGAGCTGCTTAAGGGTGATTTTGATCAAATGACACTTGTTGAACTGGAGCAATTGAGCAAAGAACATAACGTTAATATTGCCATTCCGAAGGAGAAGAAGAAAAAACCAATGCTCATTCGACACCTGAGAGACGCAGGTGTCTCTATGCCAACTCCCCCGATCAGCACACAAAACGAAAAAGACATCATTGCCTTTATCAAGAAAATTGATCCTTCTCAGAAGAAGCGGTCAGCATTTCTGGACGGCAGCTTTGACGGTCAGTCGTCTCGGCAACTCAAGCAGTATTGCAAGGATCATGGGCTAAAGGCTTATTCCAAGCTTCCCAAGCCAGAGCTCATCAAGTTGCTTGAGAAGGCTGGTGTGCAAGCGCCACCGCGCCCCTTGGAGGATTTAGACAAGCTGCAGCTCGTAGAACTTGCAGACAAGCTCGACCCGACAGGAGAGCAAGCTGCAACCTTCTTTCGACCCAGGCTTGAGCAGCAATCCATCAAGACATTGCAAGGGCTTTACAAGGAGCATAACCTGAAGCCGTTGTCACAGAACAGGCAGTCCGTTAAAAAGGCTGAACTCTGCCAAAGACTGAGTCAGGCGGGGATTCTTCCTCCACGCCCACCTCTGGATAAACTCAAGAAAGACGAGCTCATTGCGTTGATCCGGCAGATGAAGGCCCCCGCCTCTACGGAGATGCCTGCTGTGACTGAACCCATGATGACAGAAGATGACCGTGTCCGCTTCTACGACATTCCCTTAGGGCGCAAGCGCAATGTCATGGTTTCGGATGGTCATCAGGTCCATGCGGGAAGTGCGTTAACCGATGGACCGATCAATCCTCACGAACTCCTCGACATTCACTTCAAGGACTTGCTGCGCCGCCATCAATCCACAATGGATGCCGCTCAAGGCGCCATTGCCAGGGTGCAGCAGCGCCTGGTCGATGAGGTGCAGTCGGTGTACCGGTCCCAGGGGGTCACCATTGACAACAAGCACATTGAGGTGATCGTGCGCCAAATGACCAGCAAGGTGCGCATTGAAGATGCTGGGGACACCACTCTCCTTCCCGGGGAGTTGGTTGAGCTGCCCCATGTGGCCAGAACCAATGAAGCCATCGCTGTGACCGGTGGCATGGAAGCCCGATTCTCTCCCATGCTCCTGGGTATCACCAAGGCCTCTCTCAACACCGATAGCTTTATCTCCGCCGCCAGTTTCCAGGAAACCACCCGGGTGTTGACAGAGGCTGCAATTGAGGGCAAAAGCGATTTACTCCGTGGCCTGAAGGAGAATGTGATCATTGGCCGTCTGATTCCTGCTGGGACAGGTTTTGACGGCTTTGACGATCAATTGCGGGACGAGGCTGGACCCCATCCCGATATTCTCGACGACGATCAAGCTGGCTATCGCCGAATGTCCAGTTTGCGTCCGGATTATACGGTGGAAATTCCCGTCCCCAGCCACTCTGCTCCCGTTCTGGATGATCCATCGGATGAGCAATTGCGCAAAGCCCGTCGCCGGATTGACGACCCCGGGGTCAGCCCTGCCGCCTTGACACGTCCGGGCGAGCACAACGACCAGCCGGACACCATGCTCCCCGCAAAGACCCTCTCCGAGGAACAGGGCGACATGGCAGAAGATCCGGAGGACAGTCGGAGGAACCCGGAAGAGAACCTTATCCAGGACAATGCACAGGCAGAGGCCCTGGAAACAGAACCTCAGCCCATGGATGAGGGGTTTGAACTTTAGCCTTGGTCCCCGTTATTTTCTTCCGCTGCCATGTTTGAGACTCGCATTGTTCCACAACGTCGCCGGCCTGCTTATGGGTTCCACGGCCATGTCGAGCGACTCAATGGACGCGTTGCCATGATGGGTTTTATGGCGCTGCTGCTGGTGGAAATCCTTCTAGGGCACGGACTTTTGGTGTGGAAGTAAACCAACCGGGTCTTCCTGACGTGAACCCTGCCCCGGAAGCCCCTGTGCTGCTGGGGATGAGTCCCGAAGACATGCAGGCTTGGCTGGCTTCCACCGGCCAGCCCCCCTACCGCGTCCGTCAACTGCGACAGTGGATCTATCACCGAGGAGTACGGCACCTGTGCGCCGTCACTGTGCTGCCAAGTCAATGGCGGGAGACGCATCAGGGTGTCGGCATTGGACGCTCTCGGCTGGTACAGCAGGTTCGGGCTGGAGACGGCACCACCAAGCTGTTGCTGGGACTTGAGGACGGGAACACCGTTGAAGCTGTGGGGATTCCCACCGCGGAGCGGCTAACGGTCTGTGTATCCAGCCAAGTGGGATGTCCCATGGCCTGTCGCTTTTGCGCCACAGGCAAAGGAGGATTGCAGCGCTCCCTGGCCAGCCACGAGATGATCGACCAGGTGCTCAGCGTGGGGGAAGCCATGGGACGTCAACCCACCCATGTGGTGTTTATGGGAATGGGAGAGCCCCTGCTCAATCTTTCCCCAGTGTTGAGCAGTATTCAATGTTTCTGCCGTGATCTGGGCATCGGTCAACGGCGCATCACCGTCAGCACCGTGGGCATTCCCCAGCGCATCAATACTCTTGTGCAACAATCCTACCGGATTTTGGGGCGCAGTCAGTTCACCCTGGCTGTGAGCCTCCATGCTTCCAATCAGCCGCTGCGAGAACACTTGATTCCCACTGCCAGGGCCTACCCGTTGGAGCACTTGCTGGAGGACTGCCGTGCCTATGTGGTCCAGACAGGACGGCGGGTAAGTTTCGAGTACGTTCTCCTGGCAGGCGTCAACGATCAGCCCCGTCATGCAGTGGAGTTGGCAGAACGGATCCGCGGCTTTCAAAGCCATGTCAACCTCATGGCCTACAACCCGATTACGGAGGAAGACTTTCAACGTCCTCACCCCCGGCAGGTGGAGCGTTTTCGGCGGATCCTGGCTCAACAGGGCGTGGCGGTGAGTGTGCGGTCCAGCCGAGGTCTGGACCGTGACGCCGCCTGTGGACAACTGCGCCACCGCTTGGCAACCGGAACGACGGCCCATGGTGGTCCCGGTTGATCCGCCTATGCACTGCTGCTGGTCATGGGTCGTCAGTTCCCCCCTCCAGCCCTATTCCACGGTGACGCTCTTGGCCAGGTTACGCGGCTGATCCACATCCAGGCCCCGGTGAGCTGCAACATGGTAGGCCAACAGTTGCATGGGCACCACCGTCAAGAGGGGGGAGACGAGTTCATGGACGGGAGGAATGGGTAGCACGACGTCAAAGATCTCCGTGTCTGCACAGACGGGGCCAATGCCAATGAGGTGGGCATCGCGGGCCTTCGCCTCCTGGGCATTGGACAGAACTTTCTCGAACACCGGGCCAGGCATGGCGATAGACACCACCGGTACGTGCTGATCCAACAAGGCAATGGGACCATGCTTCATCTCGCCGGCGGGATAGCCCTCTGCATGGATGTAACTGATTTCCTTCAGCTTCAGGGCACCTTCCAGGGCAATGGGATAGTTGATGCCACGCCCCAGGTAAATCACATCCCTGGTTTCTGCAAATCCATGGGCCAGGTCTGCACAGCGCCGGTCCATGGCGTGCAGCACCTGGGACAGTTGCTCCGGCAGTTGTGCCAGGGCTTGACGACAGGCGGTTACCTGAGCTGAGGCGCCATGGCGCTGGCTTGCCAGGTGCAGGGCAATGGCGTAGAAGGCCAGCATCTGGCCGAGAAAGGTTTTGGTGGCAGCCACCCCGATTTCCACACCGGCCCTGATGTCCAGGATGTGGGGCACCAGGCGCCCGAGGGAGCTGTCGGAGCGATTGGTGATGCCCAGCAGCCGCAGTGGGACATCGGGTTCCAGCGCACGGTGCCGTTCCATCTCGATGGTCAGGGCCGCCAAGGTATCAGCGGTTTCTCCCGACTGGGTCACCCCGATGGTGAGGGTTCGGGGCAGCAGCGGCGGCGGCGCATAACGAAACTCGCTGGCGTAATGCACACTGCTGGGAATCCCGGCCAACTGTTCAAAAAGATGGGCGCCCACCAGGGCGGCATGGCGGCTGGTGCCACAGGCCAGAAGCTGCACCCGTTGCACGTCCTGGAGAACCGTTGTCAGGCTATCCTCAGCCGGCAACGCCAAGCAGCGCTCCACCCAGGCAGCCGCCACGTCTGCCTGCTCATGGATTTCCTTGAGCATGAAGTGACGAAACTGCCGTTTATCGGTGGTGTAGTCGTCCCCGCGCAGAGGGTGAGGGGTGCGTTGAGTTCGCTGACCGGATTGATCAAACAACTCCACACCCAAGGGGGTGAGACGGGCCATCTCCCCATCCTCCAAACTGACGATGCTGCTGGCAACACCGGCCAGTGCAGGGGTATCCGAAGCACAGAAAAACTGCCCCTCCCCCAAGCCAACGAGAAGGGGGGCACGGTAGCGCACTGCCACCAACTCCTCAGGCTGGTCCAGCCAGATGACCGCCAGGGCATAGGCGCCTTCCAACTGTTGAACCGCCTGTGCCACCGCCAGCCGCAACAGGTCTGTTGGGGATACCGTTCCCCGCAAGTCCGCCAGGGCCTGGGCCACGAGATGGGGGATGACCTCCGTGTCCGTGTCGGAACCGAAGTGAACGCCCCGCTGCTCCAGGTGCTGGCGCAGGTGACGATGGTTTTCGATGATGCCGTTCTGGACCACTGCCACGGAGCCGGCTTCATCCAACTGGGGATGGGCATTGCGAGCATCCGGCTTACCGTGGGTGGCCCAGCGGGTGTGACCAATGCCACAGCATCCACTTACGGGTGTCTTCTCCAGCTTTTCCCGTAGATGCACCAGCTTCCCCTCTGCTTTGCAACAGTGGAGTTGGCCGGGCGTCACCGTAGCCAGACCGGCAGAGTCGTAGCCCCGATACTCAAGGCGTTGCAGACCTTGCAGCAAAAGGGGAGCTGCCTCGCGGGAACCAATCGTGGCCACAATGCCACACATACCGCACCACTGCCGAGATCGGGCTCAGTTTGACAGGGGTGGCGAGGCAGCGCCAGTGTCCATGGTTCTCCCGGTCATGAAACCGAGACCTTGAACCGCAAGGGAACCCTAGTAGGCCAAGCCCATGCTGCGGGTTGTCTCGTCTCCCAGGTAGACGCGGACGCTGAGAAAGTCCGTGGGGCAAGCGGTTTCACAACGCTTGCAACCGATGCAATCCTCGGTGCGGGGAGAGGACGCAATCTGGCCAGCCTTGCAGCCATCCCAGGGAACCATCTCCAGAACATCCAGAGGGCAGGCGCGCACACACTGGGTGCAGCCAATGCAGGTGTCGTAGATCTTGACGCTGTGGGACATGCCCGGAGTTACGAAGGATCGCCTCCTGACCTTACGCAGTAACTTTCCGCTCATCCGCAAGATGCAACGATCACGTCACGGTTATTTACCCGGCACGGGGGGCAGCCCCCGAAGCGGAAGGCCATCATCCTCTAAAGTGCTTTGCTGCACCTGCAACTCCAAGCCCCATGAGCGACCCCCTCGCCACCCTTGAACAGGATGTCATCAACATTGTTTCCGAAGTGCTCAGTGTCAGTGACAAGCCGGTTACCCAGGAGAGTCACTTCCAGAACGACCTGGGGGCCGATTCTCTCGACACGGTTGAGCTCGTGATGGCCCTTGAGGAAAAGTTCGAGATTGACATTCCTGACGAGGCCGCTGAAGGGATCACTACCGTGGGCGAAGCGGTGACGTACATCCGTGAGCAGCGCTCTGCTGCATCAGGGGAGGGTTGATGGCAGCCTCCCAACGCACCTTCTCCACGCTCTGACGTCATGCCCACTTCCGCAGGACCACGCCGTGTTGTGGTGACCGGACTCGGCGCCGTGACCCCCATTGGCAACGATGTGGAGTCCTATCGGCAAGCTTTGTGCGCCGGTGTCAACGGGGTTGGGCCCATCACCCATTTTGATGCCCGTCGTCATGGCTGTCGCTTTGCGGCGGAGGTGAAGGACTTTGATCCCGGTGGCTATCTGGACCGCAAGGAGGCCAGGCGCTGGGAGCGCTTTTGCCAGTTCGGCGTGGTCGCCGCCAAGCAGGCACTGGCCCAGTCCGGACTCAAGATCACCGAGGACAACGCCGACCGTGTTGGCGTGCTGATCGGGTCGGGGATTGGCGGTGTGCTGCTGCTGGAGACCCAGGCCCTGGTGATGGACAAGAAGGGTCCGGATCGGGTCAGTCCCTTCACGGTGCCCATGATGATCCCCAACATGGCCACTGGCCTCACCGCCATTGCCCTACGGGCGCAAGGCCCGAGCAATGCGGTTTGCACCGCCTGCGCGGCAGGATCCAATGCCATCGGAGATGCCTTTCGCATTATTCGGTACGGCGATGCGGACGCCATGGTCTGTGGTGGTACCGAGTCCCCCGTCTCTCCCCTGAGTGTGGCGGGCTTTGCCAGTGCCCGGGCCCTCTCCTTCCGTAATGACGATCCAGCCCATGCCAGCCGCCCCTTTGATGCCGAGCGGGATGGCTTTGTGATCGGGGAGGGCTCCGGAATGCTTCTTCTGGAAGAGTTGAATCACGCTCAGGCCAGGGGCGCCCGGATCCTGGCCGAGATCATTGGCTACGGCAGTACTTGTGACGCTCACCACATCACCGCTCCCCCCGCCGGCGGTGGTCCCGCTGCCAAAGCCATGGCCCGCTGCCTGGAAGACGGGCGCCTGGAGTCCAGCCAGGTGGACTACATCAATGCCCACGGCACCAGCACGGAGGCCAACGACAAGACGGAAACGGCCGCCATTAAAATAGCTCTGGGGGAAGATGTGGCCTACTCCATCCCGGTGAGTTCCACGAAGTCCATGACAGGTCACCTGCTGGGCGGATCCGGAGGTATTGAAGCCGTGGCCACGGTGTTGGCCCTCACCCATGGCTTTGTGCCCCCCACCATCAACCATGTGATCCCTGACCCGGACTGCGACCTGGATTACGTCCCCAACGAAGCCCGGGAACTGGCGGTCAACGTTGCCCTTTCCAATTCCTTCGGCTTTGGCGGGCACAATGTTTGCCTGGCGTTTCGGCGCTGGACTTGATTCCTGCTTCCCAATCACCCCTCCCACACCATTCACCCCTTCCTGCCCCATGGTTGCCGCACCTGTTTCCCTTGACACCCTCTGCGTCAACAGCATCCGCTTTCTGGCCATCGATGCGGTCAACCAAGCCAAAAGTGGCCACCCCGGCCTGCCCATGGGTGCCGCGCCCATGGGCTATGCCCTGTGGGACAAGGTGATGCGCCACAATCCCAAGAACCCCAAGTGGTTCAACCGGGATCGTTTTGTCCTGTCCGCTGGCCATGGCTGCATGTTGCTCTATGCCCTGCTGCACCTGACGGGCTACGACAGCGTGTCCCTGGAGGACATCAAGCAATTCCGTCAGTGGGGCTCCAAAACACCAGGGCACCCGGAAACCTTTGAAACCGCCGGTGTCGAGGTGACCACAGGTCCTCTGGGATCCGGCGTGGCCAATGCCGTGGGTCTGGCTATTGCGGAGGCCCACCTGGCCGCCCGGTTTAACCGGCCGGACTGCACCGTCGTTGATCACTACACCTACGTGATCATGGGGGACGGCTGCAACCAGGAGGGTGTGGCCTCGGAAGCCTGTTCACTGGCGGGTCACCTGAAGCTGGGCAAGCTGATCGCCCTCTACGACGACAACCACATCAGCATCGACGGGGATACCGGCGTGTCCTTCACCGAAGACGTGCTGAAGCGCTACGAGGCCTACGGCTGGCATGTGCAGCATGTCCCCAACGGCAACACCGACGTGGACGGCATCACCAGGGCCATTGGAGCCGCAAAGGCCGTCAAGGATCGCCCCAGCCTCATCAAGGTGACCACCACCATTGGCTATGGCTCCCCCAACAAGAGCAACACCGGTGGCGTCCACGGCACTCCACTGGGATCGGAAGAGGCCCAACTCACCCGCGAAAGCCTGGGATGGGACTACGGCTTGTTTGAAGTGCCCCAGGAGGCCCATGACCAGTTCCGCCAGGCGGTGGAGCGGGGTGCTGCCGCGGAGGCCGAGTGGAACCGGACCCTGAGCGACTACCGCAAGAGCTATCCCGACGCTGCGGCCGAATTCGAGCGGATGCTGCGAGGTGAGCTGCCCCAGGGCTGGGATCGGGATCTGCCCATGTACACCCCGGAAGACAAGGGCCTGGCCACCCGGAAACACTCCCAGCTTTGCTTGGCGGCCCTGGGTCCGCGGCTCCCGGAACTCATTGGGGGCTCCGCTGACCTGACCCACTCCAACTACACGGACATCAAAGGGGAAACCGGATCGTTCCAGGCAGAAACACCGGAGAAGCGCTATCTCCACTTCGGTGTGCGGGAACATGCCATGGCGGCCGTGATCAACGGCATTGCCTATCACGACAGCGGTTTGATTCCCTATGGGGGCACCTTTTTGGTGTTTGCGGACTATATGCGTGGCTCCATGCGTCTTTCAGCCCTCTCGGGGCTGGGTGTCCTCTATATCCTCACCCATGATTCCATCGGAGTGGGAGAAGACGGCCCCACTCACCAACCGGTGGAAACCATGGCGTCCCTGCGGGCCATGCCCAACATGGTGGTCGTTCGTCCGGGTGACGGTAATGAAACCAGCGGGGCCTACAGAGTAGCCATCCGCAACCGGAAACGCCCCACCGTGTTGGCCCTCAGCCGCCAGGGCATGCCCAACCAGGCCAACTCTTCCGCCGAGAAGGTTGCGCAGGGAGCCTATGTCCTGGAGGACTGTGCCGGTGTACCCGAGTTGATTCTCATCGGCACCGGCAGTGAGTTGAACCTCTGCGTCCAGGCTGCCAGGCAGCTCACCGCCATGGGGCGCCGGATTCGGGTTGTGTCCATGCCCTCCATGGAGTTGTTCGAGGAGCAAAGCCCCGCCTACCAGGACTCCGTTCTCCCCGCAGCGGTGCGCAAACGCCTTGTGGTGGAAGCGGCGGCGGCTTTCGGCTGGCACAAGTACATCGGCCTGGATGGGGACAGTGTGACCATGGGCCGTTTCGGGGCTTCTGCCCCTGGCGGGACATGCATGGAGAAATTCGGCTTCACCACTGCCAACGTGGTGGCCAGGGCCCAGGCACTCCTGGCTGCTTAGGCAACCAGCACTTGAAGAACGTCCTTGGGACGCAATCGGCTTAAGGGAGGCAGGGGCTTGACGGCATCCCGTTGGGGCAACCGGCGGGGATCCGTCATGCCTGCCGCCACCAGGGCAGTGCCTGTGAGCACTGCCAACTGAGCCAGCCGGGGTTCAGCAGTGAACACCACATCCACACTGGCCACGGTGGCCGCCTCGGCCATCACGGTGGATGCCGGGCAGCGGTGGACGCCAACAGGCTCTTCCCCCTCCCGCGCCAGCCACAGTAAGCGCACCGAGGGATCAGCCCGATTCACGGCCTCCACAAGTTCCTGCCAATCCTCTGGCGACCAGCCCGGGACTGTATCGGGCCCCAACAGCAAAGCTGGACCGTTCCCCTGTGGCAGGGCCGCTCTGGCCTCTGCCAGAGCCCTCCGGGGAAGGGGAAGGCGATAGGCGTTGGCATCAAAATGAACCCCCAGGGGCTGGAGCCAGGCCGCCAATGCCTGACCACGCCAGCCTGTGGGTTGTTTCACACGCTCCGTCGCGGAAAACCCGCCACTGGCCACGCGCATGGGGATGTGGCTCAGGCTCAGCAACAGATCAACGGACCAGTCAGTGGACAGATTAAGGCTCACCTGAAAGTCCGGTTCCCGCACGTTCCCCAGCAGATTGGTCCAATCCGCCAGGGACCAGCGCTGACCAAAGGCAAACGGAATGCAACGCTCCACTGCCGGGAGCAGGGTCCAGATGCTTGCCGCCCTGGCCGGACAGACCACCTGCAGTCGGGCTGATCGTTGTTCCCCCAGTGTGGCCAGGGCGGGTAGGGCCTGTAACTGGTCCTCTTCTCCTCCCGGCAGGAGAGTCAGCACCTGCATCATGATCCTGCGTACCTGGAAAGTTTATGGATGGCAGGCTGAGATGACCGTCAAGGAGGACGATGCATTTGTTAGTTGCCGCAGCGGGCAGTGGCCGCCGTGTGGGTGCGGATCGAAATAAGTTGCTGCTGCCGGTGGCCGGAAAGCCTGTTCTGGCCTGGACCGTGGCCGCCGCACTGCAGAGCCGTCGAATCCACTGGATCGGGATCGTTGGCCAGCCCCACGACCAGGAGGCCATCCTGGCCATCACCCGTTCCCTGAAGCCCCACTGCCCGATCCACTGGATTGAAGGAGGCCGGAGCCGCCAGGATTCCGTGCAGCGGGGGCTGGCTGGCCTCCCTGCCGATGCTCGCCATGTGTTGATCCATGACGGAGCTCGTTGCCTCGTTGCACCCCGGTTGCTTGATCGTTGCGCTGATGCGGCTGAACGCCGTGGCGCCGTGATCGCTGCGATCCCTGTTACAGACACCATCAAGCGGGTTTCCCCGGATCAGCAGGTGCAGGCCACCGTTGATCGCTCCCAACTCTGGGCGGCCCAGACACCCCAGGGGTTTCCCGTGGGCCAACTGCGTCAGGCTCACCAACTGGCCCGTGAGCGCCAACTGGCGGTGACGGATGATGCGGCCCTGTTTGAAGCCCTGGACTGGCCCGTGGCGGTGGAGCCAGGCAGCCCCCGGAACTTCAAAATCACCACCCGCTTCGATCTGGAACTGGCAGCGTTGCTTCTGCATTCACCCAACTGCACCTAGGGTCTGGCCAAACCGTGCGTCCCCCAACCACCAAACGCAAGGCATCACTACGGCATGGCCCCGGGCAACGCAGTGTCTGGACACCTGCGCCCTGGCTCGTTAGCGTGGTCGGGGTGTTGATGGATCGTGCCCTGCTCATTCTCCCCGGAAGACTGTGCCCGCATTTTGGGCTGCTCCATCTCCTTCGCCCCATTGCCCCGGATCCCCGGTCGCGGCATCAACACCGATAGCCGACGGTTGGTTGCGGGGGAGATGTTCCTGGCCCTCCGTGGCGAGAGCTTTGATGGACATGACTACCTGACGGCTGCTGCTGCACGCGAGGCTTGTGCCGCCGTTGTAAACGCCACAGCGGCGCCTGAGCATCCGCCTCTGCCCTTGCTGCCGGTACCCAACACCCGTCAGGCCTACCAGGATCTTGCCCGGGCTTGGCGCCGGCAGTTGGGTGTGCCCCTGGTGGCGGTGACGGGATCCGTGGGCAAAACCACGACGCGGGAACTGATCAAAGCCCTGCTGGCGCCCTTGGGCGCCATTCATGCCAGCCAGGCCAATGAGAACAACGCTGTTGGTGTGCCACGCACCATCCTGGCGGCAGATAAAACCGTAGCGGCCCTGGTGGTGGAGATGGCCATGCGGGGACCGGGAGAAATCGCTGAACTGAGCCGTTGTGCGGAGCCGGATCTGGCGGTGATCACCAACATCGGCTCAGCCCACATCGGCCGCCTTGGCAGCCGCGAGGCTATTGCCGCCACCAAATGTGAAATCACCACAGCTCTAGCCAACACGGGCCTGGTGGTGATCCCGGCCGGTGACCACCTCCTGGAAGCCGGCCTGGCAGCCAGGTGGCATGGCACGGTCCATCGTGTGGCCCTGAGCGGCGATCCCCTTCCCTCCGACCTACCCCCAGCAGACCAATGCGGCCAACTGAGAGGAAACGAACTGCTCTTCGGGGAGCGCCGTTGGCGTCTGCCCTTGCCGGGGACCCACCAGGCGCGCAACCTGATGCTGGCTCTGGTGTGTGCGGAGCGGCTGGGTGTGACGCCCGGGAACCGTCACTTGGCCCAGGTGCGACTCCCGGGTGGCCGGTCCCGTCAACTGCCGACAGGACGCATCACCATCTGGGACGAGACCTACAACGCCTCTCCGGAGGCTGTGCTGGCGACCACGGATATGGTGGCTGAACAGCCGGGCCACCACTTTGCCGTGTTGGGACCCATGCTGGAATTGGGATCCTTTGCCCTGGCTTGGCATCAGCGCATTGGGGAGCATGTGGGTCGGCGAGGCTTCGACGGGTTGGTGGTGGTGGACGACAGTCCCCTTGGGGATGCCCTGGTGGCTGGTGCGGGCCAGACGTTACCGGTGGTGCAGGTGGATACACCCCAGGCAGCCCTGAGTCATGTGCTGGCATGGCTGAAGCCGGGTGACCATTTGCTGCTGAAGGCCAGCCGCGGCGTTGCGTTGGAGCGTCTCGTTCCCCTCCTGCAAGACCGGCTGAACACTGCCTAGGAGGGCTGGTCCGCTGCGGTCTCCGATGTGGAACCGGAGCGGTGGGAGGCTGCCGGTTCGTGCCAGGCCTTTTTTTCCACCTGCCGGCAGCGGGCAATGGCCAGGGCATCGTCCGTTACGTCGCTGGTGATGGTGGAGCCAGCCGCTACGGTGACGTCCCGTCCCAGTGTCACTGGAGCCACAAGCACGGCATTGGCCCCAATGCTGCTGCCCTCTCCAACGGTGGTGGGATGCTTGCCGATCCCGTCAAAATTGGCTGTAATCGTCCCGGCGCCCACGTTGACGCCACGCCCCAGTCGGGCATCCCCCAGGTAGCTCAGGTGACCGGCCTTGACGTCAGCGCCCAGTTGGCTGTTTTTGACCTCCACGAAGTTGCCCACCTTGCAGTGTTCCTCCAGCACCGTCCCTGGGCGCAGATGGGCGAACGGTCCAACAGTGCAGCCCCGCGCCAATCGAGCCTGACGCACCACGGAAAACGTCACCTCCACGTCCGCCTCCAGTTGGCTGTCCTCGATCAAGGCGCCGGGACCAATGCGGCAGCCGTCTCCAACGCTGTTGGCGCCCCGGAAATGGGTTTGGGGCGCCACCACCACGTCCCTGCCAAAGCGGGTTCCAGGGCTGAGGCTACAACTGGCAGGATCCAGAAAGCTGACGCCAGCCGCCAGCCACTGCTGCCGTAGTCGCTGCTGCAACACCTGCTCACAGGCCGCCAACTGGCCGCGGTCGTTGACGCCGCTGATCTCCGTTGCGTCTTCCACCGTAAGCTGGGTGGCCGGATCCAGAAGACCCACGGCATCGGTGAGGTAAAGCTCCCCCTGTTGGTTGTCCGCCTTGAGGCGGGGAAGCACCGCGGCTAGGGAAGGCCAGTGGAAGCAGTACACACCGCCGTTGATACGTTTGTTGCGGCGCTGCTCGTCGGTACAGTCCCGATCTTCCACAACGGCAGTGACCCGCTGTCGGTCGTCACAAAACACCCGTCCATAGCCCTTGGGATCCTCCAGGCAGGCGGTCAGGACGGTCACGGCACTGCCACTCTGGCGGTGGTGCTGGACAAGACGGTGCAGGGTGGTGCTGCGCAGGAGTGGAACGTCCCCGTTGAGCACCAGCAAGGTCCCGGTAAAATCCGCCAGGGGTTGCAGGAGTTGCTGGACACTATGACCTGTGCCCTGTTGAGGCTGTTGCAGGACAAACTCCAGCCGTTGGCCATCACGCTGCATGTGCTGTTGCACCCGCTCCGCCTGATGACCCACCACCACCAACCACCGTTGCGGGTTCAGGGGTTCACAAGACTGCAAGACCCAGTCCACCAAGGTGGCGCCTGCCAAGGGTTGAAGCACCTTGGGGTGGGCACTGCGCATGCGTGTTCCCTTCCCCGCCGCCAAAACGGCAACCGCCAACATCTGTCCCATGTCCACTGGAGTTGTTCATGGTAGGCGGAACCACCAGCCTCATCAAGGCTGGCCGGTGACAGCGGTGTGGATATTGCGGCGCCACATCCAGGGCTTGATGCGCCGCAGGGCGGATCCCCGTAGTTTCTCGTCCCAAGTGGCATCGTCCCAGCCGAGCAACTGCTCTGCATTGGCCGTGAGCATCCAGTCCGCCGGCTGACGTTCAGGGTCCGCCGTGGGTGTCACCGTCCGATTCCAGGGGCAAACCTGCTGGCAAAGATCGCAGCCGGCAATCCAGCCCTGTAACCCCCTGGCCACATCAGCAGGTAGGACAGGACTACGATTTTCAATGGTGTGAAAGGCGATACAGGCGCGGCTGTCCACCACGAAGGGTTCGGGAATGGCGTTTGTGGGGCACACCTCCAAGCAGCGTCGGCAACGGCCACAGAGGGCAGTCTGGGGACTGTCCGCCGGCAACTCTACGGTGGTGAGCAGGTGACCCAGCAAGAGCCAGGAACCATGGCGGGGATGGATCAAGTTGCTGTGTTTGCCGATCCAGCCGATCCCGGCCGCCTCCGCCCAGGCTTTATCCATCAGCGGGGAACTGTCCACACAGACCCGCCAACGGCAGCCCGGATGCTGCTGACTTAACCAGCGCCCGACGGTTCGCAGGCGCCGGTCAATGGTGCGGTGATAGTCCCGCCCCCAGCCGTAGCGGGCGATTGACAGCACACCGGGGCGTTGCTGCTGGTCTGTCCAGTAGTTCAGGCCCACCGCCAACAGACTGCGCACCCCCGGCAGCAGACGGTCAATACGGCGCCGCCGTGGATCGGCCATCCAGCCCAGGGAGGCCTGATACCCAGCCTGTAACCAGCGCTCCAGGGCAGCAGTGCGGGCAGGCAACGCTGCCGGCTGATCCACCCGAGCGATGCCTGCTACCGCAAACCCCATGGACAGGGCCCTCTCCTTGAGCTGGGTGGCGAGGAGGGAGGCGTTCATGGTGGTGGGTGAGGCCAATTCGCCAGGGCCAGCTTACCCATGATGCTGCTCTGGCGCCCATGAATTCATTGCTATACCATTCACACAGCGGCGGAGCACATCGGTGCCCAAGTCAGCGGGGCGGCGCCCATGAAGTTGGCGCGTGTGGAGATCGAGAACTATCGCGCAATCGAGAAGCTGGACCTGCCGCTGAATCCCGGCCTGACGATCCTTCACGGGGATAACGGCCATGGCAAGACCAGCGTCCTGAGCGCAATCGCTACGGGCCTCGGCAGTATTCCGGGGCAGTTACCCGATGTGTCGGGCGTTGGATTTCTTCAATCGGACCGTCGCGGCTCACGGCAGTTGCGCGTGGGTCTGACGACTGTGGACGGCATCGCGTGGGAGCGGCGTGTGGGTGGGCCGCAGAAAAGGAATGTCCTCAGGGAGTTAAAAGAGGTCGTGGAGGCCATCGTGAAGGCAGACCGGGAGGGAACGGGACCGCTCCACCTGCCCATCGTGGCCTTTTACGACACCGACCGTGCCGTGTTCGACCCACCGCAGCGCCGTAGGGGATTC
>MWLD01000014.1:17591-43378 GCA_002018045.1 Candidatus Synechococcus spongiarum LMB bulk15M
TCTAATGCGGGTAAATTATGAGACTGGCCAGATCAGTGCCGATGCAGAGGCTTGCAAAGACGCCTCAATTGATGTCAGCAAGGTGGAGGAGACCATCCGCATCCTGGGATTAAACGTAGACCGTTTGAAAGTCGCCCGTAGGGAACATTGGCGTGCTCTCAGCAAGTACCTGGCCAACTCTGAAGACATTCGGGAAGCTGCTCGTAGGGAACTCTTGCCAGAGGAAGGCAGCCACCGTTTGAAAAAATTCTTTTCCACAACCCGCTCATATTTCGGTCCAGTGGCTGAAGAGATTCTGGCGGAAACACCGCAAGAGTGGATATGAGTCGATTACGATTTTCTCAAGCGCAGGGCTGCCCACGAGAGACATAGCCATAGGGTTACGCTGAAGCTGGCCCGCCAGGCCGGTCATCGGTTCGGGAGCGACCGTGGGCGATCTCTATTCGCTGGCCCGAGGACGGGAACCCACCGTGCGCCGGACGAAGGCCGTCAGCCCCACCGGACGCACCCGTCTGCGCTCTGAAGGTCAGGCGGTCCAGGTGTCAAGATCACCTATGAGGCAGTTATTCCCTGCACCCGTCAGTAGGAACCTTCAGTCAGGCATCAAGGCAAGAAGAGAGGCGCTTGAAGAGGTCTCCCAATCTATCGAGAACTCGGTAGTCGGTCTTTCCGTTGAAATGGACGATGCCTGTCGCGCTGCCTTCAGGGCCTACCAGAACGCGTTTGACAGATTGTCTAAGTGCCAGTTCGTATGGGATCTCACCTCCGCCAGCGAAGTGGATCAGGTGCGGTCCAGATCTGCCACACCCATCAGTTTTGACAGGTCTCTCACCAAGTGCTACCGCAAGACATTACCTGGCATCACGTCTCCTGAACTGCCGCTCGTCTTCCTGAATCACAATGGGGCAGACATTCACCTCTATCCTGGTTTTTTCGTTATGTATGATTCTCCATCCAGGATGGGAATCCTGGACATGACTGAACTGGAGGTGGACTACAAAGCCAACCACTTCATCGAGCGAGAGATCATCCCCCAAGACAGCAAAAGATTTGGCAATGTCTGGGAAAAGTCAAATAAGGACGGAAGCAGGGATAAACGTTACTCGGAGAACCAACTCCTACCTGTTATGGAGTATGGAGAAGTCACCTTCAGATCCGGATCAGGTATCCATGAGAAATACATGTTCAGCGATGCTGAGGCAGCAGAGAACTTTGTCGGTTTACTTCTAGAGTTTAAGAATCTGATTTAGAATCCTCTTGTCGTATCGCATCGTTAAAAGCTGATGATATAATACCAATAGGTACTGCGACGACCGCAATACCAAACAGGGCGGTGATTGAGCCGACCAACTTGCCCGCTGGGGTTACTGGATAGACATCCCCGTATCCGATCGTGGTCACCGTAATCAAAGACCACCACAAGCATCTTAAGATTGACCCAAACTGATCCTTCTGAATCCCTCCCTCAGCGAGATACATCAAAACACTGCTAATGAAGAGAATTGCTCCTGTATAAATGGCAGAGATTGTGAGTTCGTTTTTCCTGGACGTGATTGCGTAGTGAAATAGCTGAATGCTCTTCCTGAATGTATTTGATCTTCCCAATCTGACAATGCGGATCAGTCGGATGATTCGAACCACATAGAGTTCGGGGGAGATCATCCCGATGAAGGTTGGGACAATGGCGATCAAGTCCAGAATTGCCATTGGAGAGAGGGCATATTTGATGACGCCCGAGATACCTCTACTGTTGCCAGGTTTTAGGGGGGCGATCCAAAGGCGTGCTACATATTCAATCAGAAAGAAAACCGAAATGATAATGTCCAGAGTCCTGAGTAAAGACAGGTGCTGAGACCGAATCACTGGTTCCGTCGCCAATACGGCAAGGGCGATTGAGACAACGATCAACAAGCCTATTGCTTTGACCAGGATTGTCGACTCTCCTTGCGGATTGTCTTCTCCCAGCAGAATGAAAATCTTCCGCCGAATGACACCCATTGATCATCTTTAGGAAAAGCTGGACTCTATCGCCGGTTGGTCCATATGGCAACCATCCTTTTGAGCTGGGTCAATCAACAATACTTCAGCGTTCGTCTTGAGGGCAATGGGAGACCTGCCCTTTTCGGCAGGCTGCCACGCAAGGCCGTTTGAGGTTGGCAAGGGTAGCCTGTGTCAACCAGGTGGATCAGGCCAGGGTTTCCATGCCTTGAACCATGTAATCGAAGTAGGGTGCTGCGAGATCGGCGTCCTGGGTGGAGAGAAGGGACAAGGATGCCTCCCGCAACGTCACCATGGCATCCACCATGCCCGCCATGGGAACCTGGAGAGCGTTGTACATTTCCCGGGCGCCAATCAGGCCGACCTGCTCGATGTAGTCGGTGCTGGCAGCCAGGATCCCGTAGGTGACCAGGCGCAGATACCAACTGTAGTCGCGTAGACACTGGGCGCGCTGCCTCTGGCCGAAGGCATTGCCCCCTGGCGATACGTACTCCGGGCGCTGCTTGAACAGTTGTCGCGAGGCTTTATCAACGATCTTGCGCTCGTTGCTGGTGAGAACGTCCGCCACCCTGGCCCGATCGGCACCTTGATTGAGGTAGGCCACAATGGAAGTGAGTTCGCCACCGGTGGGGTAGCGCAACTCATCATCGGCCGTCAGGATCACATCCCGAACAAGGCTCATCGCACCCATATGGAAGGACCATCACGCTATCCCCACCGGACCTGACGTTGGGGGCGCCACGCCAAGGTGTATGCAAGGTGTAATACACAGAGGCGCTCTGCTCAGGCACGCCGTTGCGCCTTGAAACGCTCTTCCAGCGCGGACATGACGGTGGTAAGAGCTGCTTCCACCTGGGCATCGGTGAGGGTCTGATCACCACGAAACACCAACCGGAACGCATGGCTGCAGGCGCCGGGCGCCAGGTCACCACCGTCAAAACGGCTCAGGTAGTGGACAGCCTCAAGGAGGGGTTGACCTGCAGTCCGGATGGTTGCCATCAAGGCGCCGCTGCCGATGGCCTGGTTCACCACCACGGCCAGATCCCTCTCCGCGGCAGGCATCAAGGAGAACGGTTGGAAGCGGATTACCGGGCCATGCTGCTGCTCGGCGGCGACCAGCAGCGGCATGAGCTCCGCTTCCAACAGGAACACGTCCTCCGGTAAGTCCCAAGCCCTGGTCACACGGGGATGAACCTGACCGAACCAGCCCGCAAAGGCTCCCCCTTGTAGCGTCAGGCCCACCGAACGGCCAGGGTGAAGCAAGGGCTCAACTCCCTCGGTTGCAGCCATGGGCTGGCGCTGCAGTTGGATCCCCAGGCTCACGAGAACCCGCTCCATCACCCCCAAAGCCTGGTGAAAGTCCAGGGGGACCGCCTTGCCGCCGTCACGCCAGAGGGAATGCTGTTGTTGGCCGCAGAGCACTGCACCAAGACGTTGCTGCTCCCGTTGGGGGCCGACGGTGGAGAACACCTTGCCCACCTCGAATCCCCACAGTCCCCCGTTCCCCTGCTGGGCATTCCTCTGTGCTGCCCGCAGCAGGCCGGTATACAACACGGTTCTCAAGCAACTGTGGTCGCTGACCAGTGGATTGGCCAGGGCCATGGCTGTAGCACTGCCCTGGTCGAGGCTCATGTGGCAGAGTTCTTGAAGCCCTGTGGCAATCAGCCGTTGGCGTAGTTGGTGGAGAAGACTCTGCTGGCGGTTGCGCCCACCGGGAACCAGGGCCGTGGGCAGCACCGCACTGAAACGGTCATAGCCCACAAGACGAGCCACCTCCTCAACGAGGTCCACCTCCCGGCACAGATCCTGGCAGCGACTGTGGGGAACGGTCACCGACCAGCCCTCGTCCGTGGTGGCAAGACCACAGCCCAGGGCGCGGAGACACTCCTCGACCGTGGCATCCTGCACAGGCGTGCCGTCGGCCATGACCCCGAGAAGACGATGGATCGCCTGACGGCGCAGAGGCACCTGCCGCTCCTCCAGCACACCTGGATGACAGGCCACCTGTCGCTCAACGCACCTGCCTCCACAGATCTGCTCCAGCAGGGCCACGGCACGGTCGGCTGCCGCCAGCGTTGCCTGGGGAGCAACACCTCGCTCGAAGCGGGAAGAGGACTCACTGCGCAGACCCGCCAGACGGGCCGAGCGTCGCACAGCGGTGGGGTCGAACACCGCCGCTTCAAGGAGGACCTGACGGGTTCGGGACGTGATCCGGGTCGGGGCGCCACCCATCACCCCAGCCAGCGCCACGGGTCCTGCGGCATCAGCTACCACCAGATGGCCCGTTGCCAGTGAACGCTGCTGACCGTCCAGGGTATGAAGACCTTCCCCTGACCGGGCAAAGCGCACGTGAAGGGCGGCGGCGCCACCGGTCACCCGTTCCCCGTCAAAGGCGTGCATGGGCTGACCTGTCTCCAGCATCACCAGGTTGGTGATGTCCACGGCAGCGTCGATGCTGCGCAACCCGGCCCGTTCCAGACGCCGCCGGAGCCACAGGGGAGAGGGGCCGACGGTGACGTTCTCAACGATACTCAAGGAAAAAAGGCGGCAGCCCCGGGCAAAGCGGTTGAGATCCATGGCGGATGCCGTCTGCGGCGGCGCCGTGGGGGGACTGACCGCTTCACCACACAGGGCTGCCACCTCGCGGGCAATGCCCAGCATGGACAGGCCGTCCGGTCGGTTGGCGGTGACCGCCACATCCAGAACCACATCATCCAGCCCCAGGAGCGGGGCCACTGCTGCACCTGGCGTGAGCCCATCCGTGGGCGTCTGGTCCTCCAGAACGCAGATGCCGGCGCCGTTGTCCTCCTGCCCCAGCTCGGAGAGGGAGCAGATCATGCCCTCACTGTCCACACCCCGCAGCCTGGTCCGCCTGATGGTCAGGTCAACGGCGGGCAGACGGCAACCAACCGGGGCAACCGGCACATGGACGTGGGCACGCACATTCGACGCGCCACAGACGATTTGCAGAGGCTGGGGACCACCCACGTCCACCCGACACAGGCTGAGTTTGTTGGCGTTGGGGTGAGGTACGCAGTCCAATACCTTGCCGACAACAACGCCAGCCAGGGGCTTGCCCAGCTCCAGGACGTCCTCCACCTCAAGGCCGGCAATACTCAGGCGCTCAGCCAACAGGGCCACAGGCCAGGGGCAGGGAACCAGCTCCTGAAGCCACTGCAGCGAAACTCGCATTGTCCAATTTCCAGACCCGCAGCGCCGATCCTACGCAGCCATACTCAATTCCCACCTGCTGCAGGGCCTGCTTGCAGGGTAGGTGGGTTGTCACAGTCCATGGGCGGAGCAAGGTAGGATAAGAGGTTTGTGCAGCTACTGCTCAGCAGTGGAGTAACGTCCTCCCCATGGCCAAAAACAAGGGCGTCCGGATCGTGATCACCCTGGAGTGCACGGAATGCCGGTCCAATCCCACGAAACGCTCCAACGGCGTATCCCGCTACACGTCACAGAAGAACCGCCGCAACACATCGGAGCGGCTTGAGGTGAAAAAGTTCTGTCGCCACTGCAACAAGCACACGGTCCACAAGGAAACCAAGTGAGGGCACGAAGCGTCTCCTCGCATCTCCTTTCCTTTCCTGAACATCATTCCCTCCTGCCGCCATGGCTCCCCGCTACCGCAAGCGTCTTTCTCCCATCAGACCCGGTGATCCCATCGACTACAAAGATGTGGACCTCCTGAAAAAGTTCCTCACCGAGCAGGGCAAGATCCTGCCACGGCGCATGACAGGACTCACCTCTCGTCAGCAGAGGGATCTCACCACGGCTGTGAAGCGGGCACGTATTATGGCGCTGCTTCCCTTTATCAACACAGACGGCTGAGGCAACCGAGACCATCCCGACCCGCACGGCAACAACCGTCCAGGGGCTTTCCACCAGCCCTGCGGGCGCCCATGCAGCATTTACGTTCCCTGGCAAACCGGGAATGCCCTGGTGACGACGAGCGCCAGGACCTGACCGGCCTCGCCAGTGTCAGCATCGACGATGCCGGCGCCATCGAGGTGGACGACGCTCTGGCGTTGGAGCCCCGGGACACGGGGGTCTGGCGCCTGTGGATTCATGTGGCCGATCCTACGGCATTGCTCTCCCTCGCCAATCCCCTCACCCTTGAAGCCTGCCGTCGGGGGTGCAGCACCTATCTCAGCCATGGCGCCACACCCATGTTCCCCGAGTCCCTGGCGCTGGGGGTGTTCAGCCTGCAACCGGGGCAGCGCTGTCGCGCCCTCAGCTTCCGGGTGGACGTGGACGACGCAGGCCATGTCCTGGCCGAGGGCTGGACCCCCAGTTGGGTGCGGCTATCGACAGCCGTCACCTACAACGACGTGGATGACCTGCTGAGCATGGCTCCACCGGAAGAAGACAACCTCCTGGAGTTGCACCGCATCACCCGGCAACTGAATCAGGAGCGCTGCGCTACCGGCGCCTTGTGCCTGGAGCAGCCCGAAGCCCGCTTCCGTCCCGTGGCGGGTGGAGGCATTGCCCTTGACGTGCTGGAGCCCACACCGGCCCGCCGGATGGTGGCGGAGTGCATGGTGTTGGCTGGGCAAATTGCCGGCCGCTACGGTCAACGCCATGGCTTGCCTCTGCCCTATCGGGGTCAGGTGGCCAGCAACGTGCCGTCTTCACAGGAGTTGGCGGCCCTTTCCCCTGGAGCAGTGCGCAACGGTGCTCTGAAGGCCTGTCTACAGCGGAGCAGCACCGGCACCCGTCCCCAGCGCCACTTTGCCCTGGGGGCTGCGGTGTATGTGCAGGTGACCTCACCCATTCGGCGTTTTACGGACTTCCTGGCCCATCTTCAACTGAGGGCTCACCGCCGTCAGGAGTCCGTGCTGACGGAACCGGACTTGCAGCATTGGCTGGATCAAGCCCTGGCAGGCGCCCAGGAAGCAGGACAGCGGGCCAGACAGGATCGCATCTACCGGCTCCACAGTTGGCTGCAGCAGGAGCGCGGTCCATGGACAGGCTGTTTTGTGCGTTGGCTACGGGAGTCCGAGGGGCTGGGCCTGGCGTGGTGTGAAGACATGGCCTTGGAACTGGCGTGCAACTGTCCCCCCCGGAGTCGCCCTGACGACCCGCTCGTTATCAGCCTGCTGGAGGTGAACCCCGAGCGGGGTCTGCTGCGTCTCAAAGCCCAAGCCGCTTAAGAGGATCTCCTGGTTGGGGTCAGGGGCCGCGCCACCCAGCACCTGCTCCACCCGGAACCAGGGGCCACTGCCATTGAGACAGCCCCACAGCTCCACCTGTTGCCCGTCCCGCCAGCGCCGGAATTGCCCCTGAACGTGGGGCTCCAGGGTGATCAGGGGCATGGGACCGTCGTCCCAATCCCCACACCAGCCCTGACCTTGCCGTGTCACCCGTCCCCGCCAGTGGCGCCCATGGACACTGCGGCAGCCCTCGGGCAGGGGCAGGGGCTCAACGGCAGGCAGGGGATCGCCACCATGTAAAGCCCTGAGGCCCCGCTGTTGGTGTTGCCGCCACCGGGGGTGATGCCAGGCCAGGTGGGGATTGGGGAGAAGTCCGGCAGGGGCCAGGGGGTCGTTCAGCAGGGCCTGCTGCAGGGTGGTGACGTCCAGGGCATGGGGAGGGCAACGGTCCTGCACGGACAAGGCCGCCGCCAGCCCGGCCACCTGACCCAGATTCATGACCATGGGCTGGAGACGGGTGGCGCCGTTGGCCATATGGCTGGTGCTGAAGGCCTTGTCCGCAGCCAGCAGATTGCTGCAGTGGGACGAGAGCAGGACGCCGTAGGGCAAGGCAAAAGGGGTGCCGCTACGACGTCCCCCCCAGACCATCTGCTTGGGCGCCAGAGGCCATGGGGGACCGGGGTAATGGTGATCGTTGGGATAGTTGCCGACGACAACCGTTGCGCAGCTCCCCTGTGGTTGGCGCGGGACAGGTCCATGGCCTGTGGTCTTGTTCGGGAGCAGATCTCCTTCGGTGACCACAGCCATCCCTTTCATCCGCCGCCCTTCCCGCCAATAGGGCATCAAGGCCACGCAACTGCGCCCGCCCGCGGCTGTGGGGAAATGGGCGGCGGGGGTGAGGACACCACCTGTGGCTGTCTCCAGGGCCTGCAAAAAGGCCAGGCTGTGGGCTTGCATCTCCATGGTCAAGGCCTGCTGCCGCTCCTTGCCGGCAACGGCCCGCTCCAGGTGGTGGTGGAAATCGTTGCCCTGCCGGGGCCAGTTGAGCATCACCAACCGGTCCGGAAGCTGGCCGTAGCGCAGAAGGCGCTCCAGACCATGGCCGTCCGGAGCGTCGGTAAAGGGTTGAGGCAGGGGCTGACGCTGTTGAACGACAGCACGGGCATCCAGCCGCCCCAGAACCACCCAGGTGGGGGACTGCACCGGCTGCTGGCGAAACCATGGCTCCTCCCGCAGGCGAGACGCAGGAGGGGCGCTGGGTTCCTGCCAACGCTCCTGCGCCTCCCAACCCCAACGGAAGGGAACCCCGGCCACCGGCAGCAGATCCCCCAGATCGGAGCCGTCAATCACCACCCCGGCCTGGATGCGCAGGGCCTGAGTTCCATGGCTCACCTCCAGCGCCTGGATGCGGTCACCACACCGTTGCACTGCTTCCAGTTGTGCCCCCCGCAACACCTGCAGCCGTGTACGTTCCGCCGCCAGCCAGCCCTGCAGCAGCGCCTCGGCCCGGTCCGGCCGCCAACTGAAACAACTCACCCAGCCATGATCCAGTCCGCTGGGCTCCGCCGCGGCCATCCCCCGCAAAAACGCTCCCCAAAGACCCGTCTGCCAAGCGCTGAGTTCATGCCCGTCCCCGGCACTTACCCCAGCAGCGCTGACCATGCCGCCACACCACGGACCAGGCAGCAGGAGGATGGTGTGGGCGCCGGACCGAGCCGCCTGGAGGGCGGCACAGGTGCCCCCCAGTCCTCCACCCCAGACCACGACGTCACTGCGGCATTGCTCCATGGGGTCACCGGTGCCTGTCCCATCATGCACTCGCTAAAGTTCAGAACTGCACAGGCGCCTCCGGGGCGCGTCGGCTCGCGTGGTTCATCGTTTTACCCTGACAACACCGCTTTACTACGTCAACGACAAGCCCCATATCGGCAGCGTCTACACCACCCTGGCGGCAGATGCCATGGCCCGCTGGCACCGGCTCCAGGGCGATCAGGTGTGTCTGATCACCGGCTGTGACGAGCACGGCCTCAAGATCCAGCGCAGCGCCACAGCCGCCGGTGTCCCCACCAAGGACTACGTGGATTGCATGGCGGGTCACTTTGCAGCGCTCTGGCAACGCATCGGCATCAGCCATGACCGCTTTGTACGCACCAGCACCCCCCGGCACCAACAGTTGGTTCACGAGTTTTACGAACGGGTGCATGGCAATGGGCACATTCGCCCGGGTCAGCAACGGGGCTGGTATTGCGTCGCCTGTGAAGAGTTCAAGGACGGGAATAGCGAGGACGGTGGAACGCCCCACTGCGCCATTCACGATCGCCCTCTGGAGTGGCGCGACGAGGAGAACCTGTTTTTCTGCCTCTCCCATTTCCAGGAACCCATCGCCCAACTTGTTGCGCAGGAATCCTTCATTGGTCCTGCCAGCCGGCGGCGGGAGGTGCAGCGGTTCGTGGAGGCGGGTCTGCGGGACTTCTCCATCTCCCGGGTGGACCTGCCCTGGGGTATTCCCGTACCTCGTCAGCCAGGGCATACCTTTTACGTGTGGTTTGATGCGCTGCTGGGCTACGTCACCGCCCTACCCGATCCCGACGGTCCCCAGGATCTGGCCACGGCCCTGACCAGCGGCTGGCCGGCCCAACTCCACCTCATCGGCAAGGACATCCTGCGGTTCCATGCGGTCTACTGGCCAGCCATGCTGATGGCAGCGGATCTGCCCTTGCCGGAGCGGGTGTTTGGCCATGGCTTTCTCACCCGCGAAGGCCGCAAGATGGGCAAGACCCTGGGCAATACCCTGGATCCCGAGGCGTTGTTTGCCAAGGTGGGGGTGGAGCCGGTGCGCTGGTATCTGCTGCGGGATATCCAGTTCGGGGAAGACGGAGACATCCAGCAGAAGCGCTTTCTGGACCTGGTCAACAACGACCTGGCCAACACCGTCGGCAATTTGGTGAACCGCACCGTCTCCATGTCACGCCGCTGGTTTGCGGACTGTGTTCCGCCACGGGGGGAGAACGACGACGCCCCCCCCCCATCCCCTCGCCGCCGTAGCTGCGACCACGACGGCCCGGGTAAGCCGGTGCTTTGCCCGACAAGATCTCCAGGGCGCTGCCATGGCAACCCTGGCCCTTGCCGAGACCGTCAACGGCTATTTGAGTGAGCAGGTCCCATGGCGCGCCATCAAGGATTCCAGCCGCAAGGACGTGGTAGCGGCTGTTCTCTATGGCGTGCTGGAAGCAACCCGTCTGGTGGGGGTCTGCCTTCAACCACTGGTTCCGGAGTTCTCCAACCGTCTGCTGGTTCAGTTGGGCTGTGACCCCCTGGATAGTCGCCATGGCTTGTCCCCAGGGGCATGGGAACAACTGGTGTATTGGGGAGGCCTCCCCCACGGCCAGCCGCTCCCCCAGGCCACACCGCTCCTGGCTCGCCTGGAGCTGGAAGGTGACCTTTGAACTCTTGCATCCCCAGCGGTTCCACCGTCACCGGCCTGCTGTGTGCGGCTGCATGTCCACTGCTGGCGGGCTGCGGCTCACCCGCCCTGGTGACGGCGTTGAGGGAGGGGACGCCCCACGAATTGAAGTCGTTCACGTTACAGCACCATCCCTCCGACGGTCGGTTGAGCTTGTCCCTCAGCAGTCCCGGGGCTCGTCACGACCGGACCCGCAAAACTTCCGTCGTGACCACACCGCAAGCACTGATCCACCGTGACGGGGTACCCGTCTATACGATCCGGGCCCAGCGAGGTCTGTTTCTGGGCAATAACCGACTGGTGCAACTGGACGGGACGGTGGAGTTGGTGCATCTAGGGGAACCGTCCACGGTGGTCAGGGGTGAGCGGTTGCGTTGGGATACACACCGAGGCCACATGACCGTCACCGTCAACCTGGAGGTGATTCGCCAGGACGTGCGGATGACCGCTGGCCGGGCCGAGTTCGATTTTGCCGGCAGGGATCTCACCCTCCATGACCAGGTGGTTGTGCTGGACCGGTCTCCCCAGGCCGACGATCTGCACCTCGAGGCCACAACGCTCCACTGGAACCTGGCCAGTGGTGATCTGAGGGCGCCTGGCCTGGTGAAGGGTCGGCAGAATGCCCCGGGTGGGGCAGTGCAATCCGTACAAGGTATCAACCTGACAGGCAACAGCCAGCAGAGATGGCTGGAGCTGCAGGCGCCTGTCCAGTTGCAGACGCGGCAAACCGGACAATGGCAAGCTCGGGATTCCGTGCTCTGGTGGCTGGACCGGCAACGACTGGAAAGCCCGGGTCTCCTGGAAGCTCAGGTAGGAGACCTGCAAATCTCCGGCCGCGCCGCGGCGCTGGATCTCAAGCAGGGCGTGCTCACCGTTGCCGAGGATTGCCGATTCCGCCAGCCGGATGAAACCTTGAACGCACAACAGTGCCGCTGGGATCGGCAGGAAGGAACGATTTCAGCCCGTGGTGGGGTGACGTTCAGCGGGATAGTACCGGAGACGGAGTGAGATGGACAGGAATCCCTCTATCAGGCACAGATCGTTCCTGGGACGACTCCACATGAACGAGCAGGACTCCATGATCCTGGGCGAGAACGCGATAAGGAAAATCCAGCTCTGTTACGTCGGACTCACGAATCCAGGCCAGCTCACTTCCCTGCGCCTTGAATTCGTCAAACGATGCCCAGGATCGACCCATGATCGGGCTATACGCTCTAAGCAGAACTGCAATGGTCGTACCATCCATATTCACCAGATCTGCAGGAGTCGTTGACAGAACATTCTGCAGGTGGGGTTGCTTGAGGAATGCTTTTACTTCAGGAGAATAGTTACCCACAAAACCCAGGTGGACCGCTCCAAAAATTACTAGCCAAGCACTAAGGATATGATACATTATCCATGGTTTCAGCTTTTGCCGGAGGGTTCTACGAGGCCAATAGACCATCAAGCCTCCCAACAGCCATGCACTGCTTATCAGGATTAAGAGCAGGCCCAGGTTTTCCATGTCAAGTGTCGTATCGGAACGTTCAGCAATCTTGAGCAAACCACCGCTAAAATAAAAGACCAGGACAATGCTGGCCAAGCAACAGTAGACTGCCACAATGGCTGGCAAAGACCGCCATCGCGTACTATAATTTCTCTCACGAAAAAGTTTGGCAGTGTGGGTATCTGCCAAACGATGCTCCAAATCTGCGGCAATCAGTAGGGCCATAAATGGATAGATCGGTAGTGCATACTGGTCGTGTTGAGAGGATGTGAAAGCAAGCAATAAAAACATGGTTGCGGGTGCTGCCAAAAGAAGCCAGCGCCGATGAACCATGAGCTGACGATGAAATATCTTGTCCTGATTATCCCATAAGCTGAGGCTGGCGACAGCAAAAGGGAGCAAGGGTGACCATGGCAAGAAACCCGCGAAGACAGCGACACAATAAAAAGGAAAACCACTGAGTGGAAAGCCCGTTTCCGTGGCTTTTCCCAAGGGGAACCTGAGTAGTGTTGTAAATCCTGTGGTCCCGTAGGCGGCCATACTCTTCCACACCCAGATCAGGGTTGGCAGAGCACCGCACACCAGGCCAAGCCAGAGCCATGGGCTCATCAGGATCTTCCGGCCACGCGCCTGCTTGAAGAGCCAGGGCATCAGCCCCATCAGCGGCAAGAAAGCCAGGGCGCTACGCAGGAAAACGGTCAAAGCAAATAGAACGCCTGCAAAATAGAGGCGCCAGCGGCAGAGCTGCCCCGAAGATTGTGCAGGTTTGACCAACTCTTGCGTAAGCAGCAAGACGCCGCCCAGGAAACAACTGATATAGGCCATGTCAGGGCTAACCGTACGGCTGTGGACAGCCCAGAGGTATGAAGTTCCCAGAATGAAGCTGGCCATGGCTCCAGCGCGACGGTTCAGAATCAGGGAACCAATCTCGTAAACAAGCCAGGCCGAGAGTAAGGCCAGCAAGACAAAAGGAAGCCTGGCAGCACTATACGCTCACACCCAAAAGCCGCATGGATAGCGCCACAATCCAATAGTGGCCTGGTGTTTTGTGATGTGCCTGGGCAAATGGCGCCCATGCTTCGTTCTGATCAAGAAAGAGACGGGCTCGCCACATATACAAGCCTTCATCCCAGGGACGGAGACTTTGCTGATCAACATCAAAGAACTTCCAAAGCAACAGGGGGAAAAGCAGCAAAGGCGTAAATGGCAGTAGCTGTTGGAGGCGACTGTGCATGAAACCCGGCTTGACTGTCTCACCCCTACAGTACGTCTCAGGACTGGCTGAGGGTCCTCAAGGCTTGGCCCGATTCATCCAGCGGAATTGGCCATCCTGCCCCAGGACACCGGAGCAGCAGTCACTGGCTGGCCCAACTGGAGGCCCTGCTGCCTGATCATCCTTGGCCAACAACCTGTCGCGCTGCGGTGCTGCTGATGGACTGGAAGCCATGGGCGGCCCGGCGGCGCGTGGCTCATGCTCACCCCCGCGCCCAGGACAAGCCCCTCCTCAAGGCTGTGGGTGATGGGTGGCGATCTTACCCGTCTGCCGTCCTTGGATGCCTCATGGCCAAGGGCTATGGAGCAGGTTCAGGGGAACCTTTGAGCGCTGACTTGTGAGAGGCCTGTCCTGCGGCCCACACCACTGCAAGCTGACGGGCTCCTGTTGGCCAGGTTGAGGCGGAGGAGGGAAGAGCACCTGGAGTTGACAGCCGGTCAATGGTTGCTCACCGGGAGCCACCAGATGGTGAGGACGTGGCGCCTGAGCCGGTCCGGGTGGAACCAGGCGTCCCCCATACCAGGAAAGAGAAGGGCGGCGCGTGCCCTGGATGAACACCAACTCCTCGGGAGGCAGTGTGCGCACCAAGTGGCCCACGGCACGGGTGGGCCAGGTTGTATTCAGTTCCCAGAGCCATAGGGGTGTGGCCCAGAGACAGAGCAGCGCAACCCACCAGCCCACCAGCATCACCCCGAGAGCCCAGCGCACCGACCGTCTTCCGAGCAGCGCAATCGCCGAGGTGGTAAAGGCGATACCAGCACCCAGGAGGGACCAGAGGGGCAGGCCTTGAACAATGGCCAATGCCTGCAAAACAGTGGCTAGCAACAGCACCAATCCCAGCAGCAGCAGAGGAATTCCCGGTTGCCCCGTATGGCGCTCCCGCCAGAGCCGCGCCAGGGCTGGGCCTTCCACACAGGCCAAGGGGGGGCCAGAGGATATGGCTATACCAGGGCAACTGGGTCTTGAGGGACAGCACCACCCCCAGGCAGCCCACCAGAATGCCGAGCCGCCAGCGACCCGAGGGCTGGTTCCGCTGGCGCCAGGCTAGCCTATGGGGAACTTCTGCCACAGCCCGCAGGGTGCCGCCATGCACTCCATAACCATCGAGAACTTCCGCTGCTTTGGCGAGAAACAGACGGCCCGTCTCGCTCCGCTCACGCTCCTGGTGGGCGAAAACAGCACCGGCAAAACTTCCTTCCTGGCTCTGCTCAGGGCGCTGGACGACTTTTTCCATGACGACATTCCAGACTTCAAGCGGCCGCCCTATGATTTGGGCAGCTTTGACGAGGTTGCCCATTACCCAGGCGGCAAGCGGGGCAGGCCAGAAACATTCAGTGCGGAGATTGCTGCCTTGTTTGACAAGGATAGCTGGCACGGTTGTCAGAATTGGGTTTCCGAGGCTTACAGACAAGGCAAGTGGAAGCTTGCTGTGCAGTTTGGGAAAGACACAAAGGGAACTGCTCCTGTGCCTGTCTGTCTGCGCATTTCTCTGGATGGAATGAATAAAGAAGAGAATACCTGGATTGCTTTTGATTATGAATCTCCATCCGTCAAAGTAGGCACAAAACGAGGGATATGGGATATATCTAGTTATTTCCCTTTTCAGAATAAACCGATGCCCTTTTCGGAACGCAACATGATGACTTCACTATTTGTCTATGATCTACCTATTCTCAGTCGCAGACCAGAAGAATTCCTTGATATTGTCAACATCTTTAAACCAGAGAACGATAGTTCAAATATAATCGAAAGCGATATGCAAGATTTATGTTCTCTCAACATCGCAATGTGTACAATGGTTAAAATATTTAGGATGGAACACGTAGATAGGTTTTCCCGTTTTTTTGCCAGCGCACCTATCCGTTCACAACCCCGCCGTACCTACGACCCTGCAAGTTCCGTCTCTGACCCTGAGGGTCATTCCGTTCCCATGCTTCTTGCGGAATTGTCCCTACACCAACCTGAAGTGTGGGCCAAATTGAAGCAGCACCTCGAAAACTTCGGATGCAGCTCTGGTCTCTTTGACGAGATCAGAATACGACATCTTGGCAGGTTCCCCAGCGACCCCTTTCAAGTGCAGGTAAGGAAGTCTGGACAGACGAAGCGCAAGGGACCATGGCGTAACCTCATTGATGTTGGCTATGGCGTCAGCCAGGCGCTCCCGATCATCACAGAACTACTCCACGATAAAGTTGAGCAACCTTGGGATGACGCTGAGCAAGAGAGACCTGAAAGCCTCTACTGTTACTATCCACGACAATTCCTCCTTCAACAACCGGAGGTGCATCTCCACCCCAGCGCACAGGCAGCCCTCGGTAGCGTCTTCTGCCAGGTGGCTAGTCCCCTGCGTCAGTTGATTGTCGAGACCCACAGCGATCATCTGATGGACCGCGTGCGTATGGACGTGCGGGACGGCGTCTCCGGCCTGAAGCCGGAGGACGTATCCATTCTCTTCTTCGAGCGCCGGGACCTGGACGTGCGGATCCACTCCCTTCGCCTTGATGAGCAGGGGAACGTTCTGGGTGCTCCCGATGGCTACCGGCAGTTCTTCATGGATGAGATGACCCGGTCCCTGTGGCCGGAGCGCTCTTCGGAACGCTCCAAGGTGGAGACTTGACCAATGTGCGCGATTGTCGACACAAACGCTGCCCATGAGGTGTTTGGCAGCAATGCTGGACAAGCTACTGAGGCGGGGGGAAGATTTTTCCGATGGCTTAGTCGTGGCAAGGGCAATCTGGTTGTTGGAGGGAAGCTGAAACAAGAGCTTGACCAGGGAGTTCCTCAATTCCGCATGTGGGCCAACCAGGCAATTCTTGCAGGTCAACTGGTGAACATTGATGATAATTGCGTCAATAATAAGACCAGAGAAGTTGAAGAACACGATGAACTCCAGTCCGATGACCCACATATTATCGCCCTGGCACAGGTGAGCGGTGCCCGGCTTCTATTCTCCAATGACAAGAATTTGCATGAAGATTTTAGGAATGCCGAGATTATCAATAATCCTCGCGGCAAAATTTACTCTACATTGGAAAACAAGAGTTTTACACAAGAAAAGAAAAATCTACTAGATCGTCACCGCTGCAAACCGCGCAATTAGATGCCTGTTTGAGCCCCTCTCATTCTTCAGAAAAGGCTGGACTCAAAACAAACTCCTTTGCATCATTCTCGCACCCGTCACCACTGTTCCCGCATTACTTCCCGTCCATATCACGTTCCGCTATCCCCACGTCTTCCCCGCCATTCCCGTGGAAAGCGGGAATTCATGTTCCAACACCTGACAACTTCCACTGCCCTTCCTTTGCCCTACCTTCACCCACGCCAGGACATCCAGGCTTTTTGATTGCGGGCTGATGGATGGATTCCCGCTTTCGCGGAAATGACGAGACGAGGGATGCGGCAAGCGACGGGCATCAAGTGGCCCGTCGGCTGAATTGCTATCCCCACTAGATCCTTGGTTCAATGTCTCCCTGCTCTACGTAATCTCGATTTTTAGAATGAGCTCGCGTAGCTCTTGGTCCAATTCCTCTGGCAAGCCTTTTTTCAGCAGCTTACGAGGAACATTCGGACTATGTTTCCAGGACAATGGAAGGTGGTCAGATTTACCAAGATGGATTAAGAACCTGGCTAGATCATTTGGGTGGCAGTCGATCAAATTAGATTGATCAATGTGGTGTAAAAGACGTGAACATTTCTCCAGGTTGACTGGATTCATCTGCACTGCCGTAGAGACAGCTTCAGGAAACACCCCTTGCAGATGGATTACCCATTTTTCAAGCATTATAGAGATTTCTGCGTTTTCTAGTGGGGAAGGTATACCCTGCAAACGATTGTTCCAATAATCTTTGAGCCAGACCTTCCACCACTCTCTTTGGCTGTTCTCATCAAGATTGCGGAGAAGGTGACTAATTTGCATAGTAAATTTGTGCCTTAGTTCGGGTTTCTTTTGTGTATGCCTGAAGAATTTACAAATCCATTTATCTTTAGCATCGTTAATCAGATAACTCATTGCAATAACATAGAGTTTTATAAAGCGTTCTAAGCTATTCTCTGGAAAATCTAGGGCCTGCTGGAGTGCATCAATCAGTTTGTCCTGCAACAACTCAGCGATCTCCAGGGAAAAATGCCCCCAACTTAGACCATCCCAGGCACATGGAAAATCTTCATGCTGGGCGTCAAACAGGGGAAGCAGATGGTTCTCTGTCCAGGTGCTATCCAGGTAATTCAGAGAGTGGAGCCAACTAACCAGGATGGTGCGGCCAAGTTTTCCAGGGATGCCATGATCTTCAATGATGGTATCTAGCGCACGACGGTGTTCAGGGCTGAGCTCTTGCGGAGTTTCCGTTTGTTGGCGGTACCAGTGTGAGATACTGTGACACCAAAACTCAGCTAGCTTGCCAGATGGGTGATTGATGGCATCCTGAAACCAATCCCTGTCCTGCGGATCTTTTGTGGATTTGTCCTCAACGGTAACAGCGTGCGGGTGTATGGCAATGGCTATCTTATGCAATGGATCAGGCCATTCTGTGAAGTCTGCTGCATCGCTGTTCTGAATCAACCTGTTGAGAACGCCAGCAATGGCTCGTGCGTTGCGCTTCTGGTGCAATTCATTGGTACGGAGATAAGCCAGAATACGTCTCTTACTGTCTTGGTCCAGATCAGTCTTCTCCCTCTCCCAGGCGTAAATAACCCATTCCCACAAGTCGCTTCCCCACTCGGACTGTGCAGCCATTGCATCCGCAAGATCCAGGCCCCAAGATGGATTTCTTTCCGCTGCGTTACAGACTTTTAGTAGCAAATCACCGCGGCTTTGCCCAGACAGTCTTTCCTCTTCTTGACTGGGCTGATAGCCCAGTAAATCAGGTAACCATTCAGACGCTGGCTTTGTCAAGAGTTTTTCAGCATACCCAAGACTTTCACTCAAGTTTACTGCTGAATACGAATAGTTAACGTCTGGAGACTCTCTCGATTGACACTGAGGATATTGTGACTGAATTCTATCCAGCGCTGCTTTCAGCAGGGAGCAATCTGGATCAGACCTGTGCAACCATTGGAACCAATTAAACTGACGATAAGCTGATTGTACAGAGCTATTGTCAGATGTTTCTGATGGTGCTTGGTATTGAGAAATTGCTTGGACTAGCTCCTGTCTTTGCTGACTGCTAGCTTGTGGATACACATCAGCAACCATGCGAAGGATCTCGTCGAGAGTCATGATTTCATAGACATCAAATTTCTCTAACAGCCAAGTGATCTTTTGGTTAGCAGACCAGTTTTGTCTGATTCTTACTGTATGAACTGCCAAACGCCGCAACAATGGTGCATTGGCACCGGCAAAGCGGTCACACCATAACTTTGCTGTATCGGAGTCGTTTCTGGCCAGCCACTCCAAGCAATCTCGCGTCACATCAATAAGCAGGTCAATCCCATTGGGCTCTTCATCTTGGTCACGGTATTCAATCGCTTCTCTAAAGGAGCTATCATAGTCCATCCCCCTATTCCCTTCCTCTTCCCACGCCATTGCATAACGTTTCTCCAGCCGCATGGTGGTTCGCTCCAGTAGTGTATGGGCAATGTGTTGAAAGTTAGGCTTCAAGCATGTATTCCAGAACTCTCTCATGGTATTATCCAAAGAATCAATTTCGCTCTGTTTGAAATCTGATGAAAATGAAACTATTCTTACAGTTATGGTGTCATAAACCTGCAGTAAACTCTGGAACTCTCCAGCTCTTGCACAGTGCTTCATTAACTTGAAGAAGAAGTAACCATCAACATCTACAGGAACATGATTCATCAGAATGTGAACCCATCGTGAAAGCGTTTTGGGATCTACCGTGTTTTCTTCAGCTAGAGCAAGTTCTTGCAGCAGAATGTTCCAGAAATATCCATTTAGCCTTCTGCCATGCTTTGAGGTTACTGAGCGTAATTGATTAAAATGATTTCTAATAAACTGATTCGCCAGCCACTTGGATAAAATCTTGTCTTGTTCCTTAAGATTTCCCTCAGCGAAGAAGCGCTTTAAGTGCCTCCGATCGTCGAGCCAGGCAATCCATTCCAGAGATTCGGCAGCGTTAACAAAGAGTCGTGTGAGATCCAGGCTTCCCAAGGCGTAGTTGATGGTGTCACTATCTTCGTCGTTGATATTGAGCGGTTCTTGGGCGGCTATTCTCGTGATCTCCTCGCGCCATTCCAGTAGTCTGCGCCGCCTGAAGCCTGCCAAGCCCTTTACTCCCTCGTCTAAACGGGTAAAGTCGTCTCTGTTCTCCTGAGGAAACCTAATGGGCTTAATGCCCATTTTACGCCAACGATCAAGATCATTGCTTTTTCTGCCAACAAGTGCAAAACGCTTTTCTCCACCATCCGGCGGCAAGGATGGCGTCAAGTAGGTCATAATGGTGTCACTGTGGCTGTAGCCGACGAACAGCACGGTGTACTTGGCAAAGAGAGACACCAGAAAGCGACGCGCCCAGCCGTCTTCTTCCGTCAGGTAAGCGGAGCCAAAATCACGGTGGGTCAGCACCATCTCCTCCGGTTCCTTGACAGAGCCGTGGAGATGAACAATGCCCTCAAACCGGCTGCCCAGCGGCAGCGCTGGAGCCTCGAACACCTTGGGCTTGTTCTTGAACAGGCCCCCTGTCTCTGCCGCCTGCTCAAACAGACAGTCAAAGTTGGTGGTGACGATTCGCACTGGATCACTACTCGTTCCCTGAAAAAGACGCAGCAGGTTCCGGTGGAGCGCATTGGGTTTCAGGTTGTCCGGCTGCAAAATGTCAGCGGCCCGCTTGTGGACCTTGACTCCAGGATCTTTTTCTAGCCGCCCCAGGAATTGATCGTCGGTCTCGGATGCTGCAATGGACTCACCAGTCCCTTCAGCCACCCGCTCAGCCAGCTTGCGAAAACTGGGCAGCCCGGCCGGCCCCATCGACACGCCAGCGCCAGCAAACACCACCAGCCGCCCATCTCGAAGAGCGTTCAGCAGCGCTTCAGGGAAAACAACGCGTTTGATCTTCATGGCGCTTGCCCTCCCAGACCTGGCGATGATCCCTCCACCGCGGCTATTTCCTCGGGTGTCAGCCCGTAGAGTTGATAAACCAGGCGGTCAATTTCTGCCTCCAGTGCGCTGGTGTCGGCTGATGGGTTGGTGGCTTTGATTTGCAGGATATGATCTATCAACTTGATAAAGGGCTTCTGCTGAATAGCGGAGATTTTGGGAATGGGAATTGACTCAACTGTGTGGCCTATCCATCGCGTTACGCCCATGCCAGAGTTAAGCGCGGTAGTTCCCATAAACCAGGTCGCCATTATGGAATTGAGTATAGTACAAAGGTACTTGATTCCTGAACCAGTCATCATAAATGCAGTATTCAGGCAAAACATTTTGCTGAAATCATACGCGAAACGTCCTCGTTCCGTGAGGTCCATCCAAAACAGTTTCTCTTTATCAAACTCCTCGTAGTAAGCGCAGGCATCTTGTAGTTCATGCCACGCATTATTGGTCTTCTTTCTGGACTTTTTCCCATCAGGTAATTTCTTCCCCGACTGCTCTAACCGTGCTTGGCTAAAGGAAAGTAGATATTTCTTCACTGCTGGATAATCGTCAATTTTAATGTCCAGAGCAGGGAGCGTCGCGATTAACCAATAGCCCTTCCAGTCGACTTGATAGCGTTGTATATCCCGGCCTCGCAGCACCGGCTTGAGGATCTCGGCAGACTGGGAGTCAGCAGCAATAAGCGCAGCACGAGTTTGGTCATCGATGATGAAGGCGTCGTTGAGGCCTGTTGTTACTCCCCGGTACATCGTCACATCCCACTGGCGCAGCAGTGTTCCTTTCGTGCGTATTTTCTTCATAATACTTGATTCTACAACAGATAGTATGCTCCAGGGAGCATCGCTTTCTGGCGCTACACTGCCCCACAGAGGCGGCGGAGGCGGGAAGTCCGTAGTTTCAGCTTCCACTTGCTCCAGGTCCACAGCCGGGAATGGTTTGCCCTTGCCGCCTTGCCGCAGCAGCAGAATACTGGAATCCACAATGGCCGACTCGAAAACGTCCTTGCCCAATTCCAACAGGACTGCCGGAGTATGGTGTTCGGCCAGGTAGCGGCGGGTTTTCTTGCCGTATTCGGCTTTTAGCCAACTGTTGGAAGTGATGTAGGCCAGAATACCTTTCTGTGCCCTCAACATCTGGCAACCCTGCTCATAAAAGAGTTGATAGATGTCACCGGTACTGACAAAAGTCACATAACCAGCATTCTTGTACAGCTTCCCTAGTTTGCCGCCGTCTTCTTGAAGCTGATTATAGGGAGGGTTCCCAATCACCACGTCAAATCCGTCGGCCACACCAAACATATACTCAGCATCAAACCAATCGGTGCTGGCGTTTTGATCGTAGGGATCCCAGGCGGCGATTTTTTCAGCGTCTACTCTCTCCATACCAATGGTTTGGAGCTCAATGGTCAGATTGCCGCGTAAGCGGCGGTCTTTTATTTGGCATTCCAATTTCAAGTCCCGAGTTTTAGCATGAAAATAACGTTCGCGGTTTGCCCGCAACTGCTGTTCCAGTTCCTGGGTGCGTTGTGAGGAGAGCACGCCCTGGTCACTTGCCAACGCCAGCAGGGTATTGGCTGCCACAAAGCGGGTTTCCAGGTTGGGTAGGGGTTTGATGCCGTAGTTGTCTCTGGGGTTGTTGTTAGGCTGTTGCTCAATGGCCAGGGAGATAAAGAAGCGCAACTTGGCGATCTGGCAGGCGATGGTCTGAATGTCTACGCCAAAGATGCTGTTCTGGATGAGATAAAGCTTGCGTCCAAAGTCCGAATCCCTGTAGCGCTCAAAGGTGGCGCTGATGTCTTGCAACTCCTCGTCCCGGTTCTGCTGGTTGTTGGTGTCAAACGCTGCCGCTGCCCGCTTTGTGGCCATCTCTTTTTGCAGCGCTTTCCACCGCTGGTTATCGGGGTCAAGCCGCCGCAACGCCAAGGTGAGTGTATGGAGCGCGCCCATGGGAAAGGCGCCCGAGCCAACTGCTGGATCCAGCACTTTGAGCTCGGCAATGGCTCCCACAATCGCTTTGACCTCAGCATCCTCAAACAGGCCCTGGGCGTCGTCAAAGGCGTCTTCGTAGTCCAGAAGATAGTGGAGGCGGTCACACAGGAACTTGGCGTCTCCAGCGGTGGGCTGCACTTTACTGGCCAGGCTGGCCACCAGCGCTTCTTCCACCATGTAATCCACCACCAGGCGAGGGGTGTAGTAGGAGCCGTTTTTCCTGCGGGCGCTGTCCTTGGTTTCCGGATTCACGGCAGCCAGCAGGTTCTCGAATACCCGGCCCAGCAACTCGGGATCCAGGGCCACCTCTTGTTCAACGGGGGTATTTTCCTCTACAGTAAACTTGTAGCGGTTAAACAGTGTCACCAACCCGTCATTGCCAAAGAACAACTTGTTGGGTACCGACACCATGCCGTATTCCCGGCGCCCTTTGACTGTGACGTTGTCAGAGAAACAATCAATGCGGTAGCCGCCGGCGCTGGTGGAGTCGAAGCTGTCCAGGCAGTCGAAGAGACCGCCATTGATAAAGGGCGTTCGCTTGAAAAGCGCCAGTAGTCTTTCAGAGTTGGCCATCTCGTTCTGATAGCGGTAGCGGGAGAAATCCCGGTGTGTTGTTTGCTGTGTGGCGCTGAAGCCACGCTTGTCAATCTCGGTGTTGAGAGTAGCAAAGAACAGATTTTGTAACACAGTGCGGTAGTAGGAATCACCTTGGGCCAAGTCGTAGTTTTTCAGCAGCGAGCGCACCTGTTCCTCGATAAACAAATCCTCGTCCACCAATCCTTTTTCCTTGATAAACCACACGAATAACATACGGGTGACGAGGCGAATCACGTGCTCCTCCGGCGGCAACGTGCGTCTTTGATCCGTGGGAAATCTGGCCTCGTCCACGGCGCGATTGAACCAGCCAAACAGGTCTTTATAGAAGCGCTTGTTGAGTTCCTGGGTATCCAGGCTGGCCAGCAGCGCCGCCAGCAGGCCATCAAAGTTGAATGGTTTGTTGTGGCTGCCCATCCAATCCCGACGACTGGTAAGCGAGAGCTCCGCCAGAATCTCCAGATGGGCGCGGTGGGGGTTGGCGGGGTCAATATCACGAATCAGAGACACGCTTCCCAACACGTGACGCTGGTCGTCCCGTTTGTGGCGGCGGCGCTGGACAAAGGCCAAGGTAACGAGACCGCCTTCAGCACGAAAGAGCAGGAAGGCGGGCATGGGGAAGCGCTTGTTGATTTCCCTGGTGAATTCGGCGTATTGGCTGCGGGAGACGCCGGACTGATTGAGTTCAACAGCGAGGAAAAGGTAGCTTTTGTTGAGGCCTGTGTCGAAGTTTTCTGTCAATGTAACCTGGCCGCTGTGCGATAGCTCTTCATTGATTTCCTCGTCCGTCACTTGAAACAGGATATGAATTGCCGTGGCGTTCTCACGGAGTCTGTTTTCCGACTCCGTTTCTCTGTCAGCCGGGAATTGCGCAACAAAATCCTCCACCCGGCCACTTTGCCCCTCCAACACCCGTGTGCTGCGGTAACCCAGCACAGCAAACAATTGGGTGGCTGCCTGGGGGAGGAGGGTATCCCCAGCGGCCAGGGAAGCCAGGGCAGCTTTGATGGCGGCATTCAGTTCCGTCATGGTGTCTCCTTGATGACTAGCCAGCTTACCAACTCGAAATCCCTGGCGTCTCGCGGTGCTTCCCGTGCCCGCGCCAGTCTGAAACCGGCGTCACCGGAGCGGCCCAGGCCGGCGGCCTGGTTGCGGTGGTGGGCTTGGCGAATCTGGGCAATGCAGTGGCTCAAGAGGGTCTCGTAGTGGTCCATCCGGTGGCCGTTTTGGGTCTCCTGATCGAATTGTTGGCAAAGCCGGGTGATGGGCCGGGTTTGGCCAGCGGCAGCGGCCTCGAGGGCCACGAGGATGTTCCGGGCGCTGCCGCAGCCATAGCGGATGACGCCGTCGCTTTGGATGTAGACCAGGTAATAGGGATGCACGGGGCTGGCGGGGCGGTGCTGCTTGTCCATGCCGGCGTTGCGCTGCCGCAGGCAGAAGATCACGCCGGGTTGGGTCTTGCCGTCCTCTTCGGTGACGGCATAGACACCGGGGGGCATGGCCTCCAGGGCGGCTTTGTTGCGCTCCAGATAGCGCAGAAGCTGGGTGAGAAAATCGTCCAGCGTAAAGTCCGCCAACCCCGGAGCGTCGTCGCAGTCGTCCAGGTCGGGGATTGTCTCCCGGAGCTTGAGAAGCTGGGCATCCCGGAAGCGCAGGTCCCGTTCCATGTCCTCCTCGCTGAAGGGGTCTTCGTCGCCGCTGGCGGTGAGATCCGCCAAGGCCATGCGGGCTTGCACCCGGTTTTGCAGACGCAAATAAATCTCCATGTCGTTGGTGGGCCAGTAGTTCACCATCTGCACGGACGAATTGTGGCTACCAATGCGGTCGATGCGCCCGAACCGTTGCACCAGCCGCACGGGATTCCAATGGATGTCGTAGTTCAGGACGGTGTCGCAGTCTTGCAGGTTTTGCCCCTCGGAGATGCAGTCCGTGGCAATGAGCAGGTCAATGTCATGGTTGGCGTCCGTTGCGCTCCGCTGGCGGGCCGTGGGGGCAAAGTTGGTCAGGATGGCGTTGAAAGTGTTGTCGCCAGCCGTGGCGTAGGTTTCATTGCCGGACACCATGGCCATGGCGATGCCCAATTCTTGCATCAACGGCTTCAGGTTGTCGTACAAATAGCAGGCCGTGTCCTTGAACGTGGTGAACACCAGCAGCTTGCGGTTGGGCTTGCCGTCCCGATTCCGGGTTGGCTGGTTCACCTTGTTGCGGATCCGTTGCTTGAGATCTTGCAGCTTGCCGTCCCGCTCCGGTGTGATGGCGGCCACCCGATCCCGAACCGCGGACAACACGGCCCTGTCGTCCTTGAGGTCAGATGTCCAGCGGGGCAGGTCCAGTTCAGCCAGCCGGTAGAGATTGCGGCTTCGATTTCGATTCACGACAAATTCCTCGTCTTCCTCATCGGCATCGGGCACGATTTCCTCGTCGATGCGCCCATGGGTTGGGGATTCATCCCCCTGCCCGTAGCGTTCAACTTTGTCCAGCAGTTTGTTGATCTTGTCAATGATGCGGTCCATGGTGAGCCGTAAGGCGTGGGCGGAACTTTCCAGCCGTTTGAGCGCATTGACGCGCATCATCCCCACCAGGAAGCGTTCACTGTCTTTCTGGTTGAAGTTTTGTGCTTGGCGCCTGCTTTCCAGTTCAGCCAGTCGTTCCTGATCAACAACATAGGCACTGGGCTGATACACCGCCAGCTTGAATGCGCCAATCTGCTCCGCAAGATCCTGGTAGGAGAGTGTTCCGTTGATGTCGGTGTGGGGAGATGCGTTGATGGGTCTGGCGCGG
>MWLD01000070.1 GCA_002018045.1 Candidatus Synechococcus spongiarum LMB bulk15M
TGGGAAGCACACGGAGGGGATTTACGTACAACTGCACCACTCCGGCAACGGGCAACAGGTGGTGGTACTGGAGCAGGCCATGGGTCTTGGTGACGACGTGATCCGCTATCTCACCATCAAGCTGAGCGTTGCCACCGTATCCCGTGACTCCCGCGGCGAACAGGTCAAGGCAACGACCAATGCCGCCAGGCCGGATACCGAGAACACTTGACATCAAGCCGGGCCGAACAACCGGCCAATCGGTTGTCGGCCGCTGATCCGTCAGGTCAGGGGTGGCGGCTGGCCCAGAGGCGAGTGGCCAAGCCCCAAACGTAGACGAAACCTGCCGCGGCCCGATGGTCGAACGTGTCCTCTCTGCCGTAGGTGGCCAGATCCATGTCATAGAGGCCATGGCTGGCCTCACGGCCGATCACGGTGCAACTCCCTTTGTAAAGCCTGAGGCGAACCCGACCGTTCACGTCCTTCCGGGTTACGTCAAGGAAGCCGTCCAGGGCCTGTTTGAGAGGGCCGAACCAGAGTCCTCGATAGACGAGTTCCGCCCAACGCTGCTCCAGTTGGCGCTTGGTGGCCATCACGTCCGCCGCCAGACAGATGGATTCCAACTCCTGGTGGGCCCGGATCAGCAGCAGCATTCCCGGGGTTTCATAGATCTCCCGTGACTTGATCCCCACCACCCGATCCTCGATCATGTCAATCCGCCCATAGCCATGGGTCCCGGCAAGGACATTGACCTGCCGGATCAAGGTCACCGGATCCAGGGACTGGCCATCGAGGGTGACAGGGTTGCCCTGGGCAAAGCCAACCTCCACTACGGCCGCCTCGTCAGGGGCAGCCTCCGGCTTGCACGTGAGGTCATAGACATCCGCAGGGGGCTCCAACCAGGGATCTTCCAACCGACCCGCCTCAATACTTCGACCCAGCAGGTTGAGATCGATGGAATAGGGCGAACCCTTGCTCACTGGCGCCGGAATGCCATGGCGCTCGCCATAGGTAATAGTGTCCTCACGGCTCATGCCCCACTCCCGCGCCGGGGTAAGAATGGCGAGATCCGGCGCCAGGGCAGCGATGGCCAGGTCAAAGCGCACTTGGTCATTGCCCTTGCCGGTGCAACCATGGGCCACCCCGTCTGCTCCCAGTTTGCGAGCTACCTTCACCAGATGGCGGGCAATCAAGGGGCGCGCCAAGGCCGTGGAGAGAGGGTAGCGCCCCTGATAGAGCCCGTTGGCGCGAATGGCCGGCAAGGCAAACTCCTTCACCAGCGGCTCCACCAGATCCTCCACCAACGCCTGGCTGGCTCCGGCACGGAGAGCCTTCCGACGGATGGGTTCCAGCTCGTCCCCCTGGCCCAGATCCGCCACAAAAGCAACGACTTCCTCCACACCCCACTCCTGCCGCAGGTAGGGGATGCAGACACTGGTGTCCACCCCTCCGGAGTAGGCCAACACCACGCGACGCGCCCGGATCATGAGTTCACTTCATCCTGGATGATTGATTCTGACGTGTCGTCAGCCACTGGCTCAAGATGGCCATCGCTGCCACAATGCCAGGTCCTGCCACCACCGCCAGCAACACGGGTCCTGGAGGAGTGGTGAGTGGGGCGGAGTGTCCCCAATGCCGAATCAGCAGAGACAGCAGCCAGGCCACGCCCCAGACGGACAGGGTGAGTTGCAATTTGAAAAACGAACCGGAGGTCATGGGCAACCAATACGCTTCGGGAATGCTCCTAGAATGATCCTCCACGTTATTTCCCTTCCCGGATGAGCGACGCCCATCTCGATCCACTCGACAATCCCAACCCGTCTCTCAGCTACTACCGTCGTGACGATCCTGCGCCGGTACTGCCTCTGCGGGAGGAACCCGACCTGCTCACCTGGTTACAGACCACAGGGCGGCTTTTGCAGGAAGAAAAGTATCAGGGTCAGGACCTCAGCACCGTGGAAGAGGAGGAACTCTCCGTACTCATGGGTGAAAGGGAGAACTACAGCAAGGACGACGAGCAGGAGGACAACTGGGAAGACTGAATTCAGTCCTGTTGACGCCCAAGGCTTAGGCTGACTCCAGTCGTCCGCTACGGGATGGGTGCAGGACACGACCCGGTAGCCTCCTCACCACGACACAACCTGCCTGGCTCCGGCGCCACTTGGGCGGTCCTCCTCATCGGCTTGGCGCTGCTGGCGGCACTGCTGGCGGATCACCATACGCGCCAGCTCCAGCTCGGCCCGCTCCTTCTCCTCGCCGGCCTGGTGAGTGCCGTGGTGTGTGGCCTGGGGATTCCCATCCTGCGGCGCCTGCGTATGGGCCAGACCGTTCGTGTTGACGGCCCCCGCAACCACCAAAGCAAAAGTGGCACCCCCACCATGGCTGGCTTGCTTCTGGTGCCCTGTGGCGTGGTGCTGGGGGGATGGGTAGATGCCGGTGACGGCCGGCTACTCCTGCTGGCAGCCACTGGCTTGGGCTTCATGACTATCGGTGGTCTGGATGATTGGCAAAGCCTGCGGCAGAAGAAAAATCAAGGCCTGAGGGCCTCCACCAAGCTGTTGCTACAGGGGCTGGTGGCCGTTGTCTTCCTGGCCAAAGCCACCCGGCAGGGTTGGTTACCTACCCAGGTGTCTTTCCCCTTTGGCGGGGTGCTGGAGTTGGGTCCACTGATCTGGCCTCTGGGCCTGTGGACCTTTCTGGCGGAAAGCAACGCCACCAACCTCATGGACGGTTTGGATGGCCTGGCGGCAGGTTGCGGCGCTATCGTCCTCCTGGGAATGGCCATCCAGTTGATGGTGCGGGGCAACGGCGGTGACCCGGCCCTGGCAGGGTTTGCGGCAGCCCTGGCAGGCGCCTATCTGGGTTTTCTGGTGCATAACCGCCGCCCTGCCAAGGCGTTCATGGGAGATACGGGGTCCTTGGCGCTGGGGGGAGTTCTGGCGGGGCTGGCCTTGCTCAGCGATAGCCTTTGGGCACTATTGGTCATGGGTGCGGTGCCCATGGCCGAATCCTTCTCCGTGGTGCTCCAGGTGGGTTGGTTCAAGTTGAGTCGCCGCTGGTGGGGACAACCCCGGCGGCTGCTGCGCATGGCCCCCCTGCATCACCACTTCGAGTTGAGCGGGTACAGCGAGGTGACCGTGGTGGTGGGGTTCTGGTTGGCTACCGCGGCCTCTGTTGTCCTGGGCTTGCTGTTGCTGGCAGGCTAGGGGAAGCGGATTCTGGTGATCGCCATGCCCTATTTCACATGGCAGGACAAAGGGTTGAGTGAGGATTGCCATAGCCTGGCAGCCATGGCCGCCCGTTTCGAGGAGGCGGCAGCCCTGATGCGTCGGCTGGACCAGGATGGCTTTCTGCTGGAACCGCAGGGTGGTCAACAACACATCATCCACACGGATCCCGCTGTGTTTGCAGCATTCGGCTTCCTTGACGAGGCTGGTCCGGGTCGCCAGTTGGAGTTGGTGGAGTCTTAATGAAGCCGGGGCAAGAAACCCCGGATAACATCACACCATCATCCAGGACCTGGTCCGGATCGAGTATTGGCTTCAATGAGGCCGGGGCAAGAAACCCCGGATAAGCCAATGAATATGGTCGCCGCCCGCGAGGTCGAGGGCGCTTCAATGAGGCCGGGGCAAGAAACCCCGGATAAGTTTGAATAGCTGAAACTGAAGGCTAGAGGATTGCTCGCTTCAATGAGGCCGGGGTAAGAAACCCCGGATAAGCCTGGCCGGCAGGGTGGTCTTGCGGTCCTCCAACACCCCGCTTCAATGAGGCCGGGGCAAGAAACCCCGGATAAGCAGTTTTGCATGAGACCCTTCCAATGGTTTCTGATCTGCTTCAATGAGGCCGGGGCAAGAAACCCCGGATAAGCTCTGCTGCATTCAACCAGATTGCTACACCC